>NVWB01000164.1 GCA_002733575.1 Blastopirellula sp. | reverse complement strand
GGCTTCTTGGGTTTATTGGGAATGTACAACAAGATGTCGAGCCGATACTTCTGGTCGCCAAAGAATGCGGCAATTTGTTTGCGTGTTGCCCGCCCGCCGAGTGCCTTGGGATCGTTATCAAGCACTTGGTACGTTACCGCCAGTTTTCGTGTTGGCGTTTTTCCATAGACCGAATCTTCAAATAGACGCTGCACTTCTGCCCGACGAGACGCTACCCATGCGTCTCGCCCTACCGGCTGGCCCGCATTGTTGATCAAGGCATCTGGAAGTTCGTACGCCGGAACTTTTGTCTCGTCGTAGTTGGTATCGCTTGGTTCTTTCGCTACCGAGATCGAAGAACCAACCGCAAATAGAATTGCCAAAAACGGGAAACGTAGCATGCTTAGTTCACTCCTGCAGGATAATACGGTTAAGAGAATTTCAATGTATCACACCATCAAGACGTTTTCAACAAAAACCATAAAATGCTTCCTTGCTACACAGACAAAAAACCAACACAACCAACAGCACTTTTCGGGTGCCACTGGCTTCGCCAGTGTGAAGTGTAATTGGGGATTGAAATTGGGCCTTGGCGTAGAGATGCAGAGGGGACAAATCTAGCCACGAAATACACGAAATCCACGAACGATTTTGTTTACATTCTTTTCGTGGGTTCGGTGTAGATCATCCATCCTGATCCATTTACGAAAAACCGCACGTTCTGACCCCATCGCCAGTGGCGACGATCAGAAACGTGCGGTTATTTTTTCCGTTGCTGAAATTCGCAGGGCGAATGACTTATGGTTTCAGTTGGTATTTGCCATCGGCAAACTTGTCGTGGCAACTGTTGCACTTCATCAACATCGAGGCGTAGTGCTGTCGAGCCGATTTGTAATCTTTCTTTCTGGCCGCTTGGTAGAATTTGCCGCCAAGTTCCCGAACTGAGACCGAGTGCTGAGTCCACTCATCGGCGTGCTCCTTGGGCTTGCGAATCAGCAACAGGTTTCCGCCTTCGGCCAAAATCAAAGCGTCGGACTTAATTGCTTTCCATGTGTTGTTGTCTGTCGGCTCCGACGCCATTGCCACTTTGAGCCGTTTGTATGGTGGTTGAAAAACGTATTCCATGAACTCGTGCATACTGTCTTCAACCGGTTGCACTGTGTTTTTGGTCTCAGATGGTGACTCGGCACGGACATCAGCGGCACTTCCAAGCAGCAGATTTGATGCTGCCAATCCGACAACGCCCATCACGATAATTCCAAATCCACAACATTTATTCTTATTCATATTCATCAAATTTCTCCATAGATTGAGTTAGCGGTAACAAAAAAGTAGGGCAGTCGCAGCGCAGAGCTCATCTCTTCAGGCTCAAGAAAGAACGCCGGGTGCCACTGGCTATCTGCCAGTATGTGTAACATTTGATCACAGATCATGTAGAGTTTAGCACAAGTTGGTCCGTTGAGCTAACATAAATTAAATTGACGAATCGATACGAAATTCTCACTGGCAAAGAGCCAGTGACACTCGGCGAGAGAGGCAGTGGGGAGAAAATTAGCCACGAAACAGACGAAAACCACGAACGATTTTGTTTACATTCTTTTCGTGGCAGGAACTGAATGAAGAAAATAGTTGCTTGGGTGCCTTACAAATGTTTTGTACATTGGACCAGAGCGATGGATCAGTTTTGTAGGGTGGCTGCCGAAAGGCCAGCCGCCTGTTTCTGCGGTTTGCCTTCAATCGCGTTTCACACATCAAATCGGTTGCGACTTCTTGGCGAAGAGAATGGGTAGTTTTTGGATGAAGGGTTCGCTGATGATGATTGATACCGCACAAACAAACGGCTGGAGATCAGCCATCCTACGATTTCCTACCGGGGGGAAAGCTGGTTGTTTTGACCGGTTTGAAACGTGTGAAGATGCGATTTAACCGCGGTCATATATTTAACCAAAGGTTATGTTGGCCGCACCAGACGGGTTTTTTGGGGAATATGACCGGTGGTTAAGTTTGGTTGAATCGTGATTCAAACTTCAATGGTACACCACACTGGCGAAGCCAGTTGCACCTGTCGCTTTGTTAGAGCTAGTCACTACTAGAACCAATAAATATCCAGCGCTGACCATTTGAGTGAATGTCATATGCAAAATCCCAAAAAACTGGATAAGCAGGATGACCATTTTTAAACCCAAACTCTACAACCATGCCTGCGTTTTCGATGTCGATACTTGAAAACACTTTATTCATTAACTCAGTGATTTCGGCCTTTTTAGATTCGAGTTCTAAAGGGCCTGAGCCAATATCACCTTTATATAAAACCATATCCATAATTTCTGATATGGCTTCCTTTGGGGAGGAAGGAACTACTCCCGATAGCTCACAGTTTTTAGATATTAAGCTCTTGAGAGCATCGTCTAAACCCAGATCGCCATCGGCAGGTCCATAGAGGTTGAGCCACACCTCATAGTTAATTCCATAGAGAAGATACTCAATTCTCTTGAACTCTTCCAACCTCGTATCTCGCACGATTCACCTGATGCCCTAGCAGATATTAGTCCGCAAAAATACAACAACCAAATACCGCACCATTACGGATCAGTGAAGCTTAAATGTAACACAGCAATTGGGTAGATACAACAAAAAACGAATAGGGCGGTGACATAGCAGGGGCAATCATTGAGCGATGTGCTTTCCGCGAGTGTCAGACCATAACCGCGAAAGAAACTGATCCAGTATTACGAGCACAGTGGTGGCATCACAGATAGCGATATCGTCCGATTGTTTTCCGAAGCCCTCCCAGTACTCGATTTGGAATTGAAAGTCGTCATTGATCGTAACGGCCACGAATGGTTCGTGATCCTTGAGTCCCCTTTGTGCGGCGGTGGAAATCATCAAATGCCACAACGATTGCCCAGCGCGGAATCGTTCGGCGCGGGGCGTGGCACCAAAACGACTGACCAAATCAAGCAAGAGCGGAGCGACATCAGAGTAATCAGAATCCAGCAGGGCTTCGTAGAAAGCAATGATCTCAATCCATGATTCTTTGTTCCGGTCAGGAAGATCCTGAGAAGAAGTGTCGTACGCAGGGGCGACCTCTCGAGTCTTCGCAATTTGGAGTAGGCTGTCTAGTTCCTCACTTGTGATAAGCCCGCGTTCGTAGTGACTGCGGAATTTGCGTACTGCTTGCTCGTAATCGAATTTCAACACTGCCTCCTGGCCTGGGTGCCATGCCTTCGCCGAACAGGCGTAGGCATGCGTCGAGTTAGTTGAATTCTATCACGAAATGATCATGACAACAATTAAATCGTGTTGTACGATGCGTTACCTGAATAAACATTGCCACGCAAGCGAGGCAATGGCACCCTGGCTATGTGGCATCCGATGACCGCTGTTCTCCCGACCGTGATTTGATCAGTTGTTTTGCCTCGGCGCGACTCAGCGTTGTGCTGAAATCTATTATGTACAACTCGCAAGAACGACAAAGATATGAGTCAAAATACGCCGCCTTCCAGGGAAAGTATTTCCTCATGCCAGCCTTTGATACGTCCTCGTCGATAAAAGCAAAGCGTTCAAGTTTCTCGCATGCAACAAACGATAGACCGTCAGCTTTGAGTGCTAAACCGTCTTGCATTTCCTCTCCGCAGCGTGGACAACTTGTGAAAGCAGGAGCACTCATTGCATTTCTCCAGTTCTGATTTGCCGCATAATAGCTAATTAGCCCGCAATAACCAAAAGCCGTACTTTTACGGTCTAGTACGGATCAGTGAAACTTAAACCTATCACACCATCTCACCAGTTTCAACAAAAAACATCCTTCAACTACCAATCCAGCGGTGATTGCCAAGCTTCTTTTAGTTCATTGATGCCAGCCCGAATCATCGAATTCCCACGTTGCCTAATAATCACCTCACTGCCATCGGTGACTTGGCCGACTTGGGCGTGGGGGATGTTGGCTAGGGCCGCTTCAAACGCTGCGGCTTTGGTTGGTTCGACTTCGACTAGGAAACGCGTGTTGGACTCGGAGAACAACAGCACGGCTGCGTGGGCATTCTCTTCGCTACTCGGCACTTTGTCGAGTGATAGTTCGGCCCCGAGTCCGCCGGCGAATGCCATTTCAGCTGCGGCAGTGGCGAGGCCGCCTTCGCTGAGATCGTGGCAAGAGCGGATGTTTCCGCTGGAGATGGCCGTGTGGACTGCGGCGAATGTGGCCTTGGCCAGTTGGACATCGACTTTAGGCACGTGCCCGCCGGTGTCGTTGCCTTGCAGCATGGTGTAGTGCGAACCGCCGAGTTCGTTGTGGGTGGTTCCGATAACGTAGAGCAAGTTGTCTGCGTTCTTCAAGTCCATCGTAACGCAAGTCGAAACATCGGCCACTTGGCCCATCGCACTGATTAACAGCGAGGCGGGAATGGCGATGGTTTGTTTTTTTCCGTTGTCATCGAAATAACTGAACTCGTTGTTCAGGCTATCTTTGCCAGAGATAAACGGCGTGCCGAGTGCTACGGCCATGTCATTGCAGGCAATGGCCGCGCGAACGAGCGAGCCGAGCGTTTCCGGTCGGTCGGTGTAGCCCCAGCAGAAGTTATCGAGGATGGCGATCATGGAAGGATCGGCACCTACGGCGACGCAATTTCGCATTGCTTCATCAATGGCACTGGTGGCCATGTGGTACGTGTCGAGATCGCCATAGCGAGGATTCATACCGCACGAAACGACCACGCCGCGACGTGATTCTAACAGCGGACGAACGACTGCCGCGTCGCCTGGTCCATCGTTTTGAATTCCGACTAGTGGTTTGATTACACTACCACCCTGCACTTCGTGATCGTACTGGCGAATGACCCAATGCTTGCTGGCCACGTTGAGCGAACCGAGGATGTTGGTCAAGTCTTCGTTGTAGTTGACCCCAGTGGCTGGTGGCAATTCAACCGGAGTCACAGGGTTCGGCGTGTAAGTCGCTTCACGTACAATCGGCGGTCGACCATCGTGCAGGAATTTCATGTCCAGATCGGCAACGGTCGCTTCGCCATATTTTAGGCACAAGCGCCCAGTTGGGGTGAACCGGCCAATGGCGACAGCTTCGACGCCTTCAGCGGCAAACAATTTTTCAAGCTCTGGCCACTGTTCTTCGGAAGCGGCGAGCACCATGCGTTCTTGGGCTTCGCTGATCCAGATTTCAGTGTATGTCAGGCCATCGTATTTCAGCGGGGCTTTGTCGAGCCAAACTTCGGCTCCGATTTTTTCGCCCATTTCGCCTACGGCAGAAGAGAACCCACCGGCACCGCAGTCAGTCACGGCGTTGAACAACTTTTTGTCTCGGGCTTCTAGCAGAACGTCGAGTACCATCTTTTCGGTAATGGCGTTGCCGATTTGCACGGCTCCGCCAGAGAGGGTTTCACTTTCTGAAGTCAATTCGGCAGAACTGAATGTGGCTCCATGAATTCCATCACGACCAGTACGGCCACCTACGGCAATGATCAAGTCGTTATCGTGTGCATCGCCGAATGATTCTTCATGCGGAATCAGCCCTACGTTGCCACAGTAAACCAGCGGATTACCCAAGTAGCGTTTATCAAAATAAACGGCTCCATTGACCGTAGGAATTCCCATGCGGTTGCCGTAATCACGCACGCCGGAGACGACGCCTTTCATCACCCGTCGAGGATGCAGTGTGCCTGGCGGTAAGCTTTCGGCGTCGGTTTCTGGCGGGGCGAAGCAAAAGACATCGGTGTTGCAGATTGGCTTGGCGCCCATGCCTGTGCCCATCGGGTCACGGATGACTCCGCCGATTCCGGTGTTGGCTCCACCGTAAGGTTCCAACGCGGACGGATGATTGTGGGTTTCGACTTTGAATACCAAGTTATAGTTATCAGTAAAGCGAACGATTCCAGCGTTGTCTTGGAAAACGCTGACGCACCAATCTTTGTCGCCCAACTGTTTACGGATTTCTACCGTGGCGGCGAAGATGGTTTCTTTCAGCATGTTCTCGAAGTGACGTTCGCCGTTTTCATCTTTGTAGGCAATGCGCCCAGCTAGTGTTTTATGACTGCAATGTTCGCTCCAAGTTTGGGCGACCGATTCTAGTTCGGCATCGGTCGGGTCACGATCAAGCTTTTGGAAATAAGCTTGAATGGTTTGCATTTCGACCAAGGTGAGATAGAGTTGGCCATCCTTGCTGAGTTGATTGAGTCCATCGTCGTCTAACTCTCGAATGGCCGTGATTAGCGGTTCAAACTCGTAAGGGGTGCCAAACGTCAGGCGATCAAAGTCGATGGGTCCGCGGATGACTTGTTCGATAGAATCATTGGCCAACAGTTTATCGCATAAAGTATCGAGTTGCTGTTCGCTGAGTGAATTGGATTCATCGCCAAGGAAATATTTGTGGAAGGTTCGCACGGCAGCGGCCGGTTTGCCGAAGTCGCTGATGGCGGTCATCGCGCTTTGGGCCACGGGATCAGTCACGCCGGGCATCGGCAGCACGTGAACTAAGCTGGCGCCATTTCCATTGGGTGATTTGTCTAAACTGTCGCAGCCAACTTGGGCAACCACGGTGCGCTCGACCACGTTGTCGGCCAGCAAGCGGGCGGCCAGATTTTCAATTTCGGTTTGATCAAAATCGCCCTCGACCAAATAGCCGTGTGCTACGGCAATTGGGAGATCGTTCATTAAACCAAGATCGGCTGCATCGGCCTTTAAGCCTTCTGCTGCACGATCGACTTGTCCACTACCTGGATAGATATCAACTTCCCACAGTGTCACGGTGGTTTTTCCCTTGGTCTAAAATTGAAATGAATTGGGCATCGTCGCCCGAGGCAAGTGCTTGGCGAAATTCGCCAAACATTGCTGCAAAATTATCGAGTGCCTGTAACATGGGCTCTCGATTGCTATCGAGTATTTGTTGCCAAAGTTGAACGTCTCCTTTGGCAATTCGCGTTGTGTCTGCCCAACCGGTTGCGGTCAGCGGCAGTAATTCTTCCGGCGTGCTGGCGGCCAACAGGCTGGCAATCACATGCGGCAAATGGCTGGTGAGCGCCAAGGCCTTGTCATGCTCGGCAGGGCTCATCTGTTTTACGGTACAGCCGATGGCTTCCCAAAATTGGGTGAGTGCGGCCAGTTGTTGTTCGTTTGACTTTTCCGTTGGCGTTACAATCGTTGTGCAACCGCTGAACAAATCGGCTCGGGCATTTTCGGCACCACTTTTATCACTGCCAGCCAATGGATGACTGCCAATGAACTGCGGAACCGGTGTTCCGCTGGCCAACTGTGCAACAATCCGTTGTTTCGTGCTTCCGGCATCGGTGATCAGGGCATCGGCCCGGCAGTTTTGTGAAACGGCCAGTACGTGCTCGGCTATTAATTGAACTGGGGAGCAAACCACAATGATCTCGGCTTCAGCCACTCCGGCTGCCAAATCCAAGGTGAATTCATCAATGGCACCACAATCTGCGGCTTGTTGGAGGGTCGATTCTCTTCGGCCAATGCCAATGACACGGCTTGCCAATTTACCATTGCGCAGAGCGAGACCAATTGATCCGCCGATCAATCCAACCCCGTAAATCGCAATCGTATCGTATTTAGGCATAAACCCTATCTGACAATGAAAGCCGCAAAACACCGATTTTAGCAAATTTCGGCCTGATTGACTGGTAGGGCAGTGATAGATTTTCACCGAATACTTGCAGGAGCCCTATCTTAGCCATTATGCTGTTAGATGGGCGTATCTCTTGACCTAGACGAAAGTTCCGATGTTTTTCTCTCCACGTATCAGCACAAAAAAACTAGTTCAGCTCTGCCATCGGGTAGGGAACCAACTTGAAGCCGGCATTGATGAACGCAAAATTTGGGCCGATGAACATCGCCGCGCACGCGGATCAGCACGCAGACTCCTGTATTATCTATCGGAATCGATTGAGCGGGGTAATTCCTTAAAAGATGCTTTGAAGACCACCGGCGATTATTTCCCAGAGGTCTTTCGAGAAATGGTGGGGCTCGGGGTCGAAACGGGGCATCTGGATGTCATTATGAAGCAGCTTGCCGAGCAATATGAACACAGTATGCAATTGCGGCGAACTTTTTTAGCCGGTATTGCCTGGCCGATGCTTCAATTATTTGCATCGATCATCATCATCGGCATTCTCATTTTTGCGATGGGCGTGGTTTCCGAGATGACTGGGCAAAAAATCGATGTTCTGGGATTGGGGTTATTCGGCGGCAGTGGAGTGCTGATTTATCTGGCCTTCATCGTCGCCATTGGGGTAGGGCTGACGCTGTTTTATCAAATCGTCAGTCGTGGGTTCTTCCGTTTTTTGCAATTAGGCGCATTGATACTTCATGTTCCCTTGATAGGCACAGCACTGAAAACGATTGCCTTATCGAAAATGTCTTGGGTCTTGTCGCTCACTTACGCCGGAGGAATGGAAGTCCGACGAGCATTGCGATTAGCATTGAATGCAACGCACAATCAATTTTTTATTCGTCATGCGGATCAGATAGATAAAGAGTTACTTGAAGGGGGAGAACTTCATTGGGTGTTACGTGAAACGCATGCGTTTCCCGATGAGTTTCTTGATGCGATTGAAGCGGGCGAAATTAGTGGGAAGATTACCGAGTCGATGTCTGTCATCGCCAAGCAGTATCAAGCCCAGGCAAAACAGGCACTCAACTACATCGCCATCTTGGGAGGGCTACTCGTATGGGCACTCGTGGGAGTCATCCTTATTGCGTTGATCTTTAAGATATTCTCCTTCTACTACGGCATAATCAACGAAGTCTCGACATGGTGAATCCTTAGTGAGTCGATGGAAGGCACGGCTATCGTTGCTAGCACTGCTAGGGTATTTTTAATATCACGGTGTTCCGAACGCATTGTCATCGTGTAGCACCGCCGACGATTCCGGAGTTCGCTATGCTTCAGGATCAACCGTTTTCGGAACGTCGTCGGTGTGGCCGTAGGCCATCAGAGGCTACAGCGGACAAGATTCACCGAACTCAATTGGAAACGGCAAACTAATTAAACGCTCGATTTACAGGGCAATAATGGGAACCTCTCTAACCTCTAGTCGACTAGCGTCGACCCCGACGTCGTTTTGAATAAGCGTGATTGAGTGGCCAGCGTTCTCCAAAACCAACATCGCGGCCACCCAAAATATACAACCGCGCAACTTCAAAACTTACGCTTCGTGCTTGGATTATTTCTGCGGGAGGCAAAATGGAAAACGCTCTGGCCTCTAATCGACTATCGTCATATCGTGGCTAGCACTGCTCGACGTCGGTGAATTCCCCCTCGTGCTTGAACTGATCTTTCGAGAATCGCTGAAATTTGATATCACTCGCTCCAATCGATTTTTATATGAAGTGAATGTCTGTAAAGTCACGAGGCTTTCAGCACTTCTAGCACGAAAGAAATTAGGCATGGATGCCATGAAAAATCTTTATGTACGTTTGTCGGTCATTGGCTGTGTGGTCGCTTTAGGTGTTGGTGCAATTGCCCAATCACTCAAAAGTTCAGACACAGGAACTGAAGAGAGCGCAAACCCTGGTGGAACTGTTCTGCCAGCCGAAGGGGGAGATCCTACTCAGGTCGCAGACGGAAGCAATCAGGAAACGGCCCTGAAGAACACAGTACTCCTCGCTTCGCACACAGGCCATGAGAACCCTGCAAACCCCGGCACTGTACCGCCCATTATTCGTGGCAATAATGAATCCTCAACAACAGCAGGTTCAACAACCGGAACTCCGACAACAGAAAATGGGGTAACGGAAGCACCAAGTCAATTCAAGTTTGCTCCAGTTCCGCTAACCAATCCCGCTTCTGCCACAGACCCCGCTGCCACAACGAATCGATTTAGTCAATTTGGCCCAGCTACTACGCCAGCAACACCAGTCGCATCAGAAACTGATACTGCAACAGCTCCTCCTACGCCAGAAAATCGATTTTCTTCACCAACCATTCCTCCAGCAACAGAGACTGCCGAAGAAACTACGCCCTCAACAGGGAACTTTCAGCTTGGTGGGAGCTTACCATCTGACACGGGCGTTACTTCACCGAATGTGTTTGATGAAAATGAAACAACTCCGCCTGCTCCCAGTAGTCGATTCCTTCCAATTGTTACACCCTCAGTTCCAGTTGCAGTTCCAGTTGCAGTGGCGATTGCTCCGCTAGTTGCAAATCTTGCCGGAGAAGCCATCGAGGCGGTCACAGATTCAAGTATCCCGCCAGCCCCAGTGTCAAGTTTTTCAACCAATCCTGTGCCTCCTATCAGCAGCGGAACACCATCACCTAGCTACGGTGTCACTGACACAACGCCGACTTACCCTCCAACAAGCCCTGCCATGACCGAACCAAATCCCTTGCCCCTTGCTTCGGTTGCCAGTCGTGCTCCAACCATGACTCAAGGTAATGGACAACCTGGCACGATTGATCAAGAAGGAATTCAAACCCCGAGTTTAACCTTAGAAAAATTCGCCCCTGCCGAAATTCAAGTGGGCAAAGCGACCAAGTTTGAACTTGTACTGAAAAACGTAGGCCAAGCAGATGCACAGCAGGTGGTTGTCCGTGATTATGTACCGCAAGGAACGCGACTGATTGCTACGATTCCTGTTGCCACGCAAGCCGCAGATGGCGCGTTAGTTTGGGAACTTGGCACGGTTGCCCCTGGCGAAGAAAAAACCATTGTGATGCAATTAGTTCCAGAAGTCGAAGGCGATGTCGGCAGTGTGGCTTCGGTTTCGTTTGCTGCGGTTGCTTCCGTGAAAACCAGAGTCACTAAGCCTGAATTGACGCTTGAACAATCGGCCCCAGGAACGGTCTTGATCGGCGATCAAGTGACTGTTGCGATTACGCTCTCGAACCCCGGCACAGGCCCTGCCACCGGAGTCATTTTAGAAGAAGTCGTGCCTCAGGGGTTCACACACCCGGCAGGAGCAGAATTAGAGTTTGAAATTGGGACGTTGAAGCCCGGCGAAAGTCGACAGTTGAATTTAGTCATGACAGCGTCTCAAGCAGGCTTCGTCTCGAACGTGCTTGCTGTTCGCGGAGATGGTAACCTGAGTACCCAAAGTAGAATCGAAGTGCAAGTGATTGCCCCTGAGCTAGAAGTTACGATTAACGGTCCAAATAAGCGATACCTGGAACGCCCTGCAACTTACACCGTTTCTGTCAACAACCCAGGAACTGCCCCTACCAAAGAAATCGACTTGGTCACGTATTTACCCAAAGGCTTGCAGTTTATTGAAGCCAACAACGCTGGCCAATATGACTCGGCCAAACATGCAGTGTATTGGAACTTGGAAGAGTTGCCTCCTGCTCAAAGCGGCAGCGTAGAATTAGTGGCCATGCCGATTGAAACCGGAGAGCAAAAACTTCGCGTCGAAGGAACTGCCAGCATGGGTCTTGAATCGCAATATGAAAAATTGGTTCAAGTCGAAGGTCTCGCCGCCATCTTCTTTGAAGTGATCGACAAAGCCGATCCTATCGAAATTGGCAAAGATACCGTGTATGAAATTCGCGTCGTCAATCAAGGTTCAAAAACGGCAACCAATATTCTAGTGAAGGCCGTGTTGCCAGCAGGCATGCAAGGGCTCGATGCCGCTGGAGCCACTCAAGGGCAAGTAACGCCACAGGAAATTGTGTTCACACCACTGGCTCAACTGGCACCCAAAGCGGATGCCGTATTTAAAATTTCAGCCAAAGGCTTAACTGCCGGAGATCAACGCATCAAAGTCATGGTCTCCAGCGACGACTTTACGCAGCCGATTACCAAAGAAGAAAGCACGCGAGTTTATTCAGACAACTAGTGCTTTTTCAATTTTCGTGTTCTGAGTTTTCGCAAATAGACAACGATGGTTCACAAGTCTTTTGAGTCCCGTTAGGGACGCAGTCACCTAGCCTGGGGATTCATCCCCAGGGGTAGAATCCAAATCCAAGAAAGTCCCGGAAGGGACGACGTCGAATGAACCATCGATGGCTGGGTTTCTGGTCGTAGAGTTCTTGTAGAGTGGATTCAATACTGGTGTTTTAAATCGACGTCACCCCTCTGGGGTTTTGCTGTTTTTATTTCCATTTTTCCTGGGGCTAAAGCCACCAGGCTAGATGACGTCGTCCCTTCCGGGACTAAAAAACAAACTCAATTTAAATGCCTCCAGCGGTAGGAGGATGAAGATGCACTGAGAACCAAGGCAGCACTTTCGTTAAAACTCTGCATAGCGAATTCTGAAACGCCTTAATTTGGGTCGCCTAAGTTCTGTTTAACGGCAAGCCCCGTCTCTCTAAGGGCAAATAGCAGAGTTTGCCGATTGTTACGGTTATGCCTGTTGCTGCGACTTTGTCGCTGCTTTTGTGTCATCCACCAGCAAACTGGATCCCAAGTCATGCGTACTCGAATTCTATCTATTGCTAGCATCCTGTCAGTCATGGCTCTTGCAATCTTCTGTGTCTCAGAAGTGCATGCCCAATCATTTGGTGTTGAACTCCATAATACATTGATGCCAGTTTCAGGGGCGATGGGTGGCGTTAGTATTGCGTCTCCCAAAGACCCTGTTTCTGCCATCAACGGAAACCCGGCCTCATTGACCCAGTACGAGGGCATCAACTTTAGTTTCGGCGGCGGTTGGATTGAACCTACATTTAATTTACGTCACACCGGTTCAGACGTGATTCCGAACGTGGAGCCGTATCAAGGTAAGTCGGAACAGCAAGGTTCTTTGCTCGGCAACATTGGTTTTACTTACGACATGCGCCCGCTAGGGTTGCCTGCCACTTTCGGCGTAGGGCTTGTCTCTGCCGCCGGTGCAGGAGTCAGCTTCAATGGCATTCCTGAGAGCAACGGATCAAGCGCCAGTTTAACGGTTCTCAAAATTCTTCCTGCGGTAGGAGTTCAATTGACCGATCAAGTTTCGGTCGGGGCATCCATGGCCTTGGGCAGTTCGGGCATGAATGCTCCTTTTATCGGGATTCGGTCCTTCTCAACAGATTATGCACTACGAGGAAAATTGGGCGTCAACTACGAAGTAACTTGCGGAAATCGCATTGGGCTCTACTGGGAAACCGAACAAAGCTATCGTTTTGATGATGCCGTTCGTCTTCAACTACCCAATGATACATTTCTGCCTGCACTAGATCTGAGCATGGATCTACCACAGAACTTCGGGATAGGATTTGCCACAGACAATCTATTGTGCGGCAAGTTGCATCTAGGTGTCGATGTGCTTTACAAACAGTGGTCAGAAGCTGCTTTGTTCGCTGCCTTGTACGAAGACCAATGGGTCTTCCAAGCAGGTGCCCAGTACGAGTTGAATCCCCGTATCAAGTTACGTCTAGGGTATGTGTTTGCCGAAGATATCATGATAGCAAACCCTGGTATTAACATTGGTGGAATCTCTCCTCCAGGTGCCACCGATGCACTGCAATACGTTCAAGGAATTTTGCCCGCGATCAATAAACATCGCATCACCGGAGGCATTGGCATCAAAGACTTGCTTCCAGGCATGGACTTTGATCTGTTTGCTGGCGGCATGTTCAAAAACACCGAACAATTTGGCACTTACACGACTACCAGTTTACAAAGCTATTGGGTTGGTGCCGGAATGACGTTCCAGTTCGGTCACGGACAAGCGGCAACTAGCAATGAATGTGTGAGTTGTTTTTAGAAGCAATATCAGGCGGTGGACCTGCCTTTCAATTGCTCTTATTGACGCGTGAAATGCTTGATGAGAGAGAATAATCAAACGCCGTTGCTAGTAGTGACTTCACCGATTGCTTCGCTCAACTAGCGTGCAAGCACTGAAATTCGTTCCAGATTATGCAGTGCAGGCATTGTCCCTGGCTTCTTACATTACTCAAATTAACGCCAGCAGACACGAACCTAATCCCCGAGGCGAGGCTTATGGCCAAGTTCAAACGAGCTATGAAATTGGCCTTGCTTTAGAAATATCTGCTTGGTACTTTTCCGGCCCAATTCTGTATTTAAATTTCAATTTTACAGACTGTGCATATCAGGAAGCGTTCAATTTTATCCTAGTTCTGCAATGTGATTTTGTATTTGAAAGATATTAGTAATCATGGAAGTAAGCTCAATGGCGAATAGTGATCTTAAAACCAGACAGTATATTCTTGATCACATGATAGCGGCGGTCGACGCAACAGAAGTATGCAATGATCCTTCTCCACATATTGTAACGAAAGGATTTTTTCCTGACGATGTGTATGCAGATATCTTGAGTCAGCTTCCAGAGGAGGAGCTCTATCTCGCAAATTCAGAAAAACATCATACTCAAAATGGTTATATGAATCGCAAGAGCTTTACTTTTATTAGCAAGTTTCTTAATAAACTTCCCCGATCTCAAGCTCAGTTATGGTATGACATCCGTGGCGTTCTGGGCAGCGTTGACCTCAAAGAAGGAGTCTACCAGAAGCTAAGAGACGCTCTGGCTTTTCGATTTGACAGTGATCCTAGTTCAAACGATACCTTTCCTGGCTTTGCAGAACCTGGGTTATTTCGTGAAACCGAAGGATACAAAATCAAACCCCACCCTGATACTCGCAGAAAAGTTGTAACCATGCAGGTTGCGTTACCCAAAGACGATAGTCAAATAGGTTTAGGTACAGAATTTTATCGGCGTAGTCTCAAAATGACATCTTGGAAATGGGAATCACTTGGCTTTGAAACGGTAAAAACAATGCCCTTTTTACCCAATACGTGCTTTGCGTTTGTTGTGCTGAACACACGAAAAATTAAAAGTTGGCACGGACGATCCACTCTGCCAGAAGGATCGGGTGTGCGTAATACGATCTTAAATATCTGGTATGCCAAAACAGAGGATGCCAATCTGGAAATCATAGCAGAGCAAGCAGCTCAGAAAAAATCACGGCAAGGCACACGTTCCGCTTTGACAAAAGCAGCTTAGCGGTTCGGACGACAGTCGACACACAATAACAAGCAACTGCTACTTATAAAGAAACAGCGGGCACTTGGTTTCTTCGAGCATCTTATTGGTCGATGAGCCAAAGAAGGTTTCTTTGAGACCGCCCTGCCCATAGGCGCCCATTACGACAACACGTGGATCAATCTCGTTGATTTTCGCTTGCAAGGCCGCAACCACCGATCCGGTCCGTTTAACGGCATGGCCTTCCGATTCGATGTGATGAAACTTTAACATCGCCTGGGCTTCTTTGACACGCGATTCTGCCTTGGCTAGGTCTTTACTGACACTAACCACATGCACTCGTGTTTCTGCTGAACGTAGTCCAAGCAGCGTCCACATGTGTAAGGCATGCGAAGAAGGAATACTTCCGTCATAGGTGATTACGACTTTGCGGATTTCGGGAATTTGATCCGTACAAACCATCACGGGCCGGGCGTTATCGTGCAATAATTTACGGACTGTTTCTCCGACTGAGTTGCTTGTCTCGTAATGAAAATTCGTATCACGACCAATCATGATCAAATCGTGCGTGCGGGCCTCTTTTTCTATTTGTTCATAAGGCAGACCCTCACTGCGCACCCCGGTATGCGGCAAGTTGGCTTCTTTACACTTGTATTCAAACTCTGACAAGATGCTTTCGGTCTTCAGCTTGGCATCCGCCATTAAAGCTTCATCACGATCCTTTTTGAAAGAAGAACCGCCAATCGGGGCAGCCATCGGGCGTTGGATCGTCGGGCTGTCGACCACGGCAATTCCAGTCAAGTGAATGGGCTCGGCATCCGCGCTAGACTCAACATAGCGTTTGCAAAATTCAATGGTGGCCGTTAATGCCGACTGGCTGGCAGCAGTACTATCTAAAGCTAATAGAACACTTCGAATCATGATGTAAGTCTCCGTTTCCTACGTGCGACAAACACGGTTTTCTAATCACACGAGATGTCAACTCATGTTTGTATTGGAAATGATCAGCACAGCGAATGATGGGACTCTCTCAGTCTATTATACACCAACATCTCATTTTCCAATGCACCATAAATGCTTATCGCAGCGAAGAAAGATATTTCCATCAGAAATGGCAGGGGTTGTATTACATGAATCATCTAAATCGTTTTTGGCGACCAGTTCAAATTTTTCTGGATTGTCTTTAAACACCACCGTGGTTCCGTCTTGGTTGACCACATACAAGTGATGACCTACTTTAACGATCGAACCCCATGCATTCTTGCCGCTCTCACGACTCACCCAAACAACTTCTCCGGTTTCGCCATTCATACATTCAATGGTGCCAGGCCCCGCGTTCGCGCGATACACATATTTGCCCACCATCACGCCTGAACCAATCGACTGAGGATTCTTTGCTTCTGATCGCCAAAGTTGTGCTTTGTCTGTGATGTTTCCAGAGCCTGCCACTCGCACTGCCATGCTAGGCCCAGAGAATCCGCCAAAAGCGACCAACAAATCATCACTCAATTGAACCGAGCTATAAGACAAATCTCCCTTGGGGCCACTCAGGCCTTCACAGTTCCAGAGCATTAAGCCCGAGTTCACATCATACGCAACCACACGGGTTGGCATCATCACAATCGCTTGCATTTTGCCATTCAGTTTTGCCAAAACCGGCGTGGCCCAAGAGCCCATGTACTTGTCGTCTAAGTTGCGTTCAATTCCGTCGAGCGGCTCGGTCGTTCTCCAAATCGTCTGCCCTGTTTTCAGATTAAACGCAGCCACAAACACCAGTTCGCCAGGGCCACTATGCAAAATCACGCGGTCTTGATAAATGACCGGCGAAGTCCCGTAGCCCCACATGTGTTTGAACTCACCCAAGTCACGAGACCACAGCGGCTTTCCGTTCATGTCATAACAGTGCAGCCCGGCCGAAGCATGCCAAACCACGACTTGCTTGCCGTTGGCTGCCGGCGTGGTTCCGGCATAGGGATTCGTTTTATGGGTCGGCAGTTCTTTGTCAAACTCAACCGTTTTTTCCCACAACTGCTTGCCGTTGTTTCGGTCGTAACAAGCCAACGTGCGTTGCTCGCCTGTTTTCGAGGCATACGTCAAAAACACTTTCCCGCTAGAAACAATCGCACTGCCGTTTCCGGGCGAGGGAAGTTCTACTTTCCACTTGATATTCTTCTCAGCACTCCATTGGGTCGGGGCCGAAAGTTCGTCGGAAATTCCATTGGTATGAGGCCCACGAAACTGCGACCACTCAGCGGCCAACAATCCGTTTGTCAAAGTTGCAAACAATATCAACACAGAAATAATGCGAACACTCATGAAATAGGGCTCCAACTTTTTTCTCAATGACTAGACTTGTATCAGGGGATGAAAGTTAGGATAACAGAAATTCACCGCCAAAGAAAAAGGGAAACCAAGTTTTTCTCAAAAAGCTTCTCGCCTTTTCTCCATTCGCCCAAATTTACCCATTTCAATGCTCCAATTCATCGCCACCATTCCGTATCTCGATTCGCTCTACCCCGTTTGCCTGCTCGCCTTGTTTTGGCTCTGGGAAACTTGGGCCCCGCTGTTTCGTTGGCAACAAAGCCGCGTCAAGCATGCCGTACACAATTTACTGATCACCTTCTTGAACAAAGCGGTGATGGCCGTTTGTTTTTCTGCGCTGACTGTTTCGTTTGCTAATGCAGCAGGAATACGAAGCATAGGACTGCTAAACAATATCACACTGCCTGATGGATTCGAGATCATCCTCGGGCTGTTGTTCCTCGATGCCTGGATGTACATCTGGCACAGGGCCAATCATGTGATTCCATTTCTCTGGAGTTTTCATCGCACGCACCACAGCGACAATCACATGGATGTCACCTCGGCCACGCGATTTCATCTCGGCGAACACCTGATCTCGGCCACGTTACGATTGGTTTTGATTTTACTCCTGGGCCTCAGCGTCTGGCACTTGGTTATCTATCACGCGTTGATGGTGTTCACCACGCAGTTTCATCACGCCAACATCTCACTCGGAAGATTCGACCAGTGGATACGCCTAGTGATCGTCTCGCCCGACATGCACAAAGTCCACCACTCCCGCGAACAAATCGAAACCGATTCCAACTACGCCGTTGTTCTCTCAATCTGGGACCGCCTTGGACGAAGTTTTCGATTAAGAGAAGACCCCAAGACGATTGAGTTTGGGCTAGATGATTATGATGAACCGAAGTGGCAAACGGTGTGGGGAATGTTAAAAACGCCGTGGCGAAAGAAGTAGTGTAGATGTGTAAGTAGTGCAACCTAATATGGAACAGAGTGCGCTGTAGCAAGGAAGCATTTTCTGGTTTTTGTTGATAACGCCTAGTCAGTGTGATACATTTAAACTCACCGATCCGTACTAGACCGTAATAGTGCGGCATATCATTACCACATTTTTGCGGTTTAACACCTGTTGTCTGCACCATGAGCATGTCGATTTACTACACAGCCCACCGTCCTCAGCCCCTCTCCACCGAGGAGCGATCATCCATTCGTGAGGTCGAGGTGCAGTTCGCCGTGGAACATCGTATTGCTGAACGAGAGCGTACCGGCACTGGTCCCAATTGGGAGTCGTTCTGCATCTACGATCCACATAATCCATCGGAACCGACTGTCGTTTTTGAGGGTGCAACGAAGCTCCCCGATACATCTCAGGACGATTGCTGGGAGGGCTTGCAACATTGGTGCCAAGCATTGACGGCAATCCGCCGCATCCTTTCAACCGCTGAATGGTCAGTCCTTGTTGACGATCACGACATTCATTGGAACGAAGAGCAACAAGAGTTCGACCCCTCTGGGTAGTGCAGATAGTAAGCCATTCAACCTGATCCTGTCGGGCGGCAGTTTTAGTGGGATGACTGGTTTGGCTTTGGGAGATAAGTCATAATCAGAGATCTAATTATTGCGAAGTTTAACCCCGAGTGGAAATCACTTTTCATGAAGACTTTTATTCTATTGTTGATCACTGTTGTGCAAGGTGTTTTTTGCTCTCAGGGGTTTGCTGAAGACTCTCTGCAAATCGCAGGGATTTTCAGCAACAACATGGTGATTCAACGCGATGCTCCGATCCATGTCTGGGGAAACGCGTTGCCTGATCAGCAAGTCACCATTGGTTTTTCGACACAAACCGCTTCCACAAAGTCCGATCAATCTGGTCATTGGAAAATCCTCTTAAAACCTCTACCGGCTAATAAAGCAGGCCAGTTACTCAAGGTATCTACGTCGAATTCCGGCCTTACTCTCAACAATGTGGTGATCGGGGATGTTTGGCATGCCAGCGGTCAGTCGAACATGGCAATGACAGTTGCGGCAGTTGCCCAGAGATTGCCCGAGGCGGCTCAACATATACGGGAAGCCAATTTGCCCAACATTCGCTTCCGCCGGGTCACTCAACCAGCTTCCAAAGTGGCCCTTGATCAATTGCCCACTAACAGAGGCTGGGTCGTTTGCTCACCTAAAACGGTCAGCCAATTTTCGGCCGTTTCGTTTTATTATGCAAAAGAACTAAGTGAACAGTTAGATGTTCCCATTGGGATCATCGATTCATCTCGCGGTGGTACTCCGATTGAACCCTATATCCCACGCAAAGCTTTTCATTCACATCCCACATTAATGCAAGAGTTGAAATTGTCAGACCAAAACGATCTGGCCGGCCTGTGGAAACTTAAGGGTGGCGTTCGTGCTCGCACCGAAACTTGGTTGCCTGGGCAGTTGTTTAATTCTCGCATTGCGCCGATCGCAGACTTTCAAGTGCGAGGCATGATTTGGTATCAGGGCGAATCCAACAGCGGCACAGGCGAAGACCCCAGAGATTATCAATATAAAATGCGTGCATTGGTCGATGGCTGGAGAACGGAATTAAAACAACCGCAGCTTCCTTGTTATTTTGTGCAATTGCCAGGCAGCGGAGCCGGGAAAAACTGGCCCTATTTAAGAGAGCAACAACGATTGAGTGCCAGCATCCCCAATACCGCAATGGTGGTCACCATCGACCTGTTGGATCAGAACATTCATCCGCCCAATAAAGTCGATGTCAGTCGGCGACTGGCCAGTTGTGCCTTGGCCAATGAGTATAAGAAAAACGTGCCTTATAGCGGACCTTTATTCAAACAAGCCCAACGGTTCGCAGACAAGCTGATTGTTCATTTTAACCATACGGAAAGTGGTTTGATGGCTGCTAAAAAAGAAGGGTTGCTGCCTCCCAAGGAACTGGCAACCGATAGCCTCGCACATTTCGAACTGTTAGACCCCTCAGGAAATTGGCATGCAGCCAAGGCCGAAATAGATAATCAAACGGTGATTGTAAGCAGTGGCCAGGTCTCAGAACCGGTGGCAGTTAGATATGCCTACGAAATAGATCCGCAAAACTGCCAGCTCTACAATCGAGACGGATTCCCAGCCTCACCCTTCTGCTCTCAACCTGCACAATTGGATTTCGAACATAGTGTCCCCGAAGAGTAAGTGGAAACTGATTCCAACTAAGAGGTCGGATGGATGACGGCCAGTCTGGGGTTTTTCGAGACTACCGATCCTCGTGATGAATTTAATGTTTTTAGAGAAGCCTTTGTTTGAGAGTATGCATTTTACTTTACTTCTGCTTTACCAATCGATTCAAGGTGTTGCCGTATCCGCGAAACCTGGATCACCTCAGCGAATTCTAACTCCTCCGCTCGCTTACGGTTAGCATCGTGACCTTCGATGTGCATCTTATGAAATTGACAGCGATGGCCATTTTGGGGATAAGCTAGGCTCCAACTGCGTTAAAACTCCATATAATTGCGAAAGGTACACCATGACGAGAGTGATTCAATGTCTTGCAATGATGTTTCTAGCAGTTTGCTTTCAAGCTGGTTGCAATGTTGATGAGCAGACCCAGTCGAACACTTCTTCAACACCTAATCTAAAGGCTGCAAAGGAGTATTTCAATCAAGGCAATGCCTGGTTTGAGCAAGGCGATTACGACAAGGCCATCGAAGATTACAATGAAGCGATTCTGCACGCTCCGAACAATGTGGCGACATTCACTAATCGTGGCGCCGCTTGGGACGAAAAAGGTGAATACGACAAAGCCATCAAAGATTACAACGAAGCGATTCTAATCGATCCGAGCTATGGGAGCGCATTCGCCCATCGGGGCGCCACTTGGCTCGAAAAGGGTCAGTTCGACAAGGCCATCAAAGATTGCAACGAAGCAATTCGGCTCGATCCGAACAATGCGGGGGCATTCGCCAATCGTGGCGCCGCTTGGGGCAAAAATGGCGAACCCGACAAGGCCATTGAAGATTGCAATGAAGCGATTCGGCTAAATCCAAACAATAGGAAGGCATTCTCCAATCGCGGCGTTGCTTGGTACGATAAAGGCGAATTCGACAAAGCCATCGAAGACTTCAGCGAAGCGATTCGGCTCGATCTGAACAATGGGGAGTCATTCGCCATGCGTGGCATAGTTTGGTTCCAAAAAGGCAAATACGACAAAGCCATTGATGATTTCACCGAAGCGATTCTGCACGATCCGAACAATAGGAGAGCATTCGCTAATCGTGGCGCCGCTTGGCTCGAAAAAGGTGAGTCCGACAAGGCCATCAAAGATTGCAACGAAGCGATTCGGCTCAATCCGAGCAATGCGGATGCATTCGCCAATCGTGGTGCCGCTTGGCTCAAAAAAGGTGAGTCCGACAAGGCCATCAAAGATTGCAACGAAGCGATTCAGCTCGATCCGAACAATGGGGATAGATACGTGAATCGTGGTGCCGCTTGGCTCGAAAAGGGTGAGTCCGACAAGGCCATCAAAGATTGCAACGAAGCGATTCGGCTCGATCCAAAAGATGCGGGGGCATTTGCCAATCGTGGCATCGCTTGGGGCCAAAAAGGTGACTTCGATAAGGCCATTGAAGATTGCAACGTAGTGATCCGGCTAAATCCGAACAACGGGGAGGCTTTCTCAAATCGTGGTCATGCTTGGGGCGAAAAAGGCGAATTTGACAAAGCCATCCAAGACTTCAATGAATCGATTCAGCTCGATCCAAAAGATAGTAAGGCATTCGCCAATCGTGGCAACATATGGGCTCAAAAAGGCGAATACGACAAGGCCATTGAAGATTACAACGAAGCGATTCGGCTCGATCCGAACAATGGGGATAGATACGTGAATCGTGGCTTAGCTTGGGAACACAAAGGCGAACACGACAAGGCCATCGAAGATTACAACAAAGCGATTCAATTTCGGTTGGAGCTCGTAGAGGCAGCGCCCGACAACGTACAAAACTATAATCTCGTGGCTCGCCTGTATGTTAAAACAAAGAACTTTCGCGAAGCCTACAAGGTGGCAGAAGAGATTCAGAAACGCGTACCTGATAATGACATCGCCGCACGCCAACTTGTCATGGGGCTTAAGCAGGAGATCTCACGGAATCAACTTGAGAAATGGAAAATCGACGGCCTCTACAGTCGCTGGTCAAAAACGACACCCGAGCAAGCGATTGCGAGCGTTCAGAAGAAGTTGAAGCAGGAGCAACCAACAGCCGAGTTGTTGACTGCATGCGGTGTTGAGTACTATCGTCTCGGCAGCTTCGAGGAAGCAATTGCCCTGTTTGATCGTGCGATTATCTTGAATCCCCAATGGGCCGAAGCGTACGGTCGTCGTGGCGTAACATTCAATCGAATACAACAAACTCACAAAGCAAACGCCGATTTTCTCAAGGCGTGCCGATTAGACGTGGATACACATACCAGGTGAACTAATCCAGCATTTTTCGTTAGAGGTTTTGAGCAAACCTCAATCTCAAATTAAGATTATAAATCATCTACGGACAAGTGACACAGACAAAAATTAACACAACCAATCGATCTTTCCGGGTGCCACTGGCTTCGCCAGTGTGAAGTGTGATTGGGGTTTGCATTGCTGTTTGGATTGACCGTCGTAGGGTGGCTGACTTTTTAGGCCAGCCGCCTGTTTGTGGGTGTAGCTTCGTTGAAAAATTATCCCTGAAAATTCATCTCGCATTCATTCTTAAAAGGGAACCGTTCACAGAGTTCTAATGCATTTGATTGACGCCGTGATTTAGATTGTTTCTCTTTAATGAAATAACATCAACAGACAGACGGCTGACCTAAAAGTCAGCCACCCTACGAGCTATTGAAGTTGTCATAATAATACTTCCAAAGCATGCCCACGCGAAAGCGCGAGGGCATGGCACCATGGTTTCAATAAAACCACCCGGCGGGCCTTACGTTTGTTTTGTAAATTGGACCAGAGGGTTATGGATACATTTCGTGATAAATCATGCCGTTGTTTGCGACCTCTTATCGGCTGTGCCGACCCAGGTTGCGAGCAACCTGGGCTACCCTTTGAGTTGATTTCTGATGGGGGGAAAGGTGGCTATTTACACCGGTTGGAAGTGTGCGGATTGTGAATTTGTCCATGGATGTATTTTTGTCCAATGGATGATTTTTGGTGATCTGACAGTTGCCAGAAATTTAACTTGCCGTATGTCGTTTGAGAGCGGCACTTACATCGACTCAAAAAATGAACCAACCACCGACCATCCCATGAAAAACGAATTGAAAATTTATCCATTGGACAAATCGACCGCAGCAGAGGGGTTTTTGGAGAAATTTCTCCAGTGGATGAAATGGTATTCCAGAGCCGTTTTAACGTCAGGCGATAGCCTGACCTACCAGCCACTTACCCTGTCTCGCCGATATGTTCTTCTACTTGATGATCTTCCCCGTGGTCGCGGCGCATGATCAATAGGCCGATGATGGTGAGCAACAATCCGGCTCCCAGGGCAACCGTCATTGGTTCGGCGAAGAACAGAATTCCGGCCAGCGCGGCCATGGCGGTTTGTGATGCGTTCAGCGAATTCACAAACGTGACGTTGGTCATCTTCAACGCTCGGGTCAGTGCATAAAAGGCCACCGCATTCCAGACGCCGGCCGTCAACATAATGCCCCATTGTGGCAGCGTGGTTTTCTGCATCTCGGCAATGCCTGGGGTCAGTAAACACAAAGGGCCCAAGGCCAGCATGCCGGTTCCGCAAACAATGACCAGGGTCATCATCACTGAAGTATTTCCGGCCACGCCGTATCGAATGGCTGCACCGAGTGCCGCATACGAGAGACCGGCCGAGCAAGCACAGATAACACCAAACAGAACGATCCATGAGGAGCCCGGCAGTTGTGATGTTTGAACTGCCGCGTTCGCTTCGCCAGCACCGAAGCATAAAACCAGGATGGCAAAAATTAACACCAAGATAGAGATACCTGATTGCATGCTAATTCGTTCATGCAAAAACATGCGACCCAACACGGCTCCACCTAAGATGAGCATTCCCAGGCAGAGCGGAACACTCATGGCGACGCCCACTACGCCGAGGCTCCACTGAAAGGCCACATTCCCGAACAAGTGCCCGGCGACCGAGGCGATTGCCAAAATGATGAACGCTTTGCGAGTCGGGTAGGTGATTTTTCCTGATTTCAACTGCCAAAGTACCAATGGGGCATAGATGGCGACCGTGGGAATCGCTTTGACAAACGAGACCCAAACAGGCGCCAAGCCATCACGTTCCGACATTTTCAAGAAAACATTTGCCGCCGAGTACGCAACAGCCGATAAAAGTCCCCAGCACACCCCTTTCCACAAAGCCGATGGCTTCGTAGTTCCCGCGCTCGTAGTTGCCGCAGTGGTGGCCTGGCTTTCTGGCTCTACCTCAGCAGGCGGTTCGGGTGGATTGGATGTTTGCGGCTGACTCAACAAAAAGACTTTACAAAAAGGGCTTGGACCATTTGGGCAATAAACCCTAACATAACGGTTTGCCACAACTGTGATTAGCCCTGACCCTTATAGAAACCTATTGTGCAGTACCTAGAAGAAAACCAGATTATCCGGCAATTGCACCAATCGCCGTTAAAAATCATGCTTGCCGTGACAGGCGGCGGTAGTGAGGCCATTAGTAACCTGCTAAAGGTGGCAGGTGCTTCGCAAACGATCCTTGAGACCTTGATTCCCTACTCCAGTGCGGCGTTGGATGACTTTCTCAAAAGACCGCCTGAGAGCTATTGTAGTGACCCAACTGCCAGAGCCATGGCGATGAGCGCCTTGATTCGAGCCCGGTTTTTACTACGAAAGATCCATGAATCCGAGCCTGACACCGAGTGGCCGAAAGAACAAGTCTTAGGGGTCGGCTGTACGGCCAGTTTGAAAAGTACCCGCTCGAAGCGGGGTGATCACAAGGTACACTTGGCAATTCAATCGATTGATTACACCGCGTCCTCTTCCCTGATTTTGATCAAAGGCGAGCGTTCTCGTGAAGAGGAAGAAATCCTCGTTTCCGGCATTATCTTAGATCGTTTGGCGCATGCGGCCGGATTAAAAGGCCAAATTCACCTTGATCTGCTGCCTGGCGAAAGCTTTCAAGAACAATTTGTCAAAGCCAAGGGTGACTGGAAAAAGTTGCTATTAGGCGAAATTGTGGCCTGTTCATCGACAAGCGAGGGCGTGACGAATCCGGCGGAATCTTTTAGTGGTGTGCTCATGCCAGGGGCCTTTAATCCGCTGCATGAAGGTCATCGACAAATGGCCGAGGTGGCCGAAAAGATCTTAGGCCGCAAAGTCGACTATGAAATTTCGATTGAAAACGTAGAAAAGTCACCGCTCGACTATATTGAAATTGAGAGTCGGCTCGGTCAATTTCATGATGATGTGACCTGCTGGCTGACCCGAGCCCCGACTTTTGTCGAAAAATCACAGATTTTCCCCGAAGCGTATTTTGTGGTCGGGGCCGATACCATTGTCAGAATTGCTGACCCTAAGTTCTACCATGGATCGGAAGTTGCCAGAGACGAGGCGATTCGAGAGATGTCGGATCAGAATTGTCGTTTCCTGGTCTTTCCGCGTTTGATCAAGGGGCAGTTTTCCTCGTTGGCGAATATGGAATTACCCAACTCGCTATTAAAACTGTGTGAAGAAGTTCCAGAATCAGAATTCCGGGCCGATATTTCTTCTACGGATATCCGCAAAGGGCTGTGATGGTCATTAGATTCCTGCCACAAGCTGTTGTGTCTCTCAGTAATTGTTTCAGAGGGTGTACTCCCTTATATTAAGCGGAGCAATTGAGCAATTACATCACAATCCATGACCGTTGTGCAGACAGAGGAACCATGTCGGAAGTTACCGAAACAATCACTGTAGAGCAAGCCAAACGCCCTTTCTTTCTCGGGGTCGATGTGGGTGGTACGAACATCAAAATAGGGCTTGTTGACGACAACGGTAGCATGATCGTGTATCGATCTATTCCGACCGAAGAACCCAAAGGCCCTGCCGATGCTTTTGTGCGAGTGAAGCATGTTCTGGCTGAAATCGTCAGCACACTGGGGATCAACCAAGACGAAGTCAAAGCGGCCGGTTTGGCTACGCCTGGCACCATGGATATTCCGGCTGGAATGTTGCTAGAACCCCATAATCTGCCGCATTGGTATAACTTTCCGGTAAAACAGACGCTGGAAGATCAACTCGGAATTCCGGTCACTTTTGTCAACGATGCCAACGCTGCCGCTTTCGGAGAGTACTGGATTGGCTCAGGCCGTGAGTTTTGCAGCATGGTACTACTAACCATCGGCACAGGCGTCGGAGGCGGGATTATTGTCAACGATGTGTTAGTCGATGGCGAACACAGTCATGGCTCTGAATGTGGGCACATTATCATCGACATGAATGACGATGCACGCGAGATTCCCACAGGCCAAAAAGGGCATTTAGAAGCCTATGCCAGTGGCACCGCGATTATCAAACGGACCGCAGAAGCCCTGGAAGTTGGTCGCCAGAGTAGTCTGAGCGCTCGGATCGAGGCAGGCGAGTCGTTGAGCCCACTGATGGTTTCGCAAGAAGCCGATCAAGGCGACGAACTTTCGCTTGAAATTGTGCTAGAAACGGCCCGGTATTTGGGAATCGGGATCGTGTCGCTGATGCACACGATTGACCCTGGTGCAGTGGTTTTAGGCGGAGCCATCGATTTTGGCGGGCACGATACCAGTTTAGGGTGCCGATTTCTCGGTAGAATCAAAGAAGAAGTCCAAAAAAGGGCTTTTCCGGTCCCTGCCGAGAAAACCGTGGTCGATTTTGCCCGATTAGGAGGAGATGCCGGCTATTTGGGGGCGGCAGGCACAGCCAGAGCCCAATTTCATCGTGACTCCCAGAAACGGGCCCAATAGAGTATAATTGGACGTCTATGTACTTACCTCTTGGGTGACGATAGCGTAGTTCGACTCCGCTAGGTGACGTTTCCCGGTTTCTCTATCGAATGAGTCATATTGCCTGATGGCGAAGAAAATCGACCAAAAGAACATCCGTAACTTCTGTATTATTGCGCATATTGATCATGGGAAGAGCACCCTGGCAGATAGGCTGTTAGAAAAAACAGCCACGGTCAGTCGTCGTGAAATGAAAGAGCAATTGCTTGATGACATGGATCTCGAACGAGAACGTGGCATCACGATTAAAGCACGCGCTGTGGTCATGCGTTATGTCAACAAAGGCATCGAGTACGAACTCAACCTGATCGATACGCCAGGGCATGTCGATTTCCAGTACGAAGTCTCTCGCTCGCTCAATTGCTGTGAAGGGGCCGTTCTGTTGGCCGATGCTTTTCAAGGAGTCGAAGCACAGACCGTGGCGAATGCTTACTTGGCGATGGATTACGATTTGACCATTGTGCCCTGTCTGAGCAAGATCGATTTGGTTCATGCCCGGCCTGACGAAGTCATCGAAGAGATGGAACAGGCGCTGGCCATTGAAATCGAAGATGTGCAAGCGATCAGTGGAAAAACAGGCGAAGGCGTCGAAGAGCTTTTAAACGCGATCATAGAAAAAGTTCCGGCACCTGATGGAGATGTCAACGGAATTCTGAGGGCCATGGTCTTCGATTCTCACTACGATAAATTCCGCGGGGCGGTGACCTATGTACGAGTTATGGAAGGCACGATCAAACCGGGCGACAAAATTAAATTTGTGCGTGGTGGCACGACGCACGAGGTGATGGAAGTCGGACAGTTCGCACCACAGCAAGTTCCTTGCAAAGAATTATTTGCGGGACAAGTGGGTTACCTGATTTGCAATATCAAATCACTTGAACTGGTCAACATTGGCGACACCGTTACGCTTGAAAAAAATCAAAATGTTGAACCACTGTCTGGCTACCAAGAACCAAAACGCATGGTCTTCTGTGGGTTGTTTCCTTCCGATGGCCAAGACTTTGAGCAACTGCGGGACGCGTTGAGTAAGTTAAAAATCAACGATCCTAGTTTTGAGTTTGAACCAGAAACCAGCGATGCCCTCGGCTTCGGTTTCCGTTGTGGTTTCCTCGGATTGCTGCACATGGAAATCGTGCAGCAGCGGCTGGAACAAGAGTCGGACGTAGACCTCGTGCAAACCGCCCCGAATGTGACGTATAGAGTCCTCACAACCAGAGGGGAAGAGATTGAGATCCACAAGCCGCAAGATGTGCCTGAGCCGATGCAGATTGACAAGTTCTTGCAGCCGATTGTGCGTGTGAGTTTGATTCAACCTACCGAATTCATCGGCCCTGTGATGCAGCTTTGTACCGATCGCCGTGGCATTCAGGTTCGGACGGAATATCTTTCCCCGACTCGTGCGATGTTGGTCTATGACTTACCTTTGGCCGAAGTAATTTACGACTTGCACGACAAGCTCAAGAGTGCCACACGAGGCTATGGCACGATGGATTACGAAGTGCATGACTACGAAGAGGCTGATTTGGTGAAGATTGACATCTTAGTCAACGGAAAAGGGGTCGATGCGTTGAGCTTGATTTGTAATCGGGCAGATGCTGAACGCCGTGGTCGTGCGGTGGTGAAAAAGCTGAAGATCGAAATCGGTCGCCACATGTTTGAAATCGCAGTGCAAGCTGCTATTGGCGCGCGTGTAATTGCCCGAGAGACGGTAAAAGCTATGCGTAAAAATGTGACCGCCAAGTGTTATGGTGGCGATATCTCGCGGAAGAAAAAACTGTGGGCCAAGCAAAAAGAAGGCAAGAAGCGTATGAAGTCGGTCGGCTCGGTTGATATTCCGCAAAAAGCATTCATGGCGGTCTTAGAAACCGGCGACGACTAGAGTTAAGTGGTTACCAGGCAGAAATCTGACGTTGGTAGACTTCTGGTTCAGCTCTGAATATAATAAATCGCTTAGCTGTGCCCTTCCTTCCGCCTTTAGCTCGTCCAGTCCCACGCGATGAACGCTTGTTCCGAATCCGATTCTCGCCAAAAGCAGATAATGCTTTGGATGCTGCGTGGGCTAATTCTTGTGCATGCCCTTGGCATTGCTGCAATGTATCTTTTTGCTGAATTCGAAAAGGATTCAAGCATCTGGTCTCTGTTAGTTATTGATTGGAGCTTCTCGGAAGCGACCGCCTATCTCGTGGATGACTCTGGTCATTGGTTGTTTCTAATATCGGCGGTTGTTTTACTCGTGCTTCCGTTGTTCCAAAAACAAGAGAGTGAGAAACCGACTAACAAGGTCAACTTAGCATTACAAATTCTCTTACTCTGCTTTATCGCCTTCTGGCCGGCTGCGATGGCGGCTGCGAAGTCATTTCGACACCCGAACGAATTTCCCGAGAGCTACACACTGGCTTCCCATAGCGCCCGCTATTTGCTTCCTGTTGCATTGATTGCCTTGCTGCTTTCCAAAGAGAATTTGGCCATGTGGCTGCTTCGCATTGGTAGCTCTTTGACGTTTTTCTTTCACGGTCTGGCCGCAATCTTTCAGAAGGCCAGTTTTGTTGATTTTCTATTAAATTCCTCACAGAACCTGTTGGCCTGGGACATGCCGGAGTCGACCGCTAATACACTGCTTTATCTGATTGGGGCAATCGATGTGGCGGTGGCGATCTTGATTTTGATTGAAAAATCTCGGTTTGTCGCAGGCTATATGGCCAGTTGGGGGCTGATCACCGCAGCCAGTCGCATGACTGCTGGCGGCATTGAACAATACCCCGAACTTTTAATTCGTGCCGCACATTTTGGTGCTCCCCTGGTTCTTCTGCTATACTGGCAGTTCCAAGCTTCCAGTTGTCGTCCTCCTCAATCCGAAAGCGAACCCGCCCATGACACCCCTCCTGTTAAATCAAATCAAACGTAGTCTCTGCTTCTGTTCACTTTTTCTCGCATTCGCAGTGGCAGTTCCTTGCTTGGCCGACAAAGCTCCTTCGATAGAAGAAATACTGAAGCAGCCCGGCCCCTTTCATCCGCGTGTAACCTGGCGGGGTGATGCCAGCACTACAGCAATCATCTCTTGGAGCACCTCTTCGTTAAGCGAAGACAATTGGGTACAGCTCACAACCACCAGCAGCGACCAACAGATCAAAACACTGACAAGCCGCGATGCAAAGTTCACGGGGAATCGTGAAATCTATTTTCATCATGCACGTGTGACTGATCTACAACCCGACACGCTGTACCAAGTGCAGATGCAAAGTGGCGATCATAAATCCGAATGGTTCAATTTTAAAACTGCCCCGAAAAAAGATCGTCCACTCAGTTTTCTGTTTGGTGGCGACTCGCGTAGCGATAGTTCGGCCCGCCGAGAAGTGAATCGTATGTTGGCCAGCATGTTAAGCAAAAGCCTAACTAACGATTCCCTCGAAGACGACATCCTGTGCCTCTGCCATGGTGGAGACTATGTTGCTACCGGCACCAACTTAGATCAGTGGATTATCTGGCTCACCGATCACGAAGAGACCATCACCGATAGCAAACAACTGTTGCCCGTTGTTGCCGCACGAGGCAATCATGATCGTGGCCCGCTGTTCAATGAGATCTTTGATTTCCCTGTAGATGACAAGAATTACTACAACACCGATTTCGGCCCTGAAGTTCGCATGATCACACTCAATACCGAAACCTCAACCGCTGGTGATCAAGCCAAATGGTTAGGGAGCCAATTGAAATCGGCCCGCAGTGATTATCGGTTTGTCTTGACCCAATACCATAAACCTGCTTACCCAGCAGTCAAAGGACCAAGTGGCGCGCTAAAAAGTTGGGTGCCGTTGTTTGAGAAGTACAACATTGATTTAGCCTGCGAAGCCGATGGCCACAACATCAAACGAACCGTGCCGATCCGTGATGGCAAGATTGACCCGACCGGCATTGTCTACATCGGCGAAGGTGGACTCGGCGTTCCACAGCGAACACCCAAAACTGACCGCTGGTTTTTGCAAGCACCCGGCATGGCCGACAAAGGCCACAATGTCCAACTGCTGACTTTAAATCAAAAGGAATTGCAGTATCGTTGTGTGTTGCTGGGCGGGGAAATTCGTGATACCTACATTCAACCGGTTCGTACTAAGTAATGACTGAATCTGAGAACGCTCCTATCTCGCCTAACTCTACGCAGCAAAGCGTTGGGGGCGTTCTTTTACGGGCAGCGGCAATCACTGCCGTTGCTGTGTTTCTCCTCGGATTTACGATCTTCTGGTTCACCCAACCGGCCGTCGATCCCACATTTCGTGTGATCGGCCCTTCCATGGCACCAGCTCTACTTGGTCCGCACTGTGCTGTTCTGTGTGAACGATGCCAAATTCAATTTGAAATCGATGCCAGCGCTTCACTTCCTGAGATTGCCACCTGCTTAAATTGTGGTTTTCAAAACAACCCGGTTGCATCTCTGCCGGTCTTGCCTGGTTCACAACTAGAATTAGTCCCACTCAGTGAAACACCCCAGCGGTTTGATTTGGTTGCCTATCAGCCAGCAGATGCACGACAATCTCTGACTGTCAAAAGAGTCGTAGGACTGCCTGGCGAAACCATTGGGTTCAATCAAGGTGACTTATACATTGACGGAGAACGCTTTGTCAAAACGCTTTCGCAGTTTCAAGACTTGGCGATCACGCTCTACAACCAACACTATGAAGACCCTATCGATTCACGTTGGATTACTGACAACTCCAGCACCGCCTGGCAAGTTTGGCCGGGCAAGATTCAATATGCAAAGCAAGATTCGTCTTCCAATTCCTCTTGGCTAATCTATCAACATCTGGCCGCGTTGCCGCTGCCGCATCAGCCTGATCAACTGGCGTCTCCGACCGATCAATATGTGTATAACCCAACACTATCCCGAGAGATTTCCCCGATCACCGATTGGATCGTCTCGTTTTCGCTTATTGGGAAAGAGTTAGATCAACTCGAAATTCAATTCGATGGTCGGCCAACAATCATTGCGAAGATCGACTTCAAAAACAATGCGCTTTCGCTACATCAAGATGAACAAACTCTGGCAACAGAATCATTGCAAAACGGACTTGAATTTCCATTGGTCATTCACGCTGGTTATCTCGATGGACAAATACTGCTGCAATCAGAATCGGGCCAATCGAAGATCAAAGCGAGTGCCCGTGTCCAGCAAGTTCGCTGGTCAAAAACCCCGTTGAAATTTCGGGCTCAAGCAGAATCTGCTGAGCTGAAAAACCTGTTGATCCAACGTGATCTCTACTATTTGAACCCTGCCGGCAGAAAGGATTCGTGGCAGCAATCTCAGAAATTGGGGCAAAACGGCCTCTTTTTGATGGGAGACAACGTACCTGTTTCCGAAGATTCTCGGATGTGGAACGAAGAGGTAAATGCTGATAAACTATTAACTGCTAAGGTGTTACATCGATAACTGTCCCGTAGCCCATCCCAGCGAAAACCGCAGATCCAAGTATCTCCGAAGTAAAATTTACGCTATATTTCGTGACTCGCGGCGAACTACTCACTTCCAACCCCAGTTCGCCTGCTCCTAAAATTGAAAACAAGATGTCCAAGAAGAATAAAAATCGACGCTCTGAAGCATTCCCTCCAGCCAAGAGTGCATCAGACAAAAATAAGAACAACGTGAAAGAATCCGACGGAGACACACTGACCGTTGTCCGTGAATTCATCGAATCGGTGGTCATCGCCATCGTACTGGCGTTGCTGTTCCGGGCCTTTGAAGCCGAAGCCTTTGTGATCCCCACCGGATCGATGGCCCCCACGCTAATGGGCCGCCACAAAGACGTGATTGATGAGGAAACGGGCTTTGAATTTCGGGTAGGTTCTAGTGACGAGGTGAACAAGGAGGGTAAAGTTGTCACAAATGTAACTAAAACGATAGACCCGATCTATCAAACTCAACTTGATATTACCAATGATCCTTCTTTCACAGGAGATCGAATTCTTGTTTCCAAGTTTGCCTACGATTTTGCTGAACCAAAACGCTGGGACGTGATTGTTTTTAAAAATCCAAGCGCCCCGCAAGTAAATTACATCAAACGTTTGATCGGCTTGCCGGGCGAAACGATTAAAATCTATCATGGCGATATCTATGTAAAAAAACCGGGTGAATCAGGTTTTACGATTGCCCGAAAACCGGCCTACAAACAACTTGAATTGTTGCAAGATGTTTATGATTCGAATCATCAAAATAAAAAACTATTAAATACCGGGTTCCCCGAGCGATTAGAAAATTCCCCTTTAGCTTCCACCGCTTGGGTGAAACAAGATTCAGGCCAACCAGTTTACGAATGCCAAGCCTCAGGAACTGAGATCAACTGGCTGCGGTATCGTCATATTCTTCCTGATTACTTGGCATTGAAAGCAGTGAAGGATGGTGGAAAGGTCGATGCCCAAGCAGCTCGTGAATCATTGAGTCAATTGGTTACAGATTTCAATGTTTACAACGCGAACTTTTTCAAAGACATAGATGGAGATCATTGGGTGGGAGACCTTGCTGTCGAATGCCGCTGTGTCGTTCGCTCGGAAGATGGCGAACTGCATTTGGACTTAGTTGAAGGAGGACGCCATTTTCGCTGTCTGATCGATGTCTCAACGGGTAAAGTCACTTTGAAGATTATCGGCGAAGGAATTCAGTTTGACGATGCTGAAGCGGATGGAAGTCTTTCAGCAAATACTTCGGTTAAAGGAAAAGGCTCCTATCACTTACGATTTGCAAACTGCGATGATCAACTGCGATTATGGGTCAATAATTCATTGATTGATTTCGGGAGCGAAGGAACTTTCACTTCTCCGAAAAAGTTGCCACCTGTGTGGAGTAAAGAAGATTCTGGTGACTTGTTGCCTGTCGGCATCGGTAGCAAAGGATTAAATGTTGCAGTCAGTGATATCCAAGTATTTCGAGACCTCTATTACATCTCAACTAAGCTATTAAAAGTTGGGCAATATATTGATTTAGTTGACTATGAATACACTGGAACGATTTCAAATTCAAACGATGTTTCAAACCTACTTAAAAGACCAGAAGACTGGTCAACCACCAGTCTCTTCGATAATCGAAGGGAAGTTGAGTTCAAACTAGAAGAAGGCCAATACTTCCCTATGGGTGATAATAGCTCATCGAGTTTAGATGGCAGGCTTTGGGATCCTGGTCACCAATATGTACCTCGGCGATTATTAATTGGTAAAGCGCTATTGGTTTATTGGCCGCATTCCACAAATAAGCCGTTTCCGTTTTTCCCTAATTTTCGGCGGATGCGATTTATTCGATAGCTGATCAGTTCACAAATAATTACTGCTCCCTCCCAAGGAAAGATCAAAGGGAACAATCATGGATGATTCAATAATTCTATCCGCCGTTGGGCTAGAAAAAATCTATGGACGCCGCAAGGTCGTTGATGGGGTCAGCTACGAAGTCAAACGTGGCGAGATCGTCGGTCTGTTAGGTTCTAACGGTGCCGGAAAGACGACCAGCTTTCGCATAACTTGCGGCATGATTGAGCCCAATAAGGGCCGCGTGCATTTGAACGGAGTTGATGTCACCAATTGGCCGATGTACCGTCGTTGTCGTGACGGGGGCATGGGCTACTTGGCTCAAGATTCCAGTGTCTTTCGTAAACTGAGCGTCGAGCAAAATTTGCTGGGCGTGATGGAACTGCTAGGCATGAACCGCAAAACGCGAAGAGCCCGCTGCGATGAACTGCTAGAGCGGTTTGACATTACCCATATAAGCAAATCAAAAGCTTCGACTCTTTCTGGCGGGGAACGACGTCGATTGGAAATTGCACGCTGCTTGGTCTCAGAACCAGAAATTATCATGTTGGATGAACCGTTTACCGGAATTGATCCGGTGACCGTTGATAACATTCAAGTGGTGATTCAAGAGCTACGCGAAAGTGGTATTTCGATTCTGATTACCGACCACCAAGCCGAAAAGACCTTAGAAATTATCGACCGGTGTTATGTTGTGCATCGGGGCGAAATTCTTTGTCATGGGCTTCCAGAGGAAGTAGTGCAGCACCCGGCTGCGATTGAGCACTATTTTGGGAACCTGTCCAAAACGCAGTTAAATCGTGTTTTAGATTCTGCTGCTTAAGTTGTAAGTGAGCGACTACGATCATGCTAAAATCGATCTTAAAATTTTGTCAGCCACCTTGGAAGCTTGGCCAGCGTGTCACCACAGAAGTTCCGTGCTGCTTAACTGGCAGTACCGATGCGGTCGTGGTTGCCACGAGAGACCGCCATCTTCGACCGCTGTGTACCGTGATTTCTGTCGAAAGCGGGTTGGTCTTTGTCGACCCTCGCCCATCTACCGCAGAAGTTCAAGAGTTCTATGAGAAAGATTACCGACAGCAATACAAAAAAACATTGACCCCCCATAAACGCCATGTTTACCGTGCAGGGCTAGCCGCCCAAAATCGATTAGAAGTGCTCAACCAGTTCGGAAAACCGGGGATGCGTTTACTAGATATCGGCGCAGGAGGCGGAGAGTTTGTTTACTTAGCGAAACAGCAAGGATTTGATGCCAGTGGAATTGAGCCCAATCGAGGCTATGCCGAGTATGCACGCAATCAGTATCAAATCGATATTCAAGTCGGTTCATTGCAAGACATTCAACTTGAGCCGGAGTCGTATGATCTAATTACCATGTTTCATGTGTTAGAGCATCTTGATTCGCCGGTGACGGTACTTCAAGATTTAGTCGCAGCGTTAAAGTTCGGCGGCCAGCTGCTGATCGAAGTTCCGAATGTGGAGTGCTGCAAGTCGAGCCCTTGGTATAAGTGGCATGTAGGGCATTTATATCACTATAATGTGCCCACTTTAGAAATGTTAGGGCGTTCCCTTGGGTTGCACTCTCACTCTGTTTGGGCAAGTGGCTACGGTAGTTTAGTGCAAGCAACTTTTGAAAAAGTCTATCACCCGGAAGTTGTTAATCCAGAAATACTAGCAGGGAACTTTGAAAAGACCCTGGGAATCCTTCAGCAGCATACTCCGCTTTCGTATCTAACGAATTACAGCCGTCGCATCGAACGCGTGAAACAAAAAATCAATCGACACTGGGATGAACGCCAACAAACCATCAAGATTGAAAATCCCCAGCAAATACTTGATGAGACGATTGATAATAGAAAAGCGGTTTAAACGATTCAATTTAGTCTCTGCTTACTCGTCGGCAAACAGCAGCTTCATCATGTCTGGTGTGCCAATCGCACGTGTCGTATAGAAAATCTCTCCCGCCTCGTAACCTGCCATGGCACCAATGTACATGGCGGCACCACGGACGCGATCAAACACATAGTCTTTTGCTGGCGGAAACTGGGTTTGATAACAGCGAATGCTTTCGATTTTTGCATCCAGCGTATCACTGATATCGGAAACGAATGAGCCAGGGGCATCTAACTTGGTAATCGGCTCAAATGCAATTTTGTAATAAAGCTGTTTGCTGACAGAATGAACCGGCAGCCCATCAAATTGGTCGTCCCATTTAGTTAGGCGAGAATAGAAGATCGCAGCATCCGTGATTTGCATTGCTTGCCAATGATCGGGCGAGGCCATCGGCGTTCGATCTCCGAAACCTATCACCACTTTCGGGCGATACTTGCGAAACTCTTTTGCCAACGCCACACGTTCATCAAACCCGTCGAAGAGTCGGCGATTGGGCAGTTCCAGCGTCACTCGCACATCCACGCCGAGTGCAACGCCTGCCGCTTCTGCTTCTGCCAAACGAACTTCAGGCCCTGGCGAAAGCGGCGTAGGTTCGCCATCGGTCAAGTCGATAATACCGACCTTATAACCTTGTCGCTTCAAACTGGCCAACGTGCCACCACACGCAATTTCCACATCATCAGGATGGGCACCTACGGCAATAACATCTAGCTGCGGAAAATCGTTTAAGTCAAATGGCACAGGGAGATTCTTTCAATGGAGGAGATGATCTAACGGGTAGCCCAGTTTGCTCGCAAACTGGGCGGCGCAGCCGTAAGAGGTATCATGTTGAAGTTGAAACTTCTCATCGGCTCGCATTAATAATACGCATTGATTTGTGTCAACAGTTTGTTGTGCGTCCGCCGCAACGTGCGACCTCTTGTTGACTTCGTCAACCCAGTTTGCGAGCAAACTGGGCTACCCGGTTCAGCTGCCACCAACACCCAAACGCTACTTCTTCGGTTTCACGGCACGGATTAAAAACGTCGGGTTCGATGCTTCGAAGCGATGGCGTTCAAGTTGATAGGTGTCGTGCGAGATGTTGACCATGGTGACTTTGGTGTCGTCACTTAATTGTTGTAACAGCTCATGCACTCCGGCCAGGTTTTCGATGCTACCCAGGTTCAGTACCATGCGGCCACCAGGTTTCAGTTTCTCAAAAGCGAGTTCAGCAATTCCGCGGACCTGACGTCCGGTGCCGCCGATGAAAATACTATCAGGCTCCGGTAAGTCATCCCAGGCTTCCGGCGCTTTTCCTAGAACGGTCACTAAGTTCGAAACACCAAAACTTTGAGCGTTGGCTTTGATCAGCCCATGATCTTCAGGGTCCATCTCAATCGCGTAGACTGTTCCTTGTGCGGCGATCATTGCCGCTTCGATTGAAACCGAGCCACTTCCCGCACCAACATCCCAAACGATACTGGTTGGACCTAAATCTAATTGCGAGAGGGCAATGCAGCGAACTTCGGAAGAAGTCAACAGCCCACGTTTGGGCCGGGCTTGCCGGAAGACTTCATCTGGGTTGCCAAACAAGCGTTTGCCGACCAACTCTACCGGACGATCAGGAACATCAGGCTCACGAACCAAAATCATGATGTTCAGTGAACCAAACGTCTGTTCGGCGATTTCCGATAATCCAGCGTGGGTGACACGCTCGTGAGGCGATCCTAGGTTTTCACAAACATACGCTTGGAAGTAATCGAGCTTATGTTCTAAGAAAAACTTGGCAACTGCTGCCGGGGTTTGTTCGTCGGTGGTGAACAGGCCGATCTTTTCAGCTAAACGGGCATTTTGGACGACACGATCTAACGACTGTGTGGCTAAGTTGGTCAGGTAAGCTTCATCCCAACTTTCTTTCACGCGGGCAAATGCTAACTGCATACTGCTAACATGGGGCACCACGATAAAGCGATCTTTACCAATCGTGTCACATAAAAATCGGGCAACGCCGAAGAATAGTGGATCGCCAGTGGTCAGAACGACAATTTTTTTGTCTGCACAATCTTCAATCTTTTGAACCACTGCTTGGAGATCACTTTTGACGGGCATTTTTTCAACCGCCACCGAGGCCACATGATCTATCACTTTGGGATTGCCGATAATTAATTCGGCATTGCCAATTAATGCGGTCGCTTGCGAAGTTAATCCATCCAGGCCATCGTCGCCGATACCAATGATGTGAATTTTGTTGTCCTGCGTCACGTTGTTGCTCGCTTGGGAAAGAAAGGAGTTCAATTGCACAAACAAATTGGGGCTTGTGCGTTCGTTTTATTGTAGAGAATACTGGTTTCTGGGAAAAGCAGCATGCGGCAGAGAATCCTCGCTTCTGCTAAGAATGATTGCAAAAAGGGAATGAGCACTGTAAAACTTGCGTATCACCTGTAACCTAACGCAGAAATGAGTTCCGCCATGCCGATTGCTGTTATCACGCCATCCCACTTCCAAAATTCCTCACAACCGTACTATCAAATACTGACTTCTGCCGGGTTTGAGGTCCGTTTTTCCGATAACAGTGTTCCTATGGAGCAGCAACAGGCCTTGATTACGCAACTACAAGGGGCTGATGCGGTGTTGGCCAGTACCGAGCCTTATACGGATGAAATCTTCGGTCAATTGAACCTGAGAATCGTCTCCCGGGCCGGAGTCGGTTATGACTCAGTCGATCTAAAGGCGGCGACCTCGCACAATGTGGCCGTCACCATCACGCCCGGCACTGTGCATCACTCCGTTGCAGAGCAGGCACTGGCACTCTTGCTGGGCATCTATCGCAATGTGGTTCAAAGAGACCGCATGGTCAGGGCAGGCGGCTGGGAACGAGTATCCTTTCCACGACTAGCCGGAAAAACTTTGGGGCTAATCGGGCTCGGTGTCATTGGCAAATGCTTTGCTGAAAAAGCGAAACTGCTAGGGCTCAACGTGATTGCCGCTGATCCACAGTTGACTGAGGAAGAAGCAAACACTCTCGGCGTTCAACTGGTAACATTCGACGAACTGCTTGAAACGGCCGATATTGTGAGCCTGCACGCACCCAATATCCCGGCCACGCATCATTTAATGAATGCCAGTGCTTTTCGAAAGATGAAGCACGATGCGGTGTTCTTAAATACCTCTCGTGGTCCTTTGGTTGATGAAGGGGCATTGTTTGAAACATTGAACTCCGGCAAGCTAATGGGCGCAGGGCTCGATGTGTTTGAACAAGAACCGCCGCCGATTGATCATCCGCTGTTGACTTTAGAAAACGTGATCGTGGCACCTCACATGTCGGGCCTCGATTTGCAGTCCGAGATCGACATGGCCAGCAACGCAGCCCAAAACATTGTGGACCTGTACCAAAACAGCGGGCTGCATCCAAACATCATGAATCGAGACTTGCCAACCGACTGGGCTTGGTAAAATCATAGAGTAATATCGATTGAATCTAAGTGAGAGACAAGAGATTATTCTTGGTGATAAATCCTCAACCAACACATCCCCCATAAACAGGCGGCTGGCCTTTCGGCAGCCACCCTGCGATTCTGCCTACACGTTTAGAAATAGATTTTTGAACCACCAAGGCTCGAAGGATTTGAATTCAATATTTCTTTCCTTTGTGCCTTCGTGGTAAGAGCTTTTTCTTCTTAGCGACTGAAGCAAAGACAAACAGGAGCCGATTACATGATTGATACCCATATTGTGCTGGGACTTTTTATACTTTTCCTGCTACTCTCTTCCTTGTGTACAATGGCTCTGATTGTGTACCACGTTGTGTTTAATGATTCCAACTTTAATCCCTTGCGTCTATTTTTTGCATTCCTAGGTGCAACGCAAGCTTGGGTATTCTATCTTGCTGTTGGATTTAATATTCTTCCACTAAATTGGATTGAAGCCGGAGCGTTAGTTTCTTTTTTGATAGTGCTTATCAGCTTTGCTGGTACAACAATCTTCTGGGGGCGTGGGGCAGGTTCAAACTAGAAACAAACTCACTTCTCAATCTCCGTCAGGCACAGCACTGACCTACATGGCCCCTAAATTCCCATAAACACCACCGGAACTTCTCGCATTTACAGGTGTTTATCTATTGTGTGGTAGAATTTATGAACATCTACTGCACAATCTTTCTGTTGAGCTATTCAATAGAAAAACCTTGGCTTCTCTAATAAATCGGTGATCAGGAACAGGATTGGCGAAAATGAAATCTCTTTTATATCGAATGCTGACGCTGGGTATTGCTAGCGGAATGTTGACTTCCGCCGCTTGGGCACAAACCAGTTTGCCGAAAGATCAGGAAGCCTATTTTGAGACAAATATCCGCCCGGCTTTGGTCAAATACTGTTACGAATGCCATTCCCAAGAGAGTGGCAAAACCCGTGGTGGCTTGCTATTAGATACGCGCGATGGACTGCTACAAGGTGGCGATAGTGGGCCCTCGATTGATGGTAAGATTGCCGCAGACAATGTGCTGTACGATGCCATCACTTGGGGCGATTACAAAATGCCGCCCAAGAATAAAATGCCTGACGAAGTGATCAGCCACTTCAAAACCTGGATAGAAATGGGCTCGCCTGACCCGCGGGTTCGCGAGAAACTAGTCGTCGAATCGGTGGTCGATATTGAAGAGGGAAAAAAACATTGGGCCTTTCAAAAACCCCATTCGAGTTCAGATGCCAGTATTGACTCACTCGTGTTAGCCCAGCAAACCACTGCAAATATCAGCGCCGTTGAGCAAGCCGACGCATTAACATTATTGCGACGTATGAACTACGACTTAATCGGACTTCCACCAACGGCGACCGAAGCCCGAGCATTTTTTGCCGCATGGCAAAACGATCAAGAAGCGGCCATTGAAGCCAAGCTTGATGAACTGATGGCTCGCCCGCAGTTTGGCGAACGCTGGGGTCGACACTGGTTAGACGTGGCCCGGTATGCCGAGTCTTCTGGTAAAGATGCAAACTTCACCTTCCCACATGCGTGGCGATATCGTGACTATGTGTTCGATGCGTTTAATAACGACAAACCGTATGACCAGTTCATACAAGAACAAATCGCCGGCGATCTACTACCGGCCAAGACCGATGAAAAATGGCAAGAGAATTTGATCGCCACTGGCTTTCTCGCAATGGGCACCAAAGGGCTCAACGAACGCAATCCGCGATTATTCCGCATGGATATGGTCGATGAACAAATCGATACCATGAGCCAATCGATCCTAGGGCTCACTGTTTCATGTGCTCGCTGCCACGATCATAAGTTTGACCCGATTCCCACGGTCGATTACTACGCCTTGGCCGGGATCTTCATGAGTACCCAAACTTATTACGGGACTCAAGCGGGTTTGCAAAACCGACGGGCGTCGGATTTAATCTTGCTGCCGATCAAAGACAAAGTAGCCATGACAAGGGATTATAGCGATGCAGAAATAGAACAAATGCGAGACAGAGTTGCCAGTCTTCAATCCGAGTTAAGAAACTTGCGACTGGCGGCCCAACGCGGCGGAGCACAAGTAGAGCAACGACGATTAATCGTAATGCGAAATCAAATCGGCCAACTCGAAGGCACACTTAGTTCGTTGGATTCCAGCGGCGTGCCAAAAACATTTGCGATGGGCGTGCAAGATGCCAGCCAAGTGGTGAATGCCCGCGTGTTAGTTCGCGGCGATGTCGAAAAACCAGCCCAAGAAGTTGACCGCGGTTTTCTGCAAGTGCTGGAAGATGTTGGCACCGCCGATTTCAGCTCTCGCAAAAGTGGACGTCGTGAACTGGCCGAGTGGTTGACCTCTACCGAAAACCCGCTGACCGCCAGAGTCATGGTCAACCGCATCTGGATACACCTGTTGGGCGATCCGCTGATGGGCTCACCCAATAACTGGGGACTAACCGGCCAACAGCCAAGCAATCCAGAGCTGTTAGATCACTTGGCCGTTCGGTTCATGGAAAACGATTGGTCGATGAAATCGATGATCAAAGAGATCATGCTTTCAGACACCTATCAACGCAGTTCAAAGTTCAACGAAAGCAATTATGAACTTGACCCCGAAAACAAACTACTGTGGCGAACCAATCCGCGACAACTTGATGCCGAAGCATTACGCGATTCGATTTTGATGCTTGGCGGAAACTTAAACTTAGACCGGCCACTTGGCTCAGAAGTAGCCGAAATCGGCAACAAACGTGTCGAGCGGGAAATCTCGATAAGTACATTTGGCAGTAGAAACACACATCGCTCGGTTTACTTGCCTGTCATGAGAGATGCCTTGCCTGAAGCGTTAGATCTGTTTGACTTTGCTGACCCTAACGCCACCAATCCGCAGCGGGATGCTACCAACGTGCCAACCCAGGCGTTGTACATGATGAACAGTAGTTTTGTGTACGAGCAAGCCACCGACATGGCCAAGAATTTGGATGAGCATTTTGATAAAACGGCCGATCAAGTGAAGTGGGCCTTTATTCAAACGTACGGCAGACCGGCCACTGACTCAGAAATCAGAATCGGATCAAGCTTTATTAAAAAGTACATAGCTCAAACGAAAGCGAGTGCAGCGACTTCCACCAGACAAACGGCTGCACCCAATCCACGATTCCAACCTCGTGGCGGGCAGTTTCAGCGTGGTCAATTCCAACGGGGCGGTGGATTTCAGCGGATTTTTTCTGGAAGCAGTCAACCCAAACTTTCACCTGAATTACAAGCGTTAACTGCATTGTGTCAAGGATTAATGGCAAGTGCCGAGTTCCGAATTTTGAACTAAACGGAACTCAACACCGCACTTTCTTTTAATGAATTCATCAATCAAGAGAATCGAATCATGAACCATCAATTCAATCGCCGCGACGCACTCAAAACCATCACCGCCAGTTTTGGTTCACTCGCTTTTGCCGCCATGGCAACTGCCGAAAGTAGGGCCGAAGATCAACTCAGCCCTCTGGCCCCCAAGCAATCGCATTTCGAAGCCAAAGCCAAAAGGGTCATCTTCCTTTCAATGCGAGGAGCACCTTCGCATGTGGATACCTTCGACTACAAACCGCAGCTAACCAAAGACAACGGCAAAGCGGGCAAGTATGGCGGCGGC
>NVWB01000163.1 GCA_002733575.1 Blastopirellula sp. | reverse complement strand
TACCGGCGGTGCTTATGGCTGGTTCCACTCTCGCTTTGCGTATTATGGTGTCTATTGGCGTCCAAACCGAACTTGCCTGGCAATGATTTATTATCGATGCAAATCACGCATCATGCAGGTGCTGGGATTTTTAGTGGCATCTCAACGCATTTACTCGTTTCAACGCATACCTTTCTAGAGATGCTACATTATGCGGTTTGGGTCATTGCCGTTCCTCTGGTTGCCCTGCGTACGACTCCATGGAATCTGACTAAAATTCCACTAGCAAATAAATCGGCCCCGTGGAGAACTGTTGTCGCTGCAATTATCGGAATTGGCGTGCTTGTCATGCTGGTCTTATGGGCTGGTTTTTTTGTGAATTACCCTGTCACCCGCGATCTTTATTTCACCCTTGCCTTGGCGCATGTCCTGGCTGAAGTTCCATTCTTGTTGCGACTACTTTAACGAGAAACAATCAAGGAGCTTTTGTGAACAGTGCTGAACTTTGGAACTTTCTTGGTTATGGCTATCTATTGACTATTGCCATCGAGTTTCCAATCCTGTTGATCGGTTTATCGCCGCGTCACTCTCTTGCCAAACGCTGTATGGCAGCGGTTTGGTTGACCGCCTGTACCTATCCGATTGTTGTGCTGGTGCTGCCGATTCTTATCTGGAACACTTGGGGATACATGGCCTATTTAGTCGTGGCTGAAACATTTGCCCCGTTGGCCGAATGTTTGCTGTTTCGGCTCATTGATACCGATCAAGGGCCCAATCTTCTCGGTTCACGAATTCGAGATGCAGTAACGATTGTCATTGCCAACTTGGCCTCGTTTCTTCTTGGTGCTTGGATATTGAATCAATAGATAAACAACTGTCCAATAAGCTACATAAACAATCTTCAATCTTATTGGCTGCCATACCATTTCAATTGTAATAACTCTAACAATTCTTCAAACAAACAGCTTGTTTTCTTACAGGTTTTTCTTGTGCTATTGCGCGTTTCTAGAACGATCAACCTATACTAGTGGAGCATAGTAAGGCCGTCAGAAGAACTGATCTTCGACTGTTGCCCTACCCTGTTGATCCCACCGCTGCCATTCCTTGCCATAGCCTACCTGGAGAGTTGTCATGGAACAGTCAATGTTAAATTCGTTATGGGTTTTAGTCTGTGTTGCTTTAGTGTTTGCAATGCAAGGCGGGTTCCTTTGTTTAGAGTCGGGTTTGACTCGTAGCAAAGATGCGATCAAGAACATGACCAATAATTTTCTTGCCGTATTACTGACGTGGGCCTATTGTTTGAACTTGGAGTTTATAGATACAGCATTGGAGCATGTTCAATGACACAAACATCACATAAGCCCGATAATAAAATCGCATCCGACACAGCCTCGGTATTCTCCAGGAGTATCACGCTCTTGCTAGATCGATATTTTGGGTTGACTGTAACCCTTGTTCTGATCGCTAGTTCTGGAGTGATAGGGTACAAACTGTATCATATGTCACACGCACTCGTTCAAGAAACTGCCTTGCGAGATGCAACGGCCTACTCAGCCGCAGTGGCAAAGTTTCGTACTCTCTACACGTCTGAAGTTGTAGCCCGACTTAAGCCACTGGGTGTTCAAATCACGCACGACTACGAAGACCACGCGGGAGCAATTCCCCTGCCAGCCACTTTAAGTAAGCGACTGGGTGATGAACTTGGTCAAGGAGAATCGAACTGCGAAACGAGGCTCTACAGCAACTACCCATTTCCTTGGAATAAAAATGGCGGGCCACGTGATGTTTTTGAACAACTGGCCTTGCAAGCTTTAGAAGCCAACCCGACTGAACCATTCTATCAATTTGAGAATACTGGTGGCGAATCTTATCTTCGATACGCCACTGCAGACATGATGAGGAAGAGCTGCGTCGAATGTCACAACGATCATCCAGACACTCCCAAAGATGACTGGAAAGAAGGCGATGTCCGTGGTGTTTTGTCTGTTCGCATGCCACTAGGCAATGCCGTGAAACACGCGAACGCCGAATTTCGTGGAACATTAACTGTACTGGCTATTACTGGTAGTGTTGTGCTATTGCTCTTTGGTTTTACTGTTTTACGTTTGCGTAGACAATCAAATTCGGTTCAACAAACCAATAAGAAATTGGCCAACAACGCACGACAACTAACAACAGCCCAGGCCAAACTAGAAGAGACGCATAGCCACCTAGAAATAAAGGCCGAGGATTTACAGCGGTCACAACGTGCCGCTTTAAATTTAATGCAAGACATGCGTATCGCGAAGGATTCAGCAGAAGCTGCGACTCAATCAAAAAGCGAGTTTTTGGCCAACATGAGTCACGAAATCCGTACTCCCATGACGGCGATCCTGGGATTTGCCGATATTGTATTAGGCAACGTCAAAGACCCTGAAAATATCGAGGGACTCAAAACTGTCCAAAGAAATGGACACTACTTACTTAAGATTATCAATGACATTCTTGACCTCTCGAAAATCGAATCGGGAAAACTGAATGTCGAAAAAATTGAATGTTCACCAGTTCAGATATTAGCCGATGTCGCCTCGCTAATGCGTGTGCGATGTAGTGCCAAAGGAATTGAACTACATGTTGAATTCGAGGGAGAAATTCCCGAAACTATTCAGTCTGATCCCACTCGACTACGACAGATCTTGATTAACCTAGTCGGCAATGCAATCAAGTTTACTGAAGTAGGTCAGGTACGAATTGTTGTTCGATTAACGGACCGAAACACTCAAGCAAGCAAGCTTCAATTTGATATCATCGATACTGGAATCGGCATGAACGAACACCAAGTTGAAAAATTATTTCAACCTTTTGTTCAGGCAGATACTTCGACCACTCGGAAATTTGGTGGCACCGGCCTAGGGCTGGCGATCAGCAAGCGGCTTGCTGAAAAATTAAATGGCAGCATCACGTTGAAAAGTAAGCTGCAAGAAGGGAGTACGTTTCGTCTCTCTGTAGAAACGGGTTCGCTGAACGATGTGAATCTAATTGACTATCCTTCATTAGAACTTGCACCTGAACAGCTTGAAAATAATGCTAGTCGTTCAGATCCACAACTTAACTGCAATATCCTCTTGGCCGAAGATGGACCAGACAACCAGCGTTTGATTTCGTTCATACTCAAGAAAGCAGGTGCTAAAGTCACCGTAGCCGAAAATGGAAAAATTGCACACGATCTAGCCTTGCAAGCCCGCGAAGCAGCAAACCCTTTTGATGTCATCTTGATGGATATGCAAATGCCGGTACTCGACGGTTACCAGGCCACCACCCAACTACGAGAAGCCAACTACACCGGCCCGATCATCGCCCTGACCGCACACGCCATGAACAGCGACCGCCAAAAGTGCCTCAACGCCGGCTGCGATGACTTTACTACCAAACCGATTGATAGACAAAAACTAATTGCGCTGGTGGCCCAATATGCGGAACAGGCAATTAATGATGGTGCAACAGTTACTTAAGTAGTCGCACGACATATTCGCGTCTCAGCGATAAAATGGTGCCTATTGATGAAATTCGCTATATTAGTGGCTGTCTGTCCGGTATGATTAGGGCAAAGTAATTCTATGCCGATCTTTTTCTGCTGCAATGTGATACCTTCGTGGTGAATATCCATGCCTCGTGAATCATCAAAACAAAAACGCTCTCCATTAGCAGACCGTCCATTCCCGCGTCGCTGTCGAAGTTGTGGCGAACAAAAAGTGGAAATGGGAACCACGGACTACCATATCGAAGTCAAGCACGATGGGCGATTACACCCGCTACATATCTCCAAACTCGAACTACCTATTTGCCAAGCATGTGGCGAAAAAGTATTCACCGAAAAAGTGGATGCACAAGTCACACAGGCACTTCGCACTCATTTAAATTTACTAACACCAGATCAGATACGTGCCGGCATCAAACGAGTGGGTATGACCCAAAAAGAGTTCGCCAATTCCCTCGGCATTGCCGAAGCCACCCTCTCTCGCTGGCTCAACGAATGCCAAATCCAATCGCAAGCGATGAACAACCTCCTCAAAGCATTTCTTGCTTTTCCTCAACTTCGCTCGGCCCTGAGTGCTGAGAATCATGATCCGAATCTTGGGTTGTGTGATATCCCAGGTGATATGATATCTTAATTCACTAGCCCATCACTCTTCGGGCTAGTGAAATTGATTAATTCTTCGATTTCCCTTCATTCCTTCCCCACCACACTTCTATCTGATAAAATACTCGCTTTACGAGTAATAACATCTTCCTTTCAGATAAAGAAAAGTCCGATGGAGCAAGTTTCTAACACCGGGTGTCATGGTGCTAAGAGTCAGCCTTCGCATGTTGCGATGCAGGGGTTGGAGGGGCAGATTAATGGGTTGCGTAAGGTGGGGCGTTATTTCTTTCAGCGTGGTTGGTCCGTCGGCACCAGTAGCAACTATAGCGTGATTGTTCAGCAGCAGCCGCTTCAGTTGTTGTTGACCGCTTCTGGCATGGACAAAGGACAGCTTAAAGTTGACGACTTTGTGCGGGTCAACGACCAAGGCCAGCAGGTCGACGCGGCTGGTAACCTGACTGACGATCAACCGAAGTCTTCGGCCGAGACGTTGCTGCATGTGGTGGCGGCCCAGCAATTGCCCGATGTTGGTGCGGTATTGCACACCCATTCGCCCTGGGTCACGGTCCTTTCGGACTATTTCCATCAACAAGGTGGAATTGTGCTCGAAGGCTACGAAATGCTGAAAGGGCTCAGCGGAATTGGCACGCATGAGACCCGACATTGGGTGCCGATTTTCGAGAACACCCAAGACATTGCGGCCCTGGCCAAAGATGTGGCCGCGATGATACAAGATACCGAATCTGAGAATCAACTGACGCACGGTTATTTAATTCGTCGCCATGGACTGTATACTTGGGGGAAAGACTTGGCCGAAGCTCGACGCCATATCGAGGTGTACGAGTTCCTGTTCGAGGTACTTGCCCGCAAGATGATGCTCGAAGGTGCGATGCCAGCGACACCTTAATCGACCATTCCCTACACCGAACTTATTCAATCAACCTACTGATATAACGGAGCCAGAACCATGGCCAGCATTTCGATTCCTGATGAAAACCGCACATTGACCGATGTTGAAGAAATCCGCACCTTCCTCGAACCTTTCGGCATTTGGTACGAAAACTGGGACGTGGAAGGTCGCGTTGGTGTTGACGCTACCAACGAAGAAATCTTGGAAGCCTACGCCCCAGAGATTGATCGGCTGAAAGAAAAAGGTGGCTTCGTCACTGCCGATATCATCAACGTTACGCAAGAGACTCCGAACTTGGAAGAACTGCTGGCTAAGTTCGACAAAGAACATACGCACGACGAAGACGAAGTTCGGTTCGTCGTCAAAGGTTCTGGCGTGTTCCACATTCATCCTGCCGAAGGCCCTGTGTTTGCGGTGCTGGTTGAGTCTGGCGATTTGATCAACGTGCCCAAAGATACTTTGCACTGGTTCAATTTGTGCGACGACAAAAACATTCGCTGCATTCGCCTGTTTGAAGAGATGAGTGGCTGGACACCTCATTACGTAGAAGACGGCGTTCACGTGAAATACTCGCCGTTGTGCTGGGGACCAAGTTACATTCAACAAGATGGCGACATTGATCCGGTGGTGAAACTGTGATCGAGTTTTCTGGCAAAGCCATTCTGTTAGACATCGAGGGCACCACGTCAAGCGTCAGTTTTGTGTACGACGTGATGTTCCCGTTTGTCCGTCGTGAACTGGCCGGCTATTTGAAATCGGCCTGGGGCAATGAAGGGCTCGCACCGGTGTTAGACATGATTGCCGTAGACGCTGGTGCCGCCGACTTTGCGAGTTGGTCTGCCGGCGATGCCGACGACGCGGCCAAGCAGTTGCGTGTACAGACCGAAATAGAACGCTTGATGGATGGTGATATCAAAGCGACAGGGCTCAAACAACTGCAAGGAAAAATCTGGAAATCCGGTTTTGACTCCGGCGAATTGGTGGCCGATATTTTTGACGATGTGCCACCGGCACTAGTGAAATGGAACCAGCAAAACTTGGATGTGCGAATTTATTCTTCTGGTAGCATTGCCGCACAAAAAATGTTCTTTGGGCACACCCGCCAAGGCGACTTACTGGCCAACTTCCAAGGACATTACGACACCACCACTGGCGGAAAAAAAGAAGCACCCAGCTATCAGGCCATCGCCGCAGACTACCCATTAGCGCCCAGTGAGATACTTTTCCTCAGCGATGTGGTGGCTGAACTTGACGCCGCCCAAGAGGCCGGAATGCAAACCGGTCTCTGTTTGCGAGAAGGCAACAAACCAGTCGAGCCAGGGCATGGCCATGCGGAAATTACCTCGTTCGACCAAGTTGCGTGTTGCTAGCGAGACGCTCGAAACTCGTGTGGCAAGCGAGTTTCTTTTACTTTTTTCGTGAACCATTGCCCTAGTGTTCTGCGTATCTATGATAGTTTGCGACCAGAACTATTCACCGAAGTTCACGAAGAATTTCTAAATGTGCCGCCGCTGATTTTATTCAGCGAATTCCAATCGGCACAAAATCATCGCAGGGAAAGCAACACGCCAATGCGTGTTATGGCCAACACTTTATCAAGGGGCTTTCCATGTTTTCTTATTTCGGATTAAAAATCAATGTCGTGATCTTATCGGTCTCCGCCATCAGTTTGGTTGTCTCGCTTGTAGAAGCAGGTGAACCGCCTGTTTCGTTTGATGTGGCCCCGCTGGTTGCTTGCCAGGATGTTACTTCGGAAGAGTTTCGAGTGATGAACCCTAATGAGAAGTTGATCGAAGCCACGTTTGTGATCTCCTCCTACGTGGGGCATGATTATGAAGATCAGTTGGTTCAATATCTGATTCGCATTGAAAGCAAAAACCGAACGCTTCAAGTGGTCGATTATTTGCCGAAGACCACGCTTGAAAGCCCACTAGCTGGTACTCGGAGCATTGAAAAAAAGGTCGAAACCAATTCGATCTTAGGCATCAACGCTTCTGGGAAATACGATCACCTGATCACCACCAACGCGAATGCCAGTATGGGCAAGAAGAAAACTGATACCGAACGCTATGAACTGGTGCCCGAGTTACAACTCGTGGCGGCCAGCGGCACCATACATCGTGGATCTGGCGTTTATTTCAAACTAAAACCGGCCCGGCAAATCACGCTGGAAGGTGCCAAAGAATTTCGCACCGTGCTAAAAGTGCCCATCGATTGGACTGCCGATCAAATTCAAATTCGCTGCGAAGCCCTCGGCACACAGTCTTCTCCTGTGCCAGGTTTTAAGTCGGATAAAATTTATGCACAGCAACTGTTGTCGGTTGTCTTGTATCAAGCAGGCGATACCGAGGCAAAAGAGTTTGCGACCCGGTTGATTGAAGAGAGCCGGGAACTGCGTCAGCTATCGATTCAACATCGCAAGGCGATAGAGAAAGCCACACAGCCATCAACGCTCGATCAATTTGTCTCGCTGATCACACTGAAAGGCCCATCGCTTTCTTCGACGAAATTGTCGAGCAGTCTCTCCTTCACCAAAAAACAATTCAACCGGCTGCCGCTGTCCCTGCAAGATGCAATTCTCCAGTACCAAGAGCTCAAGCAAGAAATGGTTCTGCGATCTGGCCAAGCGGGAAATGGTGAGGCGTTTTAAGAGATTGGAATTCGATGATTGCGATGGCATCGCGTAGAGGATAATAAAAAGAGTTTACCACGAAGGCTCGAAGGCACAAAGAAAGGAATTGTTGATTCCCAATACTCCTTCATGTCTTCGATTCTTCGTGGTTTATTATGATTTCTCTTGCTTGCCTGGCAATCTCACGGTAGCATGGTGGCTAACCAGAAAGAGAGCTCCACCCATGAAATGGATTCCCAGATTTCGATTTAGTCTTCGTGCGATGATGATCGTTTCTAGCGATATGCTAGGCATTCTGTTTTTTAATTCGATCATTGGGAGTCCTTCATCCAAATAATTAATCCTGCGACAAATCCTAATCCTGCCCCTAGAGCCGTGAAAGTGACGATACCAATTTGTTCTGATAGCGGATCGTTGCGTAAAGTGAAAAAAGTAATCGCTCCTGCAACAAACGGGCCAACTATTGGTGCTGCCCAACCTGGTAATTTATTCATTTTCTGATTCCATCTAATCCTCAACCAAACAAAAAAAGGCGAGCCCCATATCAGGCTCGCCTCTTCTTAAATTCAAATTGTCAACGCAGCAAGCTTTACACTTCGCCTTTGCCTGGGGCGGGTGGAGCGTTTGCTGGTGCATCGGCAGGTGCTGCTGTGCCGCTTTGGCAGTTGGTGCAGCTTCCTTTTCCGCTACGGCAGTTGTTGCAACCGCAAGCTGAACGTGAACCGTGGTGTCCGCAGCGGCCTTTACAACCGTGGCGTCCACAGTCATTGCAAGCGCTTTTGTTTCCATGTCCATGTTTCGCTTGAGCGGCATGATAAGTCCAAGGACCGCGTACATAGTAAACGCCAAACTGGGTTGTGCTGGTTGGCCAGTGAGGAGTGATGCCTAGATGGCCGGCTCCGCTAGTGGCACCAGGATCTGGTCTTCCCCATTGATGATGAATGGGTGTCATACGGCTGCTGCCCACGCCCCAGGAATAGTTGGTTTGCATGTTGGCATTTGGCGGAACGACCAAGGCTTGTGGATAGCCAGAGTTCATATAACGATAGCCCCCGTGCCAACTTTGCTGTTGGGCATGGCGGGCTGAGTGGATGTTACCTGCTCGGGCACCCCAAGGGCTGACCGCACTGGCCGATTGCGGAACAACGCTGATGGCCAACAAGCCGAACGCGATTGCAATTGAAGTGATTCGAGTCATCGTTCGACTTCCTGTTATCATCTAAAGGGATTGTAAGTTAGCGTAACTGATTATTCGCTACGAAATTAAAACAAAGGGTTACGGGCGTTGAGCCAGTTTCCACGACCATACCATCTGATTTTCGTGCGGTTTAATCCACGACCACCATCGTAGTAGTTGTAATAAGTGCGTTGATGGCGATACAAAAATTCGTGTGGGCTCAAAGGCGGGTAGGTAATGTAAGTGTGACCGACATTCGGAGGTGTCGCCACAGGGGCAATGTACATTTCAGGATTAATGCCCTGTTGGTAATCTTGCACATAATAGTTTTGCATCATGGCCGGGTACCCCGGTTGTTGGGCACCCGCTTCATTGGTTGAAAATGATGCTATAAGACCAACTGCCAGTACGGCACAGCCCAAAAGGCTTTTTAAGATAATATGTTTCATGTTGATCTCCTAAGGTGCGTGACCGATTGAAGTCACGTGATGGCGATATTGGGTCTGAATACGGAAAAGCCCAAACTTGCAAAAGTGTTGATTGAGCCAATTGTTTTACTGATTCTTTTGTGCGGAAACTACCATTGCACTAACTATTGGGTAATCATTTACCATTAAGTTGGAGTTTCCACCTATATTGTCTTTTCGGATCAGGCTCCCCAGTGAGTGAATCTTTCTCCCACTGTTCCTTCAAATCCCCCTAATATGCAAAGAGTCACAACAATCGCCCGGTCTATCCGGTCTGCGCTATCGTTATAACCGAATAAAGTTACTATAATCGGAGTCTTCTCAAGGCTCTGAATTGAATAGGGCATTGTCTGACCCGCCCCCAAAGCGTTAAACTTTGCTCAAAACACCAACAACTCTATAAAGGAATGCCGAAAGTTGACTGCGACCAAGGCCACCGCAAACGGAAAACCTCAAAAAACACGTCGTCGAGCCACTGCCGAAACCATGGCAAAAGGCCAACGTGATATCTCAGTTAGTGAGTTTTTTGCGAAAAATCGTCACCTGCTTGGGTTCGACAACCCACGCAAGGCATTGTTGACCACCATCAAAGAGGCGGTCGATAACTCGCTCGATGCCTGTGAAGAAGCGGGCATCGTGCCAGAGATCTGGGTACATATCGAGCTAACCGGCAACAATCGGTTCAAAGCCGGAATCCAAGACAACGGACCAGGCATCGTCAAAAAACAGATTCCACTGATTTTCGGCAAACTGCTCTACGGTTCCAAATTCCATCGCCTGCGAATGAGCCGCGGTCAACAAGGAATCGGGATTAGCGCCGCAGGCATGTATGGCATGCTGACCACCGGCAAGCCGATCAAAATTATCTCGAAGATCTCAATCCGCAGACCGGCCCATTATTACGAACTGCGGATGGATACCAAGAACAACAGGCCTGAAATCCTCAACGGTAAAGGCGATGGAGTCGATATCCCTTCAGGCGACAAAGGGCTGAAGTACATCACCAAACATGGCATCGAATGGGTCACTCATTATGATGCCAAATCTCCTGAAGACAAAGCCAAAGAGGTACGCAGCGGAACACGTGTGACCATCGAGCTAGAAGCCAAGTATCAAAAAGGGCGCGGCAGTGTTGACGAATATCTTGAGCAAACCGCCATCTCGAATCCGCATGTCACGCTCCACTATACCGACCCTGATGGCAACAAACGGATCTATCGCAGATCAACCCGCGTGTTACCCCGCGAGCCAGTTGAAATCAAACCGCATCCGTACGGAGTTGAACTGGGCCGGTTGATCTCGATGCTCAAAGATACTAACGAGACGACGATCTCGGGTTTTTTAACCTCTTCGTTCTCGCGTGTGTCGTCGGGCGTGGCCAAGCAAATTTGCAAAGGGGCAAAAATTGGCACACGGACGCATGCCTCGGGTATTGATCGAGATCAGGCCGACTTGATTTATCAGTCGATTCAAAACACAAAAATCTCGAACCCTTCGACCGATTGTATCGTGCCAATCGGCGAAGACCTGTTGCTCAAAGGGATGCACAAAGTCGTTCCGGCTGAGTTCTATGTCTCAGCCACACGCCCTCCTGCGGTCTATCGCGGAAATCCATTTCAAATTGAAGTGGCGTTAGCTTTTGGCGGGCAAGTTGCCACGCAAAAAATATCGCACGATATGCTGAGCGAATTGTTATCCGAAAGCGATGCCCGCACCGTGCGGCAGTTTTTGATCATGACGTTCAATGGTCTCGGAGCAGACGCGGCAGATCGAATCCTCAAAACATCCAAACTCGGCACACGCAAAAGCCCTGGGAAGTTGAAGAGTAAAGAGATCGATGTTCTCTTCGAGGCAATGCAAAACGTGAATGTCAGCGAAGGCCAGTCGATGCAAATCTATCGCTATGCCAATCGTGTGCCGTTGCAGTTTCAACATGCGGCCTGTGCCATCACGCAGGCGGTGATGGGCACCAACTGGCGCAGTTATGGGCTCACGCAATCTCGCGGCAGTTTGCCAAGTGGCCCTGTTACGATAATGGTCCACATGGCCAGCGTTTGGGTTCCGTTCACGAGTGAATCAAAAGAAGCGGTCGCCAATTATCCAGAGATTCAAAAAGAATTGAAACTCGGTCTGCAAGCCGTGGGTCGAAAGCTGGGCATGTTCCTCCGGCGACGACTCAAGGTGAAACAACAGGCCGACCGCCGCAGTGTGTTTCTGCGATACCTGGGTGAAGTCGCCACCGCAGTTTCAGATATCAACGACGCCGACCGCGATGAAGTTTACAACGGCCTATTGAAGATCGCCCAAAATAAAACCGCCGAAGCCGACATGGTGCTCGACGAATCGGGCAAGCCCATCGAAGAAGAACTGGCTGAACTTGGTGATAATGTACTGATTGTCAGCGGCAGCGAAGAAGAACAACTAGCGGCCGCAATCAACCGCACCAACGATGATTCAGAAACAGAGGATACGGAAGACGATGCCAATGTTTCTCGCCACGACGAACAAGGTGAGTTGTTTTAAAGAGTAAACATCGACTCTGGGTGCCACTGGCTCCGCCAGTGCTGAATTGCAGATAGGTTATATAATTATCACATCGTTGGAATTGAGAATAGTATTTTAGAAAGAGTCGGCTGTTGAACGAATTGATTAAAACCAAAATCGATTAATAGTATTGCTGCACAAACAAAACATTGCACTTCACACTGGCGGAGCCAGTGGCACCCTGGATTTTCAATAGATTCGTAGATCAATAAATAAAAGACACACACCATGGCCAAAAAGAAAACAGCAAAAAAGAAAAAGGCAGCCCCTGCTGCGGCTCCCAAAATAGTGAAGGTCAAGCCTAGCAAGCGTGATGTGCGGACGTTGAATCAACTGACGGATATGGCCGATTCTGTGGTCAAGTCAGCCTCTCGTGCCAAAGACCCTAAGCTGGAAATCCCCACGCGGAGTTTGTCGAACGTCAAGTTCAATAAATCGAAAAAAATTATCGAGATGGGCAAGAACAAAACGGGCCGGCTGCTGTTCAATTTGAACCAAGCCAAAAGTTACATGCAAACCATGCTGGTAGGTTCTGGCACCAAACGATTGATTGACGAAGGCAAGACAACCAGTATTCGGGGACTCTACTATCTGCTGAAACACACCATCGAAGGCACCAAAGAAGAAACCTTCGGCGATCAGGCCGAGAGCGATCCGATTATCGAAGATGTTGAAGTGCTGTTGAATGTGTTGCGTGAAGAGATGCACCTGTACGCCCAAAAGAAAGGCGACATGGTTGGCAATTTAGTGTTGCGAGACAAGGGCGACGTCATCGACTGTGCACGCATGGGCTCCGGCGGCTACGGAATTCCGTCCATCGTTGAGCCTGATGTGCTAGAGTTCGTCAAATGCGATGCCAAGTTTGTGTTACATGTTGAAAAAGGAACGGTCTGGCAGCGATTCAACGAAGACAAATTCTGGAAGAAACACAACTGCATTCTCACCCACGGTGGCGGTCAGCCATCACGCGGAGTCCGCCGGTTGTTGAATCGTTTGCACAATGAACTCGGCCTGCCGGTTTACTGCGTGTTGGATAACGATCCCTGGGGATACTATATCTACAGCGTAATCAAACAAGGGTCTATCAACCTAGCCTACGAATCAAAACGAATGGCCATTCCCGACGCCAAATACCTGGGCATCCGGGCCATCGATTACGAACGCTGCAATCTTTCGCCGAGCGTACAAATCGCCCTGAACGATTCCGACCGCAAACGGGCCAAACAAATCGCGGCCTACCCCTGGTTCGAACATAAAAAATCCTGGCAAAAAGAAATCCAAACCATGCTCAGCAACGGTTTTAAATTGGAAGTAGAAGCCTTGATTAGTCAGGGCGTGAGTTATGTGACGGAAGAGTATGTCCCGGCGAGGTTGGCCGAGCGTTCTTGGTTGGATTAGAGTGCTGAAAGAATTCGCAGTTTGCTTCAGTACGCTGCTATATCATGTCCTATTGACTGCCGATTATTTCAGAAATGCGTCAAGCAAATGAAATGCATTTCTATACTCTTCAAAGCATATTCCAGACATGGTTAGTTTCGGTCTGTGTGGATACAGGTTTGCAGATGATGCGACGTTCCCGACATTAAAGGGGATCACGTAATACTCATTGATGCCATTGCATTTTACGACAAAGAAGTCGACATCTGCGTTTTCGTATCCAATATGCTTTCCATGTTTATCTTTAGTCTTCAGCATTGCACGAAAACGTTTGCATTGACCATCGTAGCCAGCCGATTTTATTTGTATTTTTGCTATACGAGTGTTGCGAACAATAATTAAATCAGTTTTGTGGTTATTCATGTAAGGGAGGAATACCTCAAAACCGCGAACAGACAACGCTATGCGAACGTAATCTTCGTTGATCGTGCCGACCAATTTATTGTCGATGTTTGACAATTCCGTCTGCCCATTTAGCAACTCATCATCATCCAAATCAGCCCGGCGAGGTGACTTGACTCCCAATTTCGACGCCTTTTGAGTCACAGCGGTTCTGGGACGCCGAACAGCGTACGCAATAAGTCGGTCGGGAATTCCCAACTGCTTTAGTTCGCGAAGAAGTTCGACCTCCCATTTTTCCCAATTATAAGATTTACCGATACCAAGGCGTTCGATCTGCCATTTCAACTGACCAGCTGTTTTGCCTGGAAAAAATTCGGCACGAAGCTGATCGTTTGAGATGATGCCATGTTTTTCTTGGAGCAAGGTGAGCTCTTCAGCAGTCCACGAGTCTTTATTCATAACAGGTAATTGGCCAAAAATACAGAAATTAAACCGTACTTCTTGTCGACTAGTACGGAACATAAAAACGAATATACCACATCGCCTAAACGTCTACCACAATAAACTAGAAGCGTTTCGACTCAATATTTATTCAAGAAACGGCACAATGAGTTAAGTAGGATGGATGGTCTTCAACAAAAAACTCTGCAACTGATTGTAACGTCCACGACTAATCAATTCAATCGAAATACCAACGCTTGGCCGCCATCTGTTTGTGCGGTGTCAATCACTATCGGCGAACTCTTCTTCTAAAAACGCACCACCCTCGATGCAATAATATCGCAGCGGATTCGATGATTGAAACGGAGTTGAGACAAGCCCGATAGACAGATGGATGGCAGCAACACGTATCTTTTCAATCGAACCAACATTCGTGATAATTCATTGATATCGGATTGCGTTCTGTTAGAGACCATCCATCCTACGATTCTTTTAGTTGACAACCGGGATCATTGAGCTTTAAAATAGGCTTGTTTGAGATACAAGATCACCCAACCCCCACCCGAACCAATGAACATAACCACCCAACCACTGGGCTACATCCTTGCCATTACCCTCACTTGCTTGGGCGCGGCCTCTGTTGTGGCCAGCGAGACCAAGACTCGCATAACATTTCATATCGTTGACGAAGGTACGGAACAACCAACTGCGGCAATGATCTGCCTGCGTAATACTGAAGACGACACGGTTCGTTTGCCACCTGACGGCCGCGTGATGCAAAAAGTCGGCTCGACTGAGGAGTTTTACCAAGGCATTTCGTACAACGGAGAGGATGCCGGGTGGATTGGTCCCATTCGAAAAATGAACGGTCGCGGTGACAACATGGACCGCAGTTATGTTTACGAAGATTTGCCGTCCGTTCCCCACTGGCGCGAACCAATCTCTCACTTGGTTGAGTCCACATTTCAGGTGACTCTGGAAGCGGGCAATTATAGGCTCTCCGTTAGTCGGGGGATGGAATTCGTACCTGTTCATCTGAAATTCACCGTTGGCAACGGGGAACCGACCGAACACACGGTCAATTTGCGGCGATGGATTAATATGGCAAGTCAGGGCTGGTACTCGGGCGATGTACACGTGCACCATCCAACTCGAAAAAAATCCCACCGCGAGTTTCTGCTCCACTACGCGGCAGCGGAAGATCTAAATGTGGTCAATGTCCTTGAAATGGGTCACCATCGAGGAACGGACTTCAAACAACTAGGCTTTGGCAAAGAGTACCGCGAAAAACGGGGGAACTACTGCCTAGTCTCGGGACAGGAAGAGCCTCGAAGTACATTTGGCCACATTATTGGACTCAATACGAGCAAGTTAACACGCGACTTGTCGACTTACGATTTTTACGACATCGCCTTTAACGGCATCCATGCCCAGGAGGGTTCGCTGGTCGGTTTTGCGCATTTCTCTTGGAACGGCTGCAATCTCCCTCGAGGATTTCCCTGGTATGTCTCCACGGAAGCATTGGATTTCGTCGAGCTACTTCAATTCGCCAAGATCAATCGGCCAGATTACTATGACTACCTCAACCTGGGCTTCCGTTTGACAGCGGCGGCTGGCAGCGACATTCCATGGGGATCGACGATTGGCGAGTGCCGGACCTACGTCTACACAGGCGACAAATCACTCGACATCGATGCCTGGTTTGACAGCCTGCGTCGAGGCAATACTTTTGTCAGCAATGGTCCGGCGATCTTCTTGACCGTGAACGGCAAGCTTCCAGGGTCGGCCCTCAAGCCCAAACGGGGAGATCGTTTGAAAGTGAATGTACGTGCGGTGGGCCATGAGAAAATCGGGCTACCTGACCGTTTGGAGATCATGACCGGATCAGGAATCGTCAAGAGCATCACTCGGGAGGAAGGCAATTCAGAAGACTTGAGCATTGACTTTGAGCTTGACGCCACGACCAGTGGCTGGATTGCGGCCAGCACCACTTGCAAGAATGGTGCACTTGCGCACACGACGCCCGTTTACCTGATCGTCGATGATCGCCCAACTTGGTCCCCAACCGAGGGCCCTGAACTCATCAAAAAACAGCTCACTGCAATCGTCCACATCGAAGACGAGTTTTCTTCAGACAAATCATTACGGGCCGACGGAATTCGCGAGCGACTCGGCCGCGCCCGAGCCTACTATGCAAAGTTACTCCAAGCCATGGAGAGTTCTCCTTAGAGAGCACCCAACAAACTCTCTTCTAGCTCAAAGTCGATTCTACTTTGTTCTTCAGCCAGAAAGGTGATCATCGATTCTTCCTCTGATAACCACAATTTCCAATCATCGTGATCCAGTCGATTCTCGAACTCATAGATCTGATCAATCATTTCTTCTTCGGCATGAATGTTCGTTAATTTCATCCGCCGAGTAGGATGAGCAATTGATTCTTGGAAAAAATTAGGAACAGCGGATGCCACATAAATCGGTTCCGCTTCCAACGGCACCGACGTTTCCGTCTGGCCTGAATCAATGACGGGGAGCACAATCGGCGTATTTGTACCCTGCTCAAGCCCAAAGTGATTCACCAACCTTGAGAGATCCGATAGCCCTATCACTCCGTTTTGATCAAAGTCTGCTGCGAATGAAAAGGGGATTCCAATGTCAACCGTCTTGCCAAACACGTTGACCAGCCGTGCAAGATCAGTCAGCCCAACGGAGCCATTATTGTCAATGTCATAAACCACAGGCACCAGCTCGGTTGCAGCCGTATGGCTGATGGTTTCAACGAGGCTCGTTAAGTTATCGATGGCATAAGCCACTTCACTCAGGTGAAAACCAAGATCATTCACTACCGTAAAATAGTCGCCAACATCTTGAGACGGCACTCCATGGCCTGCATCTAATGAAGGAGCAAACTGTAGCTGGGTTACCAAAAAGATGTCACCGGCGGTCAACTCTGAAACATCCACGGCACTCAAGGTGACTCGAACTTTTCGAATATCTCCGCTAACATCACTCACAACGAGACTGGCCGATCCAACAGAGTCAACTACCACAGGGTCAGCGTAGTACAGCGAATTGAATTGCATCGTGAAATCAACCCCATCGATGGCTCCGTCAGGAATCGATGGTACTTGCCCCCACAGGTCAATGGTCACGGTCTCCCATTCGTGCAGCGTCGATTGACTGGCAGGTAAACTATCAACAGTATCGCCAACTTGCGTGTCACCAATCTCGGCATTGATCGTGAACTCAAATCCATTGCTTGAAACTTGAATCGGAGAACCAAGGTACACGCTCACCGGCGCGTTGATTCCATCGTCGATCACGGCGTAAATATAGTACAAGCCATTCGGCACACCCACGGTATCCCAGTTGAGTGAAGAACTGGCATCGCTTTCTAAGATGTTGCCGATGATTTCAATGCCATCAAATCCAGAACCGGTGGTGTCGTAATAAAATGAAATACTCGCATCAGAATCAGGGTCCAACGCAGAATAATCAATCTGCACAGGAGCATCATTGAGCCCACCGGTCGCTTGCAACAGGTCAATGATCGGTGAAGTATTCGCAACCGAGGAGAGGTAGGTAATGTTCCCCAGACCCGTGGCGTCATTCACAGAAACCGACCAGTTTCCCGCTTCCGGCGATGTGACTAATACCACGCGGCGATTGGAATCACTAAACTCTGAAACAATGGCCATGTCAGAACGTAACGCAATCTCGGCTTCGGTAATCAGCACACCTGACGGTGTCGACAACACAATCTCCCCACCGGCTCCATCGCCATCCCAAGAAGCAGCAAACAGTGCCCACTCAGTGTCGGCAGGCACGGTGTAATCGGAAGAAAGGAACTCGCCTTCGAGTGGTCCCTCTGGTGCAGTTACCGGCAGTGGTACTGATCCAATGTCTACAAGTCGACCATCAAAGTACAGCCGATAACCAAAATCCCTCAATATGCCGAAGTAACTAAACGTAGTCCAAGCGGCAATGTAATCATTCGCTTTGGTGTTGTCGTTAATCAGTTTGAATGCAAAGTTCCCCGAAAGCCCGGTCGTGCCGCTAAACATTGAATCCATGTCGGGAAAATTCAATGTAGCTGTCGAACTCATGGTGATATCTAAATTATTATTCGCTCGGAAGCTGGCGCTGCCTGTGATCAGTCCATCGAGCAAGTCGACCTCTCCCTTTCCTATCAAATAATCTTTCTCCCAGTTCCATTCAATCTCCCCGTCAACCGTTGCCAGCCCTGATAGAAACTCAACTTCCCCTTTACCCTTGAAGCGGTCTTCATTGATCGAAGCCATCAGGTCAATCTCGGCAAGTTGCGTGCTGATCGGGCCACCAGCCCAGCTTGGTAAATTCAACGAGTAAGTAGGACCTGCAGTGATCACGACCCCGGCGGTGAAATCAACCGGCTCCATATCGCTCGGTGCAAAATGTTCCACTTTGCCTGATAGTGCTTGCAGAAATGCGGTAGGCAGAATCGGGCCAATTGGTTTGTTAATTCCGTCAATCTCGGCTGAGACCAGGTTCCAATTGCCTTGATGAAATCCTAACGACCCACCTACGGTCACTTCCCAAGGGACGATTTCCAACGCACCAGAGGCTACCCAGATTTTATTCACGGTATCAATATGTAGACCCACTTCTTTGAGCTTCAGGTAATCGATACCCAGGGGAATATCTTCGGCAGTCAAATCGCCCTTGATGTTAAATTTACCTTCACTGGTTAATTCAAGATAATTATTTTCCCCGGTGAAATCGGCGGTGGCATTGAACAATTCGGGTATCGTGACTTGACCGTGCATGATGAGCGATGTGCTGTCACCTGCTTCGCAAGAGATATCTAGCCCTGTTGCTTGAATAGAAATGTAGTCTGAAATTCCGACTTCGATATCTGGGAACATCAAGCTAGAGTTGGGGTCGTCACAATCAAGGGGAGTAAAATTACTAGCGACTGCCGTTTCAATTCCTCTCCAAGCCGTGCCCAGTTCTTCGCGTATATCTTCCGTCGTTTTTCGGAAAAGCAACTGACTCGGGATCGCTGCCAAGGCCGTTAGTGGCTCTACCGTGGTTGCAGCTTGGGCCGCAAACAACCAGCCCCAGTACGCGGTGTCGGTATGGTAATAAAAGTCGGCTGAAAGGTTGGTCGTCGTAGCAAAGTTTTCAAACTGAACATCCTTTTTGAATAGCTCTGGGTTTCCATTGAGGTCCATGAGTTCATCCACCAGTACAGGTAATGAATGTTTGTCTGGTAAACTCAATCCTGAGAACGTGGCCCGTCTCCAGTCTCCGGGCAAAAATTCTTCGCCGGCCATGCTGACGAGATCGCCATTGGTGATGTAGTGGCGGACTTCTTTGGCGTTGGCGGGAACAAATTTATCGACTTCGGTTTGGCTAATCCCTGGGGAGTTGAACGTCGTGACATGTTCAAATTGATAGCCGTTTTCGGTAGCTCCGGCGGCAATCAATTGGGCCAACGCCCCGCCTAAGCTGTGACCAGTAATCGATAAGCGTTTATCGCCCGCCGTGACAGTTTCGATCCAAGCTTCAATTTCAGTTCGCATCGTCGCATACTGTTTGGCACCCACGCCATCAGCATCAAAATTGGCATACACATCGGGTCCATCATCGCTTCCTCGCACAACCAAAATAGGATCTTCAGTATCCGATGTCAGCCCATACGCCAGAAATCCATTGGGATGCTTGAAAACTTTGACCTTTCGCGGCACAGCATTCTCATACCCAAAATTACTCAACGCAATTTCTGACTCATCTACTAAGGTACGATAGGCAATATCCTTTGATAGGATCTCTGCCATTTCATCCCATTCAGTCGGTGTTGTGAACTCTAATATAAACCCTTCGTGGGGTAGTGGTTGCTCTAACGTTCCTGGGGTTTCATAACCCATTTGCGAACCAAACTCATATTGATTTGCTTTATCGGGAGAGATCCGAAACACGACCAAATCCCCAGGCTCAGCCCCAGCCGCGTATTGATCTTTGATAAACTCCAAAACCGCCTCACTACCTGTTTCATCAGTCGTCGCGTACATTGGTTTATAGGGAGTGACAAAGTTATCTTGCAGCTTCGTTTTTGTTGGATCATTAGGCCCTGTGTAATGCCATGAGGTTCGAATCTGCTCGTTAGCAGGCATGCTGCCGATCCCATAGAGATCAAGATTGTAAACTCCATAAACCTCATAATTATATTGTTTATATTGATTTGCATATGATAGACTTTCTAGTCCGTAGTTTGGATTAGTCCCACGGTACTTTGCAATTAATTTTGCACTAAGAAGATCATCGGGGTTGATATCAGGTAGAGGAAACGAGATAACGTGGTCAGTTTCTCCATAGAAATCATTGCTAGAATAAGGGCCGATGTAATCATTGAAATCGGTAGGCCCAATACTATTATTATTCCAAGAATTGTAATAAGTCGTTCCACTTTGAGGATAAGGCAAGGCAGTCACTGAGATTTGAGGAGTGCCCTCTGTAGTGGCCGTGGTATATACTAGGTTGTCCCAACCAGTAGGCGACCCTTGAATGACCATAGCGAACTGACGTAATTCAATCCGGCTGATTGCATCTGCTGACACGGATATAATTGCTTTACCAGACTGTTGGTAACCGAGTGATTCGATATACCCAGTCTCACTATCTGTACCGACCAAATTATTTTCAGCATCGAATGCATCGATATGAGCACCCACTTGCGAGTCAATTGTCGCGTGGATTGATACTGAACTTACAGGCTTATCAAACGAGATAACAATCGGGCTTGATGGACCAGGATATCCCCAAGTTTCATAATCAACAGTGTTTCCATAGAAAGGGTCAGGCTTACTTACTCCCAAACCATAAATTCCATCGATATAGTGGCCGGACATTAACGGATCACCCTCTGAAGTTTTCCCCTCAAGCCAAACCGCATTGGAGATAGTAATTCCTTCGTAGTGATCGTTGGGTATATTAATGAACTCATATGGAGAGTTATTTATATTTGTTGGCCCAACCCCATCTTCGAAATCAATGAACACCGTTTCAGAACCCGCTAAGACTCGGCGGTCTTCGAGGGATTCAAAGCTTAGTTTTCTGAGTTTGTGAGCAGAAGTTCGCTTGGTGCGGCGTTTACGCATGGGTGGTTTTCAAAGCTGGGGGGGAGCTTGGTTGTTTAAACGAGAGCCCGGTTGGGAGCCCTCGATTGGGATGACGTTGTTAGTCCATTTTTTACCGGACGAGTTTGCTGTGAATCCTGTTTGTCCCCATCCGGGGCTTGGAGGATTTAGGTCGTTCATTTCCAGGGGATAAATCCCCTGGCTACACGATTTCGTCCCTTTCGGGACTGAAAAAATTGATGTCAGTAGGGATGACGCAATTCAACACAAACAGCATGGGCATTCCGAATAGTTCGATTGTAATGCACCGACATCCCTCAGTCTAGTAAAATAGGGCCGTAAGAAGGATGGAGCTAGAATTGGCCAACGGGGTGAACCCAAGAGTTGGCAGGAACCAATCAAAGATTACGATAGAGGGCCGCAGGGAGTGACGGCAAGTGGTATCTATATAAAGAGTTGCGGTGGTTTTAGAGAAAAGTAGGAAGAATGTTATTCAACAAAAAACTCTGCAACCGATTGCAACGCCCACGACAAACCCTCTCAACCGAAACACGTTACCGCCATCGCTTTGCAGAGCATAATCGAACTATCGTTCTGGTACGCAATAGCGAACCCTACGCCTGGTATCTTCGGTTCACTTCTTTCCAGTCGCTGTGATCCATGAATTTTTCGACGTAGTCGGCTTTGCGGTTTTGGTAATCGACGTAGAACGCGTGTTCGTAAACGTCGATCACCAATAGCGGCGTGGCCATCCAGAGTACGCCCATCGCGTGTTCATCGCTGACCACATTGTAAAGTTTGCCGTTAAGAGGGTGCAGTGTCAGCATGGCCCAGCCTTTGGCCGCTTTGGCACTGGCAACAAAATCGGCCGCCAGCTCTGCTCGCAAACTGGGCTACCCGGTAACTTCGGATCGCCAGCGGCGACACCGACAATCACCCTTCGGGTCTATTTCCTCTTCGATGGCCAGCGCTGTGGAGATTCGGCTCCCTTGAAATTGCGGAACGAAAAATCTGTGGTTGGATCGTGCCCTTGAATCATGATGGTGCCAGCTTCGGTGCGTAAACCACGCCGAGGATTTTCATCGGGCTTGCGTTTGTCGGTCCAATCGGTCACTTGATATCCGTTGACCCAAACTGCAATGTGTGGCCCTTCCACAATCAAAGTCTTGGTCAGCCACTCTAGATCGTTGGCAACTACCTTACGAGCTTTGGTTCGACGGAAAATGGCCCCTGTGCCGGAATCCTCGGGGTCGGTACGGTCTCCATTTTTGAATCCGTTTTGAATTTGGCTTTCGTAACCCATCATTTTGTCTCCAGGGATACAGCGGAAGAAAATCCCTGAGTTCAAACTGGCCGCATGTGTCATTGCATCGAGTTGCAAGACAAAATTTCCGTACGACTTTTCTGTTTCTAACTGACCTGGACCATCTTTAACAGTCAGTACTCCCTCGTCCGAAACAGCAAACTTGGTTGTCATATCGGGGTATTTTTCCTTGGAGTATAACTTCCATCCGGTAAGGTCTTTTCCATTGAACATCGATTGAAGACTCAATGGTTTGAGTTTAATGTTCTTGAATTGAATCTTGCCTTCGTTGTGTTGCAAACCGATGAAGCCTGTGCCGAGATGGAATTCATGCTGAAAATCTAAGACTTCTTCTCCATCGAGTTTGACATTCATTTGGCCACCCAGCATGGTGATATCAAATGTGTGCCAGACGTCATCTGCACATTCGACGTTCACTTTTTTGCGGCCAACAAAACTTCCGGTAGGGAACGAGTTATTCATCGGAGCGATATTGAGTTCATAACAATCATAAGTAGGGCTATCAGGCGTAGGCGATGTACGCAAAAACACGCCGCTGTTCGTTCCTTTGGCGGCTTTGAAATCTAATTTCAACTGATAATCACCAAATTGCGTGGTGGTACGCAGCAGCCCGACTTCACCGCTGGTGACTTGAATCGATTGGTCAACCACTTTCCAGTCGGCCTGGGATGCTGGTCTCCATCCATACAGCGTTTCACCATCGAATAGTGAGATCCAGCCAGCGGAAACTTCTTCGCTGGTTAAACTGTTGTCGGCAATTTGAACTACCGGAACAGACGCCGGTTCTGCCGGGGGCTCAACGACTTCTGCCAGCATGAAAAGAGCACAAAGAGCAGCCGTGGTTGGAAGTATCATAATTTTCTCTTCAAGAAGTGAGTGGTTGGATAACTGAAAATTAGACGAATGAATTTCAATTTGCGTTTTGTTCTAACAAAAAAAACGGAAAGTTTTAACGAACCTAAACGAAACAACGACAAATTAGCGTAATTCCTGTTTCTCGTCGAGCCTTGGTAAAGTAAGTTACACTATCAACATACTGGAACCTTGATCGCAAAACCACTGCTGGAGAAGCCCCTTTGGACGACCCCTTACTTTATCTTGCCGGAATTCTAGGGCTTGGCGTTGCTGCGCAGTGGATTGCTTGGCGATTAAATTTACCTTCCATCATATTGCTATTGGCGTTTGGTTTTTTGGCAGGCTTGGTCGGCAGCCCCGATGACATGATTGAGCAAGAGATTCTCTTAGCGATTGTTTCGCTCTCCGTCGCAGTGATTCTGTTTGAAGGCGGAATGAGCCTGAAACTGGGTGAATTAAAAGAGGCAGGCTCCGCTGTACTCCGTTTGATCACCATCGGTGCATTTGTCACCTGGGTGCTTGCCACGCTGGCCGCTTGGTACATCATGGATTTCAGTATTCCCTTAGCGGCTTTAGTCGGTGCCATTTTAGTGGTCACCGGGCCTACGGTAATTGCGCCGCTGTTGAATCATATTCGGCCGGCAAAAAAAATTGGGGCAATCGCCAAGTGGGAAGGAATAGTGATCGACCCAATTGGGGCCGTTTTGGCGGTGCTGATCTTTGAAGTGGTACTGGCAAGTTCCGGAGAAGCCACTAGCGAAGCATTTTGGGTGGTTACCAGAACCATTTTCTTTGGAGTCACATTAGGCGTGGCATCTGCATGGACATTGGTGCTGCTATTGAAGCGATTTTGGATACCCGATTTCTTGCATAACACCTTCTTTTTGGCCGTGATTCTGGTCATCTTCGCAGTTTCCAATAACTTACAACCTGAGTCTGGTCTACTCACAGTCACCGTTATCGGGATTGCACTGGCCAATCAAAAGCAAATTACCGTGCGACATATATTTGAGTTTAAAGAAAATCTCAGGGTATTACTCATCTCCTGTCTGTTTATTGTGTTAGCCGCCAGAATTACACCTTTAGAAATGTTTGCCGTTGGTTGGAATGGATTGTTTTTCCTGTTGTTTTTGATCGTTGTAGTCCGGCCAGCGTCAATTTTTATCTCCACATTTAGAAGCGATTTAAGCAAACAAGAAAAGATCTTCCTTTGCTTTCTCGCCCCTCGCGGAATTGTTGCAGCGGCCGTGGCCTCGGTGTTCGCCATGGAACTGTTTCATAAAATGCACGATGGAGATATCCCTGTTGATAAACTAGGACCGCTGACCGAACTTGCAGAGAAAGCCGATCAACTTGTTCCGTTAACTTTTTTGGTGATTGTAGGAACGGTCACATTTTACGGACTGGCAGCGGCTCCCATCGCCAGAATGTTGGGGCTTTCGTCTCCTTCACCCCAGGGCGTGTTGTTTGCCAGTGCCGAGCGTTGGGTGCGTGAATTGGCCAAAGTGATTCAAGATGCGGGCTTTCAGGTGCTCTTGGTCGATACCAATTATCGCAATGTCTCAACTGCCAAAATGGAAGGCATTCCGGCCCATTGTGCTAGTATTCTTTCGGAATTTGTAACCGAAGAAATCAATCTCGGCGGTATCGGGCGTCTACTGGCAGTCACGCCCAATGATGAAGTCAATGCCCTGGCTTGCATGGAATTTGTTCACATCTTTGGGCGGAAAGAAGTCTATCAATTAGATTCTTACGATTCCGGTTCAGGCCGCCGTGAATCTGTTTCCAATCATCTACGAGGGCGTGACCTGTTTGCCGAAGAGGTCGACTTCTATCAACTCAGCCGGCGATTTGCGGCAGGGGCCCAAGTGAAAAAGACATCGCTCTCTGAAGAATTTACGTTCCAAGATTTCAATAACATGTATGGCGAATCGGCCCAAGTGTTGTTTATCATAGACGACAACAGCAATCTAGAAATTCTCACCTCCGACTCCACCACTGACCCCCAACCAGGGCAAACAATTATTGCGGTAGTTGACCCGGTTGAAGAAGCTGCAGAACAAACTGATGGGTAGCCCAGTTTGCTCGCAAACTGGGTTGACGAAGTCAACAAGAGGTCGCAAGTTGCGGTGGCTCCTCGCTAACGATTTTTAAAGTTGCGAGGTAATATTCTGGGTAACCGCGTCATCGGTTTTGGAGAACGCGAACCACTTAAAACCCACTCCTTCAAAAAGTCGCCGGGGTCGACGCTAGTCGATAAGAGGCTAATACGGTTTCCATATCTTTCTTGTTTTCAGTGTCAAAATGACTCTTGAGTTCCAATTAACTACGGTGTATTCTTGACCGCTGTAACCTCGGATCGCCTACGGCGACACCGACGACAATCCGAACACTGTTGATACCGAAGCACTACCAACTCTGGAATCGTCGACGGTGTTACCCAACAATCCAATATCAGATAATCTCCAATCGGATCTCGGGCGTCTCTGCCTCCACTGAACCAAACTGCATGACTTCAATCTTGATTTCGTTTCGCAATTTTAACTGACCCGTGATCTCTGCACGAGCATCAGCTTGCTGGCCTGACAAACTACATATTGGCCGTTCATTCAAAGTCACGCTTCCCTCAACAGGAACATTCTCAAAAACTAACTCCACCTTTTCATTCGCCTCTAATCCAGTCGGAGAATTAAAAAATCGCGTCAATGTACAAGGCACATTCCCAGAGCAAACCGTGCCCCAATCGCCGGGGAGTTTCACGCGAGTTTCTGATGCGGTACTGGCCGGTGAAAATTGCCAGGGGCCATGCAATCGTATGATGTGTGGTTGTTTCATCGCTATGAATTAATAGGGTTGCCTAATAAAAAAAGCCGGAAGCATGCGTCATGCTTCCGGCAATTGATTGGATGTTGTGCTTCACGAACTACCCAGGAATAAAATCGCCCATCACCGTATCTTGGCGAATCTGCCGGGTGCCATCTTCATAAACCCGAATCTGTACCTGAATTCCACGCAACGGTTCAGGGTAAGGGGGCGAAGTTTCAAGCTCACCTGCGTCGTCAATGATGTTGTTGGAATTATCATCAAAGCCATTGGTACCTTGATCAATTTGATTGTCATTGTCTGAATCGATGCCATCCATTTCATAGAGAAACGGCCAGGTGTCGTACGCTTGATATCTCGTAGTTGCGGTAATAATTTGGGTTGTAGGCATCTGATCAAAAGTAGTCGCCCTGATATCTTGTAAACCGGAATCTATGTGGGGACGCCCACTGAAAACCGAATAGTTGTTATCATTCCAATTCAAATCAACATAAGCACCGGTGTTGTTTCTTGTGCCCGGAAGACTATATCCGATGTCGCCAGGTTGCACTGCAACACTACTAGTTGCAGGCGTGTAAATAGGCGCGTCTGGATCGAATACACGAACATCAAAAGATAATGCTTTAGCAAGAACAACATCTTCACCAGTTCGGTCTCTTAGATTATTAGCTCCGAGTTTGACAGCTAATTGTTCATAAGATTTAAGCCACCTTGGTCTCAAAGGGAAAGGCTGATCAAGGGGATAGGGGTCTGTGGAGGGAGTGGCACCCGGGTAATACTGGCCGCTTGGGGTGTCAACAAAGAAATGTGCAATCCGAAATTGCCGATTCTGTAAGTCCTCCAAGGAATTTGTGAGCCATGATCGAGCATTCCCAGACGTCTCACGTTGTCGGATCGAGAGATCAAAATAATTTCTCATCTCGGCGTATTTCGTTGCTGTGTTTATGGTAAATGTGACATTGCCGCTCACTGTCGTCACATTACCAATAAAAATATCAGGCCGAATCAACAAGACTCGACGATACAAAGTAACCGTTTCATCCCAATCGCGTTTTTTGTCAGTGAATGCATCTACTCCAGCGCTGTCCAATAAAAACTGGCGATCATCGTTTGTCGTACATCGAGTCCAATAGACAATCTCTGCATACTGTGAAGTTATTGCAGTAAAACCACCCAAAGTGGGATCTAAATAATACTTGTACTTGCCATTAGAACCAGCGGGTACCGACTGCAATCTTCCTTTTACCAGCCCTACAAAAGGTTCGTCTTTGCTATACGCAGTAAACGCCAGAATATCATCGGCATCGCCGCCCATGGTGACTTGTTCACCAATATCACCAGCGTTAGGTTGAATCGTTAGATTTACAGCTGGGTCAACAAAATCACGATCACGATCTGGCCCTTCAACAATCTCAAAGTACCCTTGATTGGTCCCAGGTTGAATCCAGGGTTGGACTTCAACGGTTCGGTTATCGAGGTCTTGCTGTAGTGTGTGCGTGACTCCGCGGAGTTCGCCAGACATTTCGATCAGGGCGCGACCATCGTCCATGATGCCGCCTAATTGGGAGAACATTTCGGCCACAGCGAGAAAGAGCACAAGAGATAACGTCATCGCCACCAGCATTTCGACGAGCGTGAAGCCTGATCTTAAAATACGGGGCTGTTGATTATTGGTAAGAGTCATTATTTCGGTTCCTCGCCGAACATCACGGCGATTGATAAAGCTATTTGAATTTTTGCAGGTGCTGGCCAAAGCATCTGGGTAGACGATATTCAGCGGAGACATTATTCAGGTAGTATCAAGCGGTGTACCAAATACGGTGAAGGAGATCAGGTGAAAAGGAATAAAGCTGGCGCTGAAAGAATAGGGTGTCAAAATAAGCTGGTGCGTCTAAAAAGACGATATCGTCTACAATGTTAATTATACACTGCTAAGTGTAGACTAACGAACCCATATTCGACCTGTTTCAGACTTTTTTGTCAAGCAATTTGAGTGCGTAAATCCTTGATTTCATCAGGAGTTACGAAAATTGAGCCAGTCTCACGCACACTCTCGAAATGTGCATCAGGCACACCAGAAAGCGAAGTTTTGAATAATCCTGCTTCTTACACAGCTCGGAACGCCACGACAACACGCGTTAAACCCTTACACTGTAAGGGGTTCGCGTTAAAAGAATTAATCGCGGTACTCGCCATTCTGATGCTGTTAGCCATCGTGCTTATCCCTTGGGTCTTGCAGTCTCGGGCCATTTCTCGCCGTGATGTGTGTGAAAGACGCCAGCAACAACTGGCCCTAGCTTTCATGCAGTATCACGATGATTTCCGGCAACTGCCTGGCTACAGCAATTTGCAAGCGGTTGATCAATCGGGCAGCCCACGCGCTACTGGCTGGGTTTTTCCACTTACACCCTATATCGGGTTAGATACCATCGATGAAGGTTCGATTCAAACGCCCCGCTATGCAGAAATCTATCAACAATTTGGGCCACTGGGCAAGGACCAAGATCGCGGCCAAACGCCACAGGCCGTCCTTCATCCCCTGCTCTGCCCTGATAATTTGCCACAGGATATCGAGCAATGGGTAGGGCTCTCTTCGTATATGGTGAATAGCGGAATGCCTGATTTAGAGCAAAGTACACAGCAAGAAATGAAACAACTTCCGCCAGATTGGCCAGCAAATGGAATTTTTCAAAATCAGTTCTCGGGCCGAAACAACCCAGCCTTTAAACAATACAACTTAGAAGAAATCAGCGAACTCGACGGCAGAGAAAACACACTGCTGCTGGGTGAAAATATCAATACGGGCAAATGGACAGACAGTTCCGAAGATGAAGTCGGCTTTGTCTGGGCCGGCGCAAAGACTTCAAGCGATCTAAGACCACTGGCCATCAACGCCGAAAGAGAAAGAACCCAACACACAATGCAAACGGCCAGACTCTCCTCGTATCACCCCGGCGGAGTCAACGTACTAATGGCAAGTGGAGCCACACTGTTCATCAATGAATTGATTGACCAAGAATTATTCAACCGCCGCATGACACCCGACGACAAAAAGGCCCGCTACCCTGGAACCGAGGAATATATATGGCCAGTGGTTGAAGAGAAGTAGGCTGGATGAAATTATTTTTTCATCCAACCTACCAATTTTTTTGTAAGTAAACGCATCCTCGAGTAACCAATAATTCTGGAATGGTGAATTTCCTTCATTTATTACAAGGATTCGAATTATGAACTTTCAGCGTTGTGCTTTGACTCTGTTTTTAATTGTGGTGAACTGTTGGCTAGGTTTACCGATTGCTTCGTCGCAGAACTTGACGGACCAGTGGGTTGAGAAAATGGCGGGGCCGTTGGTCGAAGATCGAATCGCCGATGGACTATCGATCGGTTATATCGAAGGCGAACACTGGGGAATTGTCCACCTGGGAACCTCGAACCGAGCCAAGAAAAAAGCAGATAACTTGACGGTTTACGAGCTTGGGTCAATTAGTAAGGTCTTCACAAGCTTATTGCTGGCCGATGCGGTTGTGCGGGGCGAGATTGAATTGAACGCGGCAGTCGACGCTGACAATCAGGCTGGGATTCGTTTCCCATCGCGTGATGGCCGGTCGATCCAGTGGATTGATCTGAGTACCCACCGGTCAGGGCTACCGCGACTTCCCAGCAATATAACGCCGACCAGTTTAAAGAATCCGTATCGAGACTATGATTCTAAAAAAGCAGCGGAGTTTCTGAAACAGTACGAACTGCCTCGTCATCCTGGCGAGTCGCAAGAGTACTCCAACTTCGGCGCATCGGTTCTTGGGTATATGGTTGCGCAAAATGCTGGCATGTCTTATGAACAACTACTGCAAGAGCGAATCACGAAGCCGCTGCAAATGAACGATTGCACTGTTTCACTCACCAGTGATCAGAAGAAGCGGGTCGCCACGCCGCATGAAAAGTTCGGCTCAGCCACATCGCTCTGGACATTTTCTGACCTACCAGGTGCTGGCGGAATTCACGCAACGATGCGAGACATGATGCGTTTCGCCAAGGCACAATTAAATCCGCCTGCTGGAAAATTGGGCGAAGCAATCGAGTTGGCTTGGAAACAACAAACCGACGCGGACGCATCGGGGGCTGCGATGGGACTGGGCTGGGTGATTGCAGGCGATAGGAAAACTCGTTGGCACAACGGGCAGACCGGTGGTTCGCATTCGTCGCTGTTCATCAATCGTGAATTAAACTGCGCGGTGATTGTGTTATGCAACACGGCTTTAAGCAACGAAATCGATCAACTGGCGATGCAGATGATCAAGAAAGCAGCGGGTCAGGAAGTAAAACTTAAACCAAGCAAGACTTCTGATTCTAAACCGGGTGATCTTACCAAGGATGCAAAACATCGCGGCCGGTTAGAGGGCAAATATCAATTGACGCCGAACTTTATTTTCACGGTTCATGATCGTGATGGACACTTGATGGTAGAGATTACGAATCAACCGACCCAAGAAGTCTTTCCTGACTCTCCCACGCGATGGTCTTACCGAGGTGTCGACGCTACGCTTGAATTCAAACTGAGTAAAACCGGCCCTGCAAAAAGCTTGGTTCTTCATCAAAATGGTGCAAAGCAGACCGCTTACCGAATTAAGTGAGCCATCGATGTGTTGTCTGTTGGATAGGGTGGGCTACCGAAAGGCCAGCCGCCTGTTTATCCGGTTTGCCTCAACTCCGTCTCACACCGCAAATCAGCTACGATTTCTTCGCGAAGTGCATGGAGACTTTTGGGTGAAGTGTTCGCCGATGAGGATTGATGCCACACAAACAGATGGATGGCGGCTATGCGTTTGTGTTTTGATTGAATTGATTAGTGGTGGACGTTACAATCGGTTGGATAGTATTTTGTTGTAGACCATCCATCCTACTTGACTATTAGGAGATGTTAGTGCTGTTACGAAAATAACATGTATTGATCGAATCGTTATGATGAATAGAAGATTTTCTAAAAAGGCGTTTGGTCATGGCGAAAGTGTTGTTCCGTTGTGTTCCCCCAGAAGAGTACGCCATTTGGTCATATCCTTGGCAGTTGCATAGACACTGATCGATACACCATTGGGCTGTGGCGTCCACGAACAGATCGGGCGATTCTCGGCATGCTTCATGACAGCCTGAATGAGGTCACGATACTCCGGTGTGCCTAGACGGGCAGGCGCAAAAAAGAGTTCTTGCTGGAAGTATCCAAGCATCAAGAGCTGACTCTGATGGGCATCAAATGCCTCCATGTGCTCGCTGGCACTAGGTTGCGTGTTGTAACGTTGTAACGCTTCCTCCATAGCAAGCAAGTGACGTTGCACAGTAGACTCTCGGTCCTCAGCAGGCCACAGAAGCACTACAGCGGAAGACAAGGCAACGACACCAAACAATATGCATACGATCAGTCTCTTTTGAGTCATGGTAATCCCTAATAATAAAGATGATCAAACGACAAAAGTTGCCAGCTGATTATTATGTCTATGTTCAATTAGATTCGTTATGTTGAAGTGATCCGACAGTCTGGTAAGACATGTAGAATCCGAGTAATTCCATCGGAAGTAATCTCGGTATTTCGAATATTCAGTTCTTTCAGCGAAGTCAATTCTGCAAGCGATTCAATAGCAGCGTCGGTGATCGAGCACCCTTGTAGTGAAAGATATTCGAGGTTTTGTAACGCTCCAAGATGAGCAACGCCTTCGTCCGTAATCGAGGAGCCACTGAGATACAAGCGAACGAGCCCAGTCATCTTGGCTATATTCGGCAACGCATGATCATTGATCTTGTTTTGAGTGGGAAGAGAAAGCCACTGTAGGTCATTTTCACCAAAATTCTGCAACGCAGACAAGTCGGTGCTGTTATATGAATCGATAGTCAGTCGCAGTGCCTTCCCGTCTGGAATGGTCAAAAGGCCGTTGGTTGGAACCGTTGATTCCCATCCAACACTCCCCACTTGACTCATATCTTCATCGAGATCACGTAGTTCAAATGTCCCAAATCCAGCAAGACCACCACCAGGGGCCGGGCTTCTTGGTAGCTTAGGTATCTTCACGAACCGCAACAGATTGTGTGCAGTGGAACTATGATCATTTTCGTTAGGTTCTTCTTCTTTTGACTTATCGATTATCACTGGAGATCTCTTCGTCGCTTTTGAGTTTCCCTCGTTCTTTGGTTTTATCCGGTACCAGCCAGCTTGGTATCCTTTTTTGTACTCGACGATAAAGCCCTCCTCGAAGGGACGCAGGATTCGAATGGAATGCTCTTTTCCATCGATGACTCGAATGAGCCTATCTCCTTTGAGTTGCCAGGTTCCTGTCGCGGTTTTCTTATCTCGTTCTGTTTGTCGGTAACTGCCATCGGCCTTAAAGTGATAATTTATGTCAAAGTAGTTAAAGCTGCCAATGATGTCGGTGCGAAGAATGCCCCAGTGAACATCTTTATTTCGAGAGAAGCCTTCTGCGAAGGACCATGCATTATCGGGTTTGTATAAATCCATTTTCTGAATCCGCCACTGGCCATACTGTTTTATCAATTCATACACACCAACCCGTGGTTGAACTGATGAAACACTTTCTCTCTCTGTGCCAGTTAGCACGACTGCCTGCCCATCCTTTCCTAAGTGAGCAACCGCACGAAACGCTGGCCTTCCTGCTAGACGAGTACTCAAATCCATTCCATTCTCACGAGTTGTGTAGGCCCAAGCATGTTCCCAGCTTCCACGAATCCCATGGATCGTTTTTTTGCCTTCAGCCATTCGGTCAATGAATTGATTGACGGTTTCTCTGGGAGAGAGCCCTGCTGGCGGAGCGAGAGGGTTTTGGTACTCGCTAGTCTTGATGCGAACTAAATCGACCAATTTATCATTCGCGAATGTCGCAAAGAAAGTCGTCTCTTTGATCTCATATTTAAAAGTCTTACGCCCAGTCTTTGACTCGACTCGAAATAACTGAAGATATATTGAATCACCTAAGATGGTTCGCCATTTTTCTTTTGAAATCCCTGTTTTTATTTGTGCTAGTTCGGGGAATTGTTCCTTGACGAGGGCGGCCTCGTTTTTATCTGACTCTGTAGATGGTGAATTCTGAGCCTGAGTCTGCCAGGCAAGTGGGCTGGCCAGAAGTATCGCCAGCGTGGCGATCAATGCTAAAACTCCACCGCGTGTTATCCGAAGCGGTTCGCGTAGCGGTTCATTAAACAGTCTGGCGATTCGTCGGCGTAGCTCCGATGGAGAACGACCTGCTATCGAGAGTGAGACGAGTTCACTTGACTTTAAGTGTCCATGTGTCAGTTCAACAATATGCAATAAAGCGGAAGCATAGCGAGTCCTCGATTCTTTATTTGTGACTTTATTTTCTTGCGATCCTGATGCTTTACATGCTATTTCATCGCAACAATATTCTCGTAGTGTGCTAATCCTACGGCTTAGCAGCCATAAAGCGGGGTTGAAAAACAGCACTGCTTCGGCCATTCGTTGAACCAAATTAATCCACATATCATGACGACGAATATGGGCCAGTTCGTGCATCAGAATCATTTCTAATTCATCCTGCGACAAGCCAGTGAGTACCGATGTGGGTAACAAGATCATCGGACGAAGAACGCCGATCACCTTCGGCATGGCTGTCTGCTCAACCAACGCGAGTGCTGGAACTATTTTGTTGCTTAATTTAGCAGACACTGATTGTAAGGTCTCAAATAATGGACCCACAGTGACGAGCGTAAACGCAGATGCAAGTTGGTTGGCTTGGTAGGTTGAACGTGCTAAGCGAACGATCATTAATACAACACCAATCAGGTAAGCAAATAGGATCCATGGAAAAATATCTTGCCAGAGAAACGACATTGCCTCGCTCGTAGAAGCATTTTTCACCTCGTTGGTTTCGTGAATGACAATCGCTTGGGCTTCGATACCCGCTGCTGCTGTTAAAGCAGGCTTCACGTCGGTTGTCTCATGCTTCACCGCCATCAGAGGCGCAGGAGTCACGACTGCGACCGGAATAACTTCGGCACTCTGAATCGCGTCAGCACTCACTTCGAGTACTGCATAAGTGACAGGCAGCGTGGCAATCGAAGCGAACAGACCGAGGACACAAACATAATAACTTTGCTCAACAAATCGATGCTGCAATATCCGGCTCACACACCATGCGATCAAAGTGATCAATGCAATGATCCAAATTGAATGAAGCAGAGTCAAACAGAAGCGACCACTGAGTGTTGCAGCGGAACTTAGGTCAGAAAACTCATAGATTAGATTCATTTTTCTGCTCCTTGACTTTACGGTTAATCAGTTTACGCAATTCATTCAGTTCGTCAGCATCAATGTCCGAGGTATCAAGAAGATTCATCACCATTGCCGATGGATCGCCATTAAACAGGCGAGAAAGCAGGTCACTCATCATACCGCCGGTCACATCCTTTTTTTCCACCTTGGGCGAAAACAAAAAGGACTTGCCTTCCTTCTGGCGATGCAAGAAATCTTTGCCGTGCATGATATTGAGAATTGTGATCACGCTACTGTGGGCCAAAGTTCGCCCTGCACCCGTCTCTAGCTTTTGACGAACTTCGCGTACTAGCAGGGGCGATTCTTCCCAAAGTACTTTGAGAATTTCCAATTCAAGTTCCGTCGGATATTCCGATCCAGGACGTGCCATCGAGGTCTCCTATCAATTCCAACCGCAAATCGATTCAAGATGCGGCTTGTTTTACAATAATCGTCTAATTCATTAGATGATCCTAAGACTCTCCACTTTACAAGTCAATACTATCTTCTAATTAATTAAAAGAATTGCCCGAGAATGGAGTTTTGCGTAGTTTTGTAGGGTGCCACTGGCTTCGCCAGTGTGAAGTGAGATATTGGTTAGAATTACGGCTTTGATCGAGAGTTGGCGAGCAGTTGGTTTCAAATCATTCCAGGAAAAATCATTCGGTGTGCCTTACATTTGTTTTGTAAATTGGACCAGAGTTTTGGCGTGAAGTTGAAACAAAAAACGCTGTAGGCGTTTCATTCCACAGCCCAGGGTCAGCGACATGGTCGCGCCACCCTGGGGAGAGCTTTCGCAAAAAAACATGTACTCTGTAGGAGTACTACAGGCCGGCATTTGTGCAACGCTTTCAGCGTTGGGATTGGATTGAGAAACTTGACCTAGGGTACACTTCGATGCTTTGCATCTTGCGTGCCCTAGGCTTTGGTGTTGAACACCTTCGGTGTTCGTTGGGCAGTAACCCTGCCGGTTGGAGTAATGCGATTCGGCATGAAGTATTTTGGGTGGACGCGATGTCGGTTTTGGGGCTTGGCGTGAGAATCTTTTGCGGTTTTGTAGGGTACGCAATAGCGTACCCTACAAAACACTCGGCGGGCCTTACAAATGTTTTGTAAATTGGACCAGAGGGTTATGGGACAGTTTCGTGACAAATCATGCTGCGGCTTGCTGCCTCTTGTCGGCTGGGCCGACCCAGGTTGCGAGCAACCTGGGCTACCCGGGATTTGATTTCTACCGGGGGGAAAGCTGGCTGTTTTGACCGGTTTGAAATGTGTGAAGATGCGAATTTGTCCATGGATGTATTTTTATCCAATGGATAAATTCTGGCACTCTCCCCGTGGCCAAGAATATAACTTCCCGTAAGTCGTTTGATGCTGGTAGTTACAACAACATAGAAAACGCATTGAGCACCAACCATTCCAGGCAAGGCATCTTGAAAATTCATCCATTGGATAAATCGACCGCACCAGAGGGGTTTTCGGAGAAATTTCTCCAGTGGATGAATTTCTTGATCAATGAGAAATTGTCGATGGCCAGATGGAATGTAGTTCACACTGGCAAGATGCCAGTGGCACTCAAAACCGGATGTCAAATTGACCGCAAAAATTACAAATCACCCATCGGTTGGTTTAGACATTCTTTGTTCCAAGTGGCCCAGTTTTTCCAGAAGCTGGAGAGGTCTTCGCCATAATGGGCGGCCGCCATGCGGTAGATTTCGCCCATGCTGAGTCGTTCCATTTCTTCGATGGTGTGATTGGTTTGCTTACATAACTCTTGCACGGCATCCAGCAGTGGTGTGCCTTTGGCAAAGTTTGCATCGAAGTTATCTTCGTTCGGTAATTTTTCCAACATGACGGGTATCCTTTAAATTGTAATGTAACTTGCCGATCTGAATTGTTTATTCATCGCCTGCATTTTTATGGCGAATGGTATCGGCAATAATTTGTTCTAGGTTATATTGCGGTTGATAATCGATGGTTGATTTTAACTTGGTTAAGTCGGGCACACGCCGCAAAATGTCTTCAAAGCTTTTGTTATAGGCTTCTTCATACGTCTGAAATTTGACCGGAACATTAGGGTCGATGGCTTGAATGACCAAGTTGGCCAGTTCCAGAATTGTGACTGGATGATCGCTGCCGATATTGAAGACTTCGCCCAAGGCGGCGTCTGTATCCATCAGTTTCAACACGCCATCGAGTACATCGTGGACATGGGCAAAGCAGCGGATTTGGCTGCCGTCACTATGAACCAGCGGCGATTTACCAGCGGATACCGCATCAATGAATCGTGGCAACACCATGCCGTATGCGCCAGTTTGTCTTGGGCCGACCACATTAAAGAACCGGCCGATCACCACTGGCGTTTTCTTTTGATACCAGTATGCCAACGCCAAAAATTCATCAATGGCTTTCGATGCTCCATACGACCAACGAGGTCGGGTGGTGGCACCGAAAACTAGATCGTCTTCTTCGGTCCATTTCGGTTTTGGGTTTTTACCATAGACTTCGCTGGTGCTGGCCAAAAACATCTTGATGTCGTGCCCATCAGCATGACGCTGAGCGACTTCTGCCAACAGTAACTCGGTGGGGTAAATGTTTCTCTCAATGGTCTGAATAGGTTCTTTGGAAATTAAGGCCACACCCACGGCTGCGGCCAAGTGATAGACATGATTGGCGGTTGAAACGAGTTCTTTTACCAAAGTGTCATCTGAAACCGAGCCTGCTACGAATTCAAAATTTGGATTATTTTCGATATTTCGCAAATTATTTCTACGGCCAGTCGACTCATCATCGACCACGGTGACCTTGTCTCCGCGCTTGAGAAGTGCCTCGCATAAGTGCGATCCAATGAAGCCTGCCCCACCTGTGACTAAAGAATTACGCATGAAACCGGTACCAATTATCAATAAACGTGACTTAGGTTACCCCATTTAACATAGAAATGGAGTCTGTGTGAAATCGTAGTTTGCCGATTGAAACATGGCAAGTTGATGTGATTCAAAAAAAAACCTCGGCTTATTCCTAATTATACTTTTCCCATTCTACTGGCATTATCTGTTAATTCCGAAATAATGAACTTCGAGCCACAATCGGTTATGATAATCGTTAGATTAGTAGATTGTTAGCCTTACAAATTGTAACCTTTTTGTAGCCATCGAGATTCATTTGAGAAGCTTTTGCTACATTTCCCCAAAACTTCACAGAGACTCACATCCCCCATCAATCATCTTAGGGCCTGCGAACAGAATATGATTTGTTTTACCAAACTCTCAAAGAAGACGGCTCGAATTCTCTTTCTATTCAGTTTTTTTGTACTGCTAAGCACTTCCGCCAGGGCACAACAATCTCCGCCAGCAGCGGTTGCCCTGTATGCTGATGCGGCCAATATCCAAAACAAAGGGGAGTTTTCTCTGGCGATTGAAGAATGGCAACGCTTTCTCAAAAAATATCCAGCCGATCCGTTGGCGGCTAAAGCTCAAAACTATCTAGCGGTTTGCCAGTTACAAGAGAAAAAATACGAAGATGCGGTCCGTAATTTTTCTGAACTATTGAAGAAGTACCCTAAGTTTGAACAGAGAGAAGATACCCTGTTAAATTTAGGTTCCGCACAATTTGCTTGGGCAAAATCAGGCACTAAAAAGGAATTTACCGCAGCGGCCAGCACGTTTGGTCAGTTGGCCAAAGAGTTTCCGCAAGGCAAATACACCGATCAAGCACTCTATTTCCAAGGCGAGTCGTATTATCAATCTGGCAATAAAGCTCAGTCGGTACTCTCTTATCAGGCGTTAGTAGAAAAGCATCCGAAAAGCCCGCTACGAGCCAACGCGGCGTATGCCTGGGGTGTTACCAACGAAGAACTTGGCAAGCATGCCGAAGCGGGTAAAGTCTACGACCAGTTTCTTACATCGTACCCTACGCACGATTTGACCAATGAAGTCAAAATGCGAAAAGCGGAAACCTTGCTGCAAAACTCTGAGTTTGCAAAAGCCGAACAACTGTTGACTCAGGTGACTAGCCAACCTGGTTTTTCCTTGATCGATCATGCCCTCTATCGCCAAGCGTTCACCTTGTTGAAGCAAGACAAAATTGAAGCTGCCGCTGGTGTTTATGCCAAACTGGCATCCAGCTATCAAAAATCGAATTATGCCAAAGAATCGACCATGCTGGCAGGCCGCTGCTATTATCGAGTCAACAAATTGACCGATGCTGAAAAATGGCTCACCGCAGCAACCCAACAAGGTGGAGATACGGCCATTGAAGCAGGTCACTGGCTTTGTCGGATTCACACGAAGAATCAAAAATATAGCGAGGCCGAAAGGTTGGCCGCCAGTTTGATTCCTAAAGCACAAAAGAGCCCTTACTTGGTTGAACTTCAACTCGACTATGCCGATGCCATTTACGAACAAGTGGCCCGGCGATCCGACTCAATTCCGTTGTATGAAAAGATTGTGGCCGACAACCCTAGTCACGCATTAGCATCTCAAGCACTTTACAACGCGGGATTCGCCGCGTTAGAAGTACGCGACTATCCCAAGGCAACACAACTTAGCCAATCCTTCCTTTCCAAATTCCCCAAACACGAACTTGTCCTTGATGCCCAATATGTGGCAGCCGAAGCGTATTTACAGCAGGGCAAACAGGCCGAGGCTGAAGTTGTTTTTCAGACATTAGCAGCTCAAGGCAAACAACGACCAGAACTAGGCAACTGGCAAGTTCGCTTGGCCCTGAGCATGTTTTTGCAAAAGAAATACTCAGGCGTAACCACACTATTGCCTTCGCTTGTTGGTTCGCTGAAAGAGAGTGAATTAAAAGCTCAAGCCCAATTTTTGCTAGGTGCCTCTTACTATTATCAAAACGACTTTGCCAATGCTGAAAAGAATCTAAACGCATCGCTGGCCACGAAAGCCAATTGGCGGCAAGCGGATGAAAGTTTGCTGGTTCTCTCTCGTACTTTGCGAAAATTGGATCGTACGGATGAAGCAATTGCTAAAGTCGATTCGATGATTAAACAGTTTCCTAAAAGCGAAATGCTCGACAGGGCCTATTATCGGTTAGGTGAGTATCATTACGCTCAGTCGGATTTCCCTAAGTCGATAGCCAATTATCAAAAGCTACTCTCGGGCTACACCTCGTCTTCGCTTGTTCCACACGGCTTCTATGGACTAGCCTGGGCTCAATTGCATCAAAAGAATGCTAAAGCGTCTGTTGATCAATTCACACAGTTAATCACGAAGTATTCTAAGCATGAACTGGTTCCGCAAGCCTATCACGGTCGTGCGATTGCTCGACAACAAGCGGGCGATTTTGATGGTGGAGTCAGTGACATTGATCAATATCTAAAACTGGCTCCCAATGCCAATGACCGTTCCGATGCACTTTATGTTAAAGGGCTTTGTTTAGTTGGGGCAGAGCGGAATCAAGAAGCCACTCTGCTTTTTGCATTACTTACCAAAGAACACCCGAATTCAACCAACGGGGATAAAATCGCTTATGAACTCGCATGGTCGTTGAAAACAACTGGCAATGAAAGTGAAGCCTTAAAGGAATTTGAGAAACTAGTGTCGAGTTATCCCCAAAGCCCGTTAGCATCGGAAGCCTATTACCATTTAGGCGAAGCAGCGTATGCAGCCAATGACTATAAAAAATCAGAACAGTATTACACCAACGCCATGGCAAATGTCACCGATGCCGAAGTGGGCGAGAAAGCGGCACACAAGCTGGCTTGGGCACAGTTTCAACAAGAGCAATATGCCAAAGCAGTCGCCAGTTATCGCAAGCAAGGTGCCGCTTATCCCAAAGGAAAGTTGTTCACGGATGCCCGATTTATGGCAGGTGAATGCTTGTACGAGACCGAGGAGTTTGGCAATGCACTGGCCGCCTATCAAGGCATCGATCTCCCACAATTATCAAGTGACGAAATGCGAGCACTGCTTCTCCTGCACACAGGCCAGAGTGCCGGACAACTTAAGCAGTGGGCACAAGGGCGTAAGTCTTTAATTCTATTGAAGACCACTTTTCCAGAATCACCACTCAATGCCGAAGCCGATTACGAATTGGGTTGGGCCAGTTACAACGAGAAGAATTCGGCAGATGCACTGAAATCATTTGCCAGTGCAGCCGATAGTTCACGGGGGAAAACCGGCGCCAGGGCCCGATTTATGATGGGTGAAATCTACTTTGAACAGAAGAAATACGAAGACGCTTCCAAAGAATTCAAACGAGTCGTTTACGGATTCGGCGGGGATGATTCGGTCGATGAGGTGAAGCCATGGCAGGCCAAATGTGCGTATGAATTAGGCCGCTGCAACGAGGTGCAAATTAGAAACGCCCAAGGAGCAGAGCGTGCGAAATTTTTAGCCGATGCCAATAAATACTACTCCGTGGTAACGCAACAATTTCCAACTGCTGCGGAAGCCAAAATTGCCACCACAAGATTAGCCGCATTAGCAAAACTTTAGTGTACTGCTTTGCAACCAACAGTTATTCAAGACAAAACAGACCGTCACGAGAACAGAGACCCAGGACGAACTTGATGAAGATATCCCAGATTACTCGAACCAACCGGCTCCGATTTTTTTTGCTTAGTACAATCGTACTGCTGTTGGCACTTACGGTTCAATCAACATCAGCACAGCCTGCTACTGAGGAGAACAACGCCGGTCCGGAAGTGATTGATGAAGCCACTGCGGTGAAACAGGCGAATCAAGAATTAGCCGCGAACGCAGAAGAAGGCGAAAAGACACTTAGTCTGGTAACTCTCATTCTGAGTGGTGGACGCACTATGGCCGCGATTGGGCTGCTGTCGGTCATCGTGGTGACATTAGCTTTTGAGCGTGCCTTTGCGTTACGGCGTTCGCATGTGATTCCACCTCGTTTGGTCAATGAGTTGGATCGTTTGCAAGAGCATAAACAAGGGCTGAACCCTAAAGACGCCTATCAAGTTTGTGATCAATATCCTTCTGCGATGGCCAATGTTGTTCGAGCCATGTTACTGCGAATCGGTCGGCCTCAGTCCGAAGTCGAACATGCGGTATCAGAAGCGAGTGAGCGAGAAGCCGAACAAATGTACAACAATGTTCGTTGGATTACCCTGGCCGCTGGAATCGCGCCGCTGCTAGGGTTGCTGGGAACAGTCTGGGGCATCATCTGGGCGTTCTACGAAACCACCAAGTTAGATATCGGTGCCAATCGGGCCGATCAATTGGCTGGCGGTATTTATGTCGCACTGGTTACAACACTTGGCGGGCTGGCAGTTGCCATTCCGGCTGCAATTTTGGCCCAATACTTTGAGAGCCGAATCATCAAACTGTTTCACCAAATTGATGAAGAGTTGTTTGATTTACTACCTAGTATCGAACGGTACGAAGGTAAAATGCGAACCAGTCATGGATCGTTAAGTAACATGGACGAACCTGCGGGCGATGAGGATAAAAAATCAGTGACTCCTCAACTTGGAAATCTTTAAGAACTGATCAATTAATAAACAATAATAATAAATCATACGATGGCAGTTAAAATTAAAAAGAGTTCGGCGCTGGTCGCCTTAAACATCACCCCGTTGATCGACATTGTTTTCCTCTTGTTGATCTTCTTTATGGTCATGTCCAGATTTGAAGATGAAGACAACAAGTTAGATGTTACGCTGCCGAGTGCTAGCGAAGCCAAGCCGTTGATATCCAAACCTTCCGAGGTATTTATTAATATCGATTTGGAAGGAAAATACTACGTTAGTGGGGCTTATATGACTTTGGCCGAAGTCGAACAAGTATTGCGGCAAGCAAGTGCCGATAATCCAGAGAGTGCAGTGATTATTCGGGCCGATAAACGGAGCCGAATCGATGCTGCCGTGCAAATTATGAACGCTTGTAATAAAATGGGATTACCCAATTATTCATTAACCACGTCGCCCAATAAAGGATAGCTTGGTCAACCGCTTAGCGGATATCACGTTTAAAGTACTAAAGAGAAACCAATGAGTCAGCATCGAAAACACCGACGCGATACCAAAGCACGAGCACCTCGTGACTTTGATGAACGTAAGTGGCCGATCTATGTCTCACTGGTATTGTTTGTTTGTTACTTCGCGGCCAGCAGCTATTATATTTTAGGGTGGAATGATGCGGCTTGGTATGTCAACTCAAAAACCTATCTCATCCTCTCTCCGATTCTGTTGTTTGCCGGTTTTCTGTTGATCAAACTTTCGGATCGAACTGCGGTCAAGCGAGGTGTCCAGCTATCAATCATTTTAAGTTTGATTCTGCATCTTAGTATGTTCCTCGGCATGATTGCGTTAGAGATGATCGATGTGCCGATGGCCCCAATTGACCCTAGCCAGCGGGAAGTTGCCATTCGAGAACCGGTGGTGACGCCTGATTACAATCCGGCGCAAATCAATCCTAGCGACTACCCTAAGCAAGATTTTGAAAAGCCGGTTGAAACAGAATCGGCCAAGCCTGAGATGGAAGAAGTTCCACGCGAGAAAATTCAGCCGGATGAACCTGACATGAAACCGCTGCCGACTGCGGAGACCGAAGTCAGCAGCAAATTAACCCCCAACACCCCGACCAAAGTGGAACACCGACCGCAGGTTCCCAAAGAAACCTTACAAAACTTGCCTTCCAAATTAAGCCGCAGTGCTTCGGAATCTCAGCAACAAAAGATTGAGCAAATCGACCGCCCTAAAGTCGAACGGCAACCTGATCCCACGCCGCCAAAATTAACTGCCTCACAGTCGAACTTAAATCGGAAAGAAACCCAGGCCGAGACCAATCGCCAACAAACAGAAGCCCCGAGTGAAACTCGCAGCACCACGCAATTAAATCGGCGTGAGCTACAAAAACCGGCCCCCAATATCAACGCCAGCAATGCCAATCAAATCAACCGGCAATCGGTTCAACGAGAAACTCGCCCGCTTCAAGCTGAGAAAATTTCAGCCAATCGTACTGCTGACAAAAAAGTGGAAGTTCAATCTCAGGCGTTGAATACCAATCGCCGTCAAACCGTTCCAACAACTCAGGCCAATCAAAACAAGGTAGCTGACACCACACAAACTTTCATCCAATCAAGCCAAGCTTTGAATCGTACGCAAGCCAACGCGGCACTCCCCACGCTTGACCCACAATCGAATCCTACCAATCGTCCTAACCGAACGGATCGCTCTGCTAATCTTGACTACACACCTCGGCAAATTGATAGCCCTGCGGTCAATCGTTCGCAGACTCCAACGCAGCGACCTCAGGCCGAACCTGCCAGAGTTGCCTTTAGCAAATCGACCTCTGGCATGGCAGGCGTTGGACAAGCG
>NVWB01000162.1 GCA_002733575.1 Blastopirellula sp. | reverse complement strand
TGTTCTTTCGCAACCTCACGAATACGCAGCGCAGTTTCATCCATCCCCTTGTGCTCGCTGCATTTCTCGACGTTGGGCATCTCGTTTTGCTTCCCGAGCCAATTTGAGATCGGCAAGCTCTTGGGCTTGTCGTTCAGTCTCCGCTTCCAGTTTTAATCCTGTTCGCTGCTCAATGGCATCATCGTGCATTAACTGTAATTTATCAGACGCCACATAGCCGCGATAAACTACTTTGTTAATTTTGTAGCCAATTCGTTCAGCACGTCCTACTAAGTTCGTATATTCTCCCAATTCATTTAATAATTCTGTTGATTGTTTGAATTCTTCAAACGAACGACTGGCGGCAAAGTCAATAATATCAGCCGATAGGGCATTGATGAAATCTGCAATCGGATCGTGAGTCTGATCTAACATCTTCTCAATGTCGTCAACTTCAAAGAAGACCATTAGTTGCAATACGAGCAACGCATCATCTGAAGTACGGACATCTCGAACATCAAAGTACATTTGATCTGGGATAACGCGTAGTTTGGTAAATCGCAATGCACGCGGGATCTTCTTTTTTGGATTGTTCGGATCGGCACCATGCCAGCGAAACTGATGCAGCCACTGATTCGCTTCAGGCACATATTGGGCAGGGCCACGTAATACGTTGCGACTGATTGATTCATCCGGTTCTCGTTGGTAAACCACCAGAGCCTGATGAGCATCAACGGGCGTCGCCTGTTCGATTACAATCGACTCGTGACGATCAGGATCAAACCACAGGTCGACCGGACCTCGGAGATGCTCTGTTGTTCCATTCAGGAATCGAACCTCTAAATACTCATGCTCTTCGGCACTATAGCGTTTTAACTCGGGTATCCGATGAATCCACTCATTCGCTGCCGGCATATATTGGGCAGGCCCATATAACACGGTTCGTGTTACGCTTTGATCCTCTCCACGATGATAGACAATCACCGCTTCATTGGTGTCGATAGTTTCGGCAAGCTGAACATTTACGGATTCATGCTCTATCGGATCAAACCATAGTTCAACCGGCCCACGGATATGTTCTGCTCGGCCATCGGTGAATTGAACTGCAAGATACTGATGGGCTCCGGCACGAAAGCGAAGCAACTTTTCGATTCTCTCACGAAACAGTAGTATCCGTTTAGGGCCATCAACAAATCGCACATCGCCCTTGTAGTTCCAAACTGCAACACGTTGACCACGCTGAACAGTCGTTATATTAATCATCGTCTTCTCCTCGACCAAAATGTTGTTTAAAGGGATTGATTATTCTTAGGTCATCAGTTCCATCTAATACCGCAAAAGTAACGCTTTTAAATTGAGTACAGAATCGCGAGTCACGTAACAATGCGTTCGCAAATAATTCTGCAATTTCACGAGGATCATTTCGAAACACACCACATCCCCAGGCACCGAGAATCAAGTGTTCGTAATTCTCGGAAGCAGCGATTGCAAGCACTTTTTCGATCCGAGCCGACATCGTTGGACGAATCAAATGTTGTTTGTTTGGCTCATTCTTTAACACTGCACCAGCATTCACCGCCGGTGAAGTTAGGATGGACACTTGATACGGTTCGGTTAATAGCTGTCCATCGTCTTTACGAAAAACCGGCACTTCTGGAGTGAGGATCATCAGGTCGGTATAAAGCGATGTTTTGCACTGACGATTGACTTCGTAGTAGTCCCATTGTGAAATGAGGGAATCGTATAATGCCGAGGAACGGGCCAAACTTTCTTCTTGGGCCTGGGTTCCTCTTTGGAAACCGCCACCGGGATTCTTGGCCGATGCAAAGTTTAAACACAGCACCTTTTGTTGCTTATGATCAACAACCATCCGCCGAGCAGCTTCTAATGTCGTTTCGTTTTGTACTTCAAAGCGAGTTTCAACCTGTTTCTGAGGTTGAATCGATTCAACTAGTTGATCCAATTCTTCCGGCGTGTACAAAACAGTTTGTTTAATGGACTCACTGACTTGGTCTTTTATCACGACTCGATTGCCAGACTTAAGTTCATATCCGCCTTGCTGGACGATTTCGATAGTTTCTTTACCGATTTGTAATCTTTGACTTTTTCTCATCTTTCTAACTTTCAATTACCTTTAAATCATTCTCTTTGTTTCAATTGATCTCGGACTTCCATCAATATTTTTCCGAGCCAGTTCTTTCCGCTGCCAGATTTACCACAGCCCCAGAAATAGTCGCCCGGTGCGTTTTCAACTAACTCTTGGTCCGTTGTGCTTAACAGCAGTTCACGAAGTTCGTCATGCGTTGTGAATTTTTTCAATACTGCATCACGCATGATATCAATTTTGACTTCTTCCCAGTCTTCACGAAGTTTCACTTTTCGTGAACGGCCTAAACTTTTTGCAGATGCCGGTGTGCGAGCAAGTCGTATCTTCTCTGCATGATCATTCCCAGGAAACTTCATCGCCTGAAAATAGTGTTCAATCGTCGGATACCACCGGTCATCCATTTCCACTCCAAATAAAGCGAAATTGGAAAATTCATTGTAGCTCTCAGTTTTTGAATAAAACGCAATCGTCATTTTGTTATCTCCTGAGTCATTAATGCACCTGCTGATTTCATCTCTTCGATTGCTAGAGCACAATCTCCAGCATTGAGTTCTACGCCGCGTATTCCCTCAGTATGAAGCGTTACCTTGAACCCCAAGTCCAGGGCATCGAGTACGGTAAACTTCACACAGTAATCGGTCGCCAATCCCATTACGTGTAGTTCGTCCACATCGTGATTTCTTAAATACGCTTCTAAGTTTGTTGCTTTACGTCGGGCGTTATCAAAGAACCCACTGTAGCTATCGATCAATCGGTCCGTTCCTTTTTGAACGACATGGTGAATTCCCTGTACGTTTAAACCTGAAGCAAACTCTGCACCTTGCGATCCTTGCACACAGTGATCTGGCCAAACTATCTGATCTAACCCATCTAAACGAATTATCTCGCCCACGTGATTGGCTGCATGTTGACTCACAAAACTACCATGATCGGCAGGATGCCAGTCTTGTGTGGCCACGACGAACTCAAACTCTGACATCCAACGATTGACAATCGGCACAATTTCATCTCCGTCAGCAACGGCCAAAGCTCCGCCAGGTAAAAAGTCATTCTGAATATCGATTAAGAGTAAGGCTTTCATTGGATTGTCTCTCAATAAGGTGGTAGCAATCTCCGGAACCCAATCCCGAGTACAATTGCAGTAAAAAGCAAATTCCTGGGGTAAGTTGCCAACCAATGCATTGATGGTGGTTTGATGCTTCTTTGTTTTTCACTCACTTCTACGAGTGATTTCGCAAGCTCTTCGTTCCAGTGGACAGTTCTTGGCCATTCGCTAAGTTGATTAATCCATTCTGCAGGGATGCTATCAACTCCAAGGTTTGAACCGCAGATCGCTCCAGCAATTGCTGTAACACTGTCGGTGTCGCCACCAAGCAAAACTGCATTTTCCACACATTGTCGAAAATTATCAGGCGAGTTGGCCCAACAATAAAGCGCGGCAGGTACTGTATGATTAACGTATCCACTTACCCCTTTTGACCACCCTTGTGATTCGCAGTATTCAAGTGGAGTTTTTGATTTCTTTAAGCCGACTACCACAGCTTGTAAGTTCGTTCTTAACTCCTCATCACATATTTCTGTGCAAGCTTGGTCGATAAATCCAACAGGATCGCCTTTTGAACCGCTAATTTTTAGCCTCGCAGCACGAGCAACTAGTAACGCACCTTCCTCTGCTTTCGGGTCAGTGTGCGTAATTCGTGTTGACGAACGAATGAACTCACATAATTGTGTATCTGAATCTATGCAAACTCCCAATATTGCTGAACGCATCGCTGGGCCGTTCCCAGCACTAAATACACCACTTCGCTTCGGACTAAAACCAAGCAGTAGTTTGCAACAAGCTTTCACTGTCGCTAGACCTACGCCGGCTGGAACAGTTAGCAACCATGCCCTCAATTGGTTCGCAAGGTGTCTTTCGAATTCTTCTACATTATCGATGGAAGCGATTAATGCGCGTCCAACCATCTGTGTATGTTCTGTGTCATCACTACAAAAACTTAATCCCAGCAATAAATTTGGACTCAAAGGCGAACCACCATACATTTTCATCGCACGTTGTCGAGAGAGACCTTCTCGACGTAATCCGACTGCATCACCTACAGCAGTTCCAAGAAGGCATCCAAGTATGTGGTTGTATCGGTTCATCACTTATATCTCGAAGTTAAATCCTTGTTTCGTAAGTCGGTCGTATTTCTTTTTGTCGAATCGGTAAAGTTTTGCGGCGCGATGGGCCACGTCTTTTTCGATTTCGTTTGTCTCTTTTACGATCTCCATGCCGAGAACTTTTTTGCGGAAGTTTCTTTTGTCGAGTTCCCTGTCTAGCACCACTTCGTAAACATGTTGTAACTGGCGAAGTGTAAATTTCTCGGGCAGCAATTCAAACCCAATGGGTTGATAGCGTAATTTTCCACGCAATCTTTCATGGGCAGTCTGTAATATCATCGAGTGATCAAACGCCAAGTCAGGCAGATCATTCATTGAAAACCAGGCCGCGTTACGGGCATCGGTACTTGCATGGACATTGTGTCCTTCCAAATTCACTAAGGCGTAATAGGCAACTGTGACTACACGTTCACGTGGATCTCGTTTGAGCCCACCAAACGTGTAAAGTTGTTCAAGGTAAATATCTTGAAGCCCTGTTTCTTCTTGCAGTTCTCGTCGTGCCGACTCGTCTAAAGTTTCGTCGACCCTGACAAAACCGCCTGGAAGTGCCCATTGTCCTTCGAAGGGTTCCAAGTCTCGTTGGATGAGCATGACTTGCAAGTCTTCTTCATCCAAGGCAAAGACAACAATGTCTACCGTTAGTGCGGCACGGGCAAATTCATAAGTATGTGGCATGTTTAATTCCTTCTTAGTGTTGTATTGACACTATTATTGTGTTATTATTACACTAAGTCAAGCCGACAAATAAAAATTTATCAATTATTTGGTTGTCTCGCTTTAGTAATCAGTTGTTCTCGGAGCTGATGTAGCTTTAAATCTATTCCTACACGATAGATATGTGGGTTCATTAATCGACGATATCTTGGCCGTAATTTCTTCAATTCATCCTGAGCTCTATTACGAACCGTCTCAATGCTATCAGGTTCTGCAACCACCTTTCCATTTCGCAACACTGGTTGAAGTAAATCGTAACCCTCTATCTCTCTCGTGCTTTTCTTTTGATTAGAGTGATCAAGTAAGTCGACACTTAGGCCATTTTCATCTAGGCCAAGCGTCTCGTTGTAAATTACATCCTCAATTAACCCGTCTGCATCTTCAAACCGTCGAACTTGCAAAATCCCTGGGAGGCTTGTTTTGATGGGCTGTTCTGAAAGCTTCAGCTTGGGTTGCCAGTTACCATCCGCGTCTTTCAAGGCACCTAGCTTATAAACTCCGCCTAACGCAGGTTGGTCGTAGCCTGTCACTAATTTTGTGCCAACACCCCAGACTGCAATTTTTGCCCCTTGAGCTTTTAGGCTTTCGATAATATGTTCGTCCAAATCATTTGACGCAACAATTACCGCATCTGAGAAATCGGCCTCATCAAGTAGCTTGCGGGCCTCAATGCTGAGATGGGCAAGATCGCCTGAATCCAAACGAATGCCGACCATTTTGTGCCCTTTTTTACGAAGTTGCTGCCCAACCGTGATCGCTTGACGAACGCCTTCAAGCGTGTCGTAAGTGTCAACTAAAAAGACACAGTTGTTCGGCATAACTTCTGCGTATTGGGCGAATGCTTCCTGCTCATCGTCAAAAGACATGACCCAGCTATGAGCATGGGTGCCCCGAACTGGTATCCCAAATAGCTTACCTGCCAATACGTTGGAAGTCGCCGCACAACCGCCGATGTAGGCCGCACGGCTTGCAGCCAGACCGCCATCGATTCCTTGAGCCCTGCGTAGACCGAACTCCAAAACAGGCTCTCCGCCTGTTGCCGCACTGATGCGTGAAGCTTTGGTGGCAATGAGTGTTTGGAAATTAACAATGTTCAGCAATGCTGTTTCAAGTATTTGGCACTGCAATAAAGGGCCTTTCACACGGATTATTGGCTGCTGACCAAACACAAGTGTTCCTTCTGGCATCGCATCGATATCGCAGGTCAGTTCGAGATTTCTCAAGTAATTGAGAAAAGGTGACTCAAACAGTGGTTCTCCATCATTGCCTGTTAAAGTCGCTAAATACTCAACATCAGAGTCATCAAAGGAAAATTCTTCCAGAAAATCGACCACGGGAGCCAATCCAGCAGCAATCGCGTAACCTCCATTAAAAGGGGGCTTTCTGAAAAAGAGGTGAAACACCGCTTCCTGATCAGCCATCCCTAACTTCCAGTAGCCGTAGGCCATGGTTAGTTCATAAAGATCGGTCAGTAAAGCTAATGAAGTATATCTATTCATGACTTGTCTCCTTTTACTTTCTATGGTGTAGTATATACACTAAGGTGGAGTTGTCAAGCTGTTCTTAGGTTCGCGTGAATATAAATATGAGGAAAAGAATTCAGAGATTTCACCGTACAAAACACTTTCACCACAAGTCTCGGTTGCCGCTGGAATTGACGCAGTGGTTGCGAGTGAAGACAATAGAGCGATAGAACCGATTTCGGCTGGCTGACGCCAAGATGAGGCGGAGGTCCAGATCGATTCAACGTAGGTAGCGCATACGCACTTATCATAAGAGAGTTCACCATGATTCATTTCCTTGACCAAACACAAAACGGTTGCCACCGGGTATTCTTGTGTCATCTATTACACAGAGTAACTGCACTAACCATTTTGATCGCTGTAGCACTCTTTTCACAACTGATATTCACTCAGTCAGCAACTGCCAAGTCTAGCGAAAAACCTAACATCATCGTAATCATGGCCGATGATCTCGGTTATGCCGATTTGAGTTTTCTTTCGCAATCGCCAGCCGATGTGAAGACGCCGGGCATTGATCGAATTGCTTCGCAGGGTACCTATTTTAGTAACGCCTATGCTACCAGCCCTATATGTAGTCCTTCTCGCTGTGGCATGATCACCGGCAAGTATCAGCAGCGCTGGGGCAATTATTGGTATAGCCAAGGCGGACTACCTAACGACCAACTTACGATTCCCCAAGCCTTAAAGAAGCTTGGATACTTCACCCAAAAGATCGGCAAAACACATCTCAACGGCGGCCCTGCCCAGCATCCGTTAGATCATGGCTTTGACGAATTCCTTGGTTTCATCCACCACACCTGGGACTATATTCGTCTCGATGAAAAAGATGTGGCCGCGTATAAAAAAAGGAATAACGGCAAGGGCCTGGGCATTCTGAATGTTGGTCCGCTTGAACGTAATCGAGGCGAATCAGTTTCGTATGAAGATGGATTCACTACCCAGATATTTACCGAAGAGGCAATCAAAACTATCGAAGCAGGTAGTAAATCAGAAAAGCCATTCTTCATCGAACTGGAATACAATGCCGTTCACATGCCCACGTATGTTGCCAACCCAGATTACGCGATAAAAGCTGGCTACGAACAACCAAAGTGGGATCGTGACGCAGATCACTGGGAGTTCCCTTTTTGGGATCCGCAAGAGATGACTTGGAGCCAGTGGCATGCCAAATGGGGCCACTTGGGCGAAGTCGATCCGCTAGGCCGCAAACGCTACTTGGCCAATCTTATGGCGATGGATGATGGCATCACACAAATTCTTGATACGCTGGATAAAACCGGACAACGCAAAAACACCATCGTTATCTTCCTTTCTGACAACGGCGGAACCATCAACACTTACTCCAACAATACTCCGCTACGTGGATACAAATACATGTTTGGCGAAGGGGGTGTTCGTATCCCGATGATCGTCTCATGGCCTAGTAAGTTGCCCGAACAACAAACACGATCCTCGCTGACCTCAGCCATGGATTTGTTTCCGACTCTGATCGAACTGATTGGCGGAGAAGTGCCCAGTGATCTTGATGGCAACAGTCTGGTTGCAAATATCAAGCAACAGAAACAACCGCAAGTTCATGATCACCTTTGCTTCGCCGATGGCAAAGGCACCTGGAGCGTTCGCCAAGGCGAATGGAAACTAATCAACTCAAAAGGTTGGGTACACAGCAACTACCAGCTTAACGATAAGAACATCGCCAGCCCTGCTGATGACATCGTCTACCCAACTGGCTTACTGTTATACAACCTAAAAAACGACATTAAAGAAACCAAAGACCTTGCGAGTTCCCAACCAGAGCGAGTCGCCGAAATGAAAGCCTTGTACGAAGCCTGGCAAAAACAAATGGGTAAGCCACGTTCAGGCAAGGTGAAGAAGAAGTAGGGAATGCAATCTTCCTACTTGACTGCTTATCTGATTTGCATCGACAATAGAGTAAATCAGCTCTTTCATAAAAAACAAATTACCCCTTGTTAAAAGAATGCTTGTTATGCTTCATCAAATACTGAGAACAATCTTGCTACTGGCCCTGATTGTTACTTTTGTTCCGTCAGCATTAGCGAAGGAGCATGGTCAACCCAATATCATTCTAGTAATGGCCGACGATCAAGGGTATGGAGACACTGGCTACACAGGTCACCCAACTTTGCAAACTCCGTACATGGATGCGATGGCGAATGAGAGTGTCGTCTTTAATCGGTTTTATGCGGGTGCTCCGGTTTGTTCGCCGACTCGGGCCAGTGTGATGACGGGGCGTAACCCGGTTCGTGTGAATGTGCCAAATCATGGACATTATCTCAGACCACATGAAACCACAATCGCTGAAGCGTTGAAGACTGCCGGGTATGTGACCGGGCACTTTGGAAAATGGCATATTGGTTCAGTACAACCGGGCAGTCCTACTTCACCTGGCGGAGCAGGGTTTGATGAATGGCTTTCAGGTCTCAACTTTTTTGATCTCGATCCTTATCTCAGCCGCAATGGCAACTACGAACAAATCAAAGGGCAAGGTTCGGTGATTGCCATGGATGCGACCTTGGACTTCCTAAAGAAACATAAAGATGGCGGCAAGCCCATGTTTGCAGTCACTTGGTTCCCCGCTCCTCACGATCCCCATCGAGAGATTCCTGTCAATTTGCCGAAGGGAATCAAACCGTATGAAGGTTCAAACAAAGGGTACTACCAAGAGATTCAACTGATTGATCAACAACTTGGCCGATTACGGGCCGAATTGCGGGAGATGAAAATCGCAGACAATACCATTCTTTGGTACACCAGCGATAACGGCGGCTTAGTCGCAGAACATTCTGGCGGCCGCGCGAGAAAGGGCAGCATCTACGAAGGCGGTTTACGTGTGCCGGCAATGTTGGAATGGCCCACCCAATATCAAGCGAAAGAAATCGACGTGCCAGCGTTTTCTTGTGATATTTATCCTACGCTCTTGAAAATCGCCGGCGCTACTGTCAAAAACCAAGCTCCACTCGATGGAGTCGACTTGGCCGATGTCATTGCCGGAAAACAAACAGAGCGACCCGCCATGGGTTTCTGGCATCTTTATACCGGTGGTCAAGGAACATGGAGTGATAGAATTATTAAAGAACTAATGGATGCCAAACAAGCAGGCAAACCGAACCCTTACCCGGAACGCATTCTAAAAAACGTCAACGAGTTCACCGAGATACCCGACGGAAAATACAACGGCCACGCAGCACTCAACCAGTGGCCCTGGAAGATTCACCGAATTGAAAAAAATGGCAAGGTGACAATTGAACTGTACAATCTAGAAAAAGATGGCATGGAAACCAATAATTTGGTAAATAAAGAGGTCCAACGAACGAAACAATTGCAAGCCGACCTAGAAGCCTGGCAAGCTTCGGTCATGGAGAGCTTAGAGGGAAAGGATTATTGAACTTTAGTAATTAAATCGAATCAGAGGTCTTGAGGAATCAATGGAAATCACAATCGGAAAAATCATCAGTCTTCTGATTGCTATCGGTTATGTGATTTCAGCGGTTGTCTCAGACGGTAGCTTTGAGATTCCACACTTATTTATGTGCGGGTATCTCTTATTGCCTCTAGTGCTGATTTGGTTTCCTGAGCACGTTGACGTGATAGCTGGACAGATATTTGGAGGAGGCTTTGATTTTGATACTCCGCCGATTTTCGCCACTTTTCTAGGCTGGGTCTTCTTAATTGGCTTACCAGTAATTGTTTACTATTTGCAGAATCGGTAATGCGCCGCCCCGATAGCCGAGCTATCGCGGCTACCCGGTTTAATCATTCAACAGATTTCGGCATGCTGACTTTAGAAATGCTCTAAGTGCATTCGTGGGCCCAATAACGTAAATCTGGCCAACCAAAATAGGTTGACAAACCCGATCAATTAGCATATTCTATATTGAAATCGCTTTCATAAGTGAAATCCCGCCTAATTGCTCTTTTGACTACATAATCTCTATGGCAGTCATTCTTTGCAAATATAATGAACCTCAACCCATTGTTTCTCAATTAAACGGATTAGGGTGCTATGAGTCTATCACGAAGACAATTTCTGTTAGCCAATGGTGCTGCTCTTGCGCTACCATGTTTGCCTTCATTGGCTGGTGGCATTCAAGGCGATGCAAATAAACCATCCAAGAAATTGGTGATGATGTATGTGCCCAATGGATTGGTGCGCCGTTGTTTTTTCCCGGGTGAAGAGAATGGAGAGTTGCCTGGTTTTGTCGGGGGCTTTAATGCGGATAAAACCAAAAATGAAGTGAGGACTCTCAACGAGGCTGGGATTTACGATTTAGAACTCACTTCCACCATGGCCCCACTGGCCAAAAACATCAACGACATTACCTTGGTCACCGGAATGGATCGGACCTATCAGAATGGACAAGATGTTCATGCGCAAGGTAGCTCTTGCTATCTAACCAGCATCTCGCCTGTGCAGGCAGAAGAGCTAGGCATGCGTCATCCCAATGGGCGAACATTGGATCATGTTATTGGTGATCATGTGGGGCATACGACCACATTTAAAACATTGGAAATCAGTTGCAACGGGTACAAGAACCCCAAAGAGTCGCCAGAGTTCGATAATATCTCATGGTACGGTGATGGCAAGTTTGCCCCATCGATTAAAGACCCTAAGAAACTCTACAATCGTCTTTTCATGGCTGACGATTACCGCGACCATGTCACCGATGTTACCGACCTGATGCTGGCAGATGCGAAGACCTTGGAGAAGAAACTGGGCCGCGATGATCGTGAAACCTTTGGTGAATTCATGCAGGCCATTCGTGGTATTGAAAAAAGAATCGCCAAGCTGCAAAACAATCTCAAAGCTTCTCATATCAAAGAACCCACCGATGCCGATTTGCCACGGGGTGAGTACATCCAACTGATGGGAGATCTGATGCTGTTGGCTTTACAGATGGGTATCACCAATGTCAGTACATTTATGATCGGACCTGAGCGCTGGGACGCTCCGCTCTCTTACGAAGGAGTGTTCGACAAACCCGTGCAGCATCATAACATGACCCATAATCAAAAAGGGGAAGGTTATAAAGAGCTGCAAAAGATCGACATCTTCCACATGCAGCAGTATTCGTATGTCATCTCAAGAATGAAAGAAATCAAAGAGTCCGATGGAACTTCCATGTTTGATAACTCAATTATCACCTATGGAGCAGGTCTCGGAGATGGTGCTACTCATCAATACTTTGATTTGCCACTGATCGTTGCTGGGAAAGCTCAAGGACAAATCAAGCAAGGGCGATTTATCAAATGCAAGTCTGGCACACTAAACTCCAATATGTGGCTCACCATTGCTCAACTGATGGGCCTAGAGATCGACCAATATGCTGACAGCACCGGAACGATTTCGGAACTTATGACCTAGAGTTAGAGATAGACAATACTGTAAATGCCCTCCTGATCAACCCTCCTTAACTGACGACACATTGGTGTATCCGTGAATAAAGCTTCGATAACAACACGCTCGATCATTCTTTCAACAGCCCTTCTATTGTTGTTTGTGACAACAGAGTTGAATGCTGCCGATAGTTTCCAGGACTTGATTCAACCAATTTTCAAATCGCATTGCATCAAATGTCACGGCAAAGAGAGCGATGACGTCAAGGGAGAGATTAATCTGCTTGAACTTACAACCCTGGATCACTTTACTGATCAGCCAGAGATGATACAGAATGTGATTGAAGTTCTAGAGGCAAATGACATGCCGCCTGAAGATGAACTTCAGTTGAAGACCGAACGTAAATCGAAACTCATCGCTGATCTGAAAATTCTACTTCGCAAGTCAACCGCTGGAAAAAACATCCAAAAAGTTCCCGCAAGAAGATTAAATCGTTTTCAATATAATTATGCGATCAAAGATCTGTTTGAATTAAACAAAGATATTTTTTATCTGCCAGAAAAGCTGATGACCCGGCATGGGAATTATCTTCAAAAGAACTCAGGAAAAATGCCTGCCAAAGTCAATGTCTCATGCCAATCGTTATTGGGCAAAGGTGGTTTTCAGAATGTGGAATCCTTTCCTCAAGACCTTCGCGCCGAACATGGGTTTGATAACCAGGCCGATCACTTATCACTCTCGCCGATTCTTCTCGACTCATTTTTAAAACTGAGTGTATCTATTCTCAATAGCCCTGATTTCAACGAACAGAACTGCGGAATTTGGAATGAGTTCTTCAGTGATCCAGGAGCAGGCAAGCAAACAAAAGAAGAAATCAATCGACGATTGAAACCGTTTCTAGAACAAGCATTTCGCAGCCCCGTAGACGATGCGACTTTGAATCGATATTCCGATTATGTACTGAGTAAGGTCAACCAAGGACTTTCCTTTACTGATAGCATGAAAAAAGGGGCGTCCGCCGTGCTCTCTTCACCGCTGTTTCTTTATCGATATAAAGCGACTGACGTCCAAAGCACGGATTACGATCTTGCATCGGATCTATCCTTCTTTCTTTGGGGAAGTTTGCCTGATGCCGAGCTTCTCTCCTTGGCGAAAAACGGCACGCTTTCACAACAAGATGTACTGGAAACGACCATTGACCGAATGCTTGCCTCTGAAAAATCCGAGCGATTTTTAGACAGTTTTCCTTCGCAATGGTTACACCTTCAATTACTTCTGGGAGCGAAACCTGATCCTCAGAAGTTTCGACAGTTTAGCCTAGACAAGAAAAATCCTGCAAGCTTACAAATGGTACTTGAACCGCTACTGTTGTTTGATACTGTTTTTGTAGAGAACCGACCCATTATTGACCTGATTGCACCAGGATTTAGCTATCAAAGCGAATACCTAAAAAAATGGTATTCAGGCAACCCAAACGCAAAGGCGGATGAAGAAAAGGCTGTCGAGGCGGATCGTAAACACATCACTGAAATTATTCAACAGCGAAGTTTATTAAAGACCACAATTGAGGAGTCACAACAGGAACTTGCCGCTCTTGTTGATCCCGTGAAAGAGAAAATACTAGCTGCCCGCCTCAAAGACACATCCCCCAAAAAACCGGTTGATTTAAAACCGTATGCAGCTTGGGATTTTGACGGAAATCTAAAAGACTCGATCTCGTCATTGGAGTTAACCGCTCATGGCGATATTTCCTACCAAGACGGCATGGTGGTTCTCAACGAAGCCTACCTGCAATCAAAAAACTTACCGATTGAATTAAAAGCAAAAACATTTGAAGTCTGGTTTAAACTACACAACGTGGAACAGATTGGCGGCGGTGCCATGACCCTTCAAGCTGGTGGTTTGTTTGAGTCAATTGTCTATGGAGAAATTGTTCACAGACATTGGATGTCTGGCAGCAACGGGCACTCTCGCACAGTGCCCTTCAAAGACTCCGCACCTGAAACGGTTGCCAATGAAATGCTCCATTTGGTGATGGTTTATCAAGAAGATGGAACCACGCTGTTGTATCGCAATGGCAAGCCGTACAGTGAACCTTATCAAAAAGGTTCGGTAACTTTCCCCAAAGATACAACTTCTGTCATCTTTGGTCTTCGCCATTTGCCGGGTGGTGGAAATAGGAACCTGGCAATGACACTAGACAAAGCTCGATTATATGACCGTGCCCTAACGCCAGATGAAGTCGCAACTTCATCGAGTGGCGACTACTTATACGTTTCTGATGCGGATGTTGTCAACGAATTAAATCCAGATCAGCGAGATAAAAAAATAGCGTTAGAGAATTCCATTCAAGATTCTGAAACGGCTTTGGCAGCAACGCCAGTTCCCAATCTAGAGCAACTTGCCCAAGATCGACAAAAACAACGCGATAACGAAGTGCGTCAATTATCAAGATCAAGATCGTTTAGCCGCGTTCCGACGAGCGATCCTCGTTATGGTGGTGTGATGACCAATGCGGCCGTTTTGACCATGACCTCTTCGCCTAAAAGAACGCTGCCGATTGCTCGCGGATCTTGGGTGATTGAAGTGCTGTTCAACGATCCTCCACCGCCGCCACCCAATAATGTTCCGCCGTTGAACGAGGAACAGACTTCGAACAAGTTGACGATCCGGGAAAAATTTGCACAACATCGTGAGAACCCTGATTGTGCCGGTTGTCATGCGCGGCTCGATCCCTTGGGCTTTGCACTGGAAAACTTTGATGTCATCGGCCAATGGCGTGACAAATACGAGAATGGCAGAGACGTTGACTCTTCTGGTACGCTGATGAAAAAATACGAGTTCAAAGGCATTGTTGAATTTAAAGAATCCCTGGTCAAAGAGGATGTTCGTTTTGCAAAGGCCTTTACCAGTCATTTGCTTCGTTTTGCCTTATCCAGAGAACTTACCGCAGCAGACTCCATTACGGTGGAAGATATTGTGAATAGCACTCAAAAAGATAATTTCAAACTCAAATCAATCATCAAACAGGTGATTCTGAGCGATAGTTTTGTCCAGAGTTCTGAGTGATTGTCCAATATTGGTTAATATCCGAGCTTCAAATCAAAATTGCATTTTCAGTTGATTTTCATTACAATTAGTCTATTCCCGCCTCCTTTCATAAGTCCCGCCTATTCCGAGTCGAAGAGTAGACTATCGTGCTCCGTAACTATCTGATTTTGACTGTCACCCTTATTCTCGGCTTGCAAGCTTTCCCTTGTCTGGCCAATGATCCAGATGACGAGAAGCTGGCCTTTCAGTTTCAACAATCGGTGTTGCCGTTTTTGAAATCATATTGTTTGGAATGCCATGGGGCAGAAGACCCTGAAGCTAAGTTCGATTTATCCAACTATTCATCTGTTCGAGATATTGCGTCGGCCCATCAAATCTGGGAAATCGTATTGAAGCGTATTTCGTCCAATGAAATGCCGCCTGAAGATAGTGAAGTTCAACCATCGGCACAGCAGCGGAAAGCAATCATCGAATGGATTCAAGCCGTCCGCAAACACGAAGCCGACAAAAACTCGGGCGATCCTGGTCCGGTACTCGCTCGACGGCTGAACAACCAAGAATACAATTATACAATTCGAGATTTAACCGGCGTCGATATTCGCCCTACAGCCACCTTTCCGATTGACCCTGCCAACGAAGCTGGTTTTGACAACTCAGGCGAATCACTCTCGATGTCGCCTGCTCTATTAAACAAATATCTAGAGGCATCTCGCCAAGTGGTCGAACACATGGTGCTTACTCCAAGCGGCATTACATTCGCACCACATCCCGTGGTAACCAATACCGACCGAGACAAATACTGCGTGAATCGAATTGTTGAATTCTACAAACAACAACCGACTGACCTTGCCGATTATTTCCAGGCTTGCTGGAGTATCCAAAAACAACCTGCTGGCAATTCGCAACAATCAATAATCCAGGAAGTTGCTGCGAAACAGAAAATCAGCCCAAAATATTTACGCACGGTTTGGAACTTATTACATCGTGAAAATAATGTAGGCCCTATCGCTAAATTGCAAACGCTTTGGCAGGAATTGCCAGACTCTGATGAAAAGGCCGCCCGTTCAGGCAGCGAAGCGATGCGAGATTATGTGGTTGACCTACGGCTAAAACTTCAACCCAAGATTGATACTCTTAGCGGAGCTGGTGTACACAAAGGCTCGCAAACTTTGGTGCTTTGGAGAAACGAACAATACGCATCTCAGCGTAGAACTTTTAATCACGATCTGCTGACGACGAAAACAACTCCATTAGATATTCCAACTGACAAAGCGGACTTGGCATTCTATCAAACCGAATTAGAGTATTTTTGCCAAGTCTTCCCTAATATTTTTTACGTTTCCGAACGAGGGCGTGACTATGTAAGCAACTCCAATAAGTATTCAGAAGAAGGGCGATTGTTAAGTGCCGGATTTCACAGCATGATGGGCTACTATCGTGATGACTCCCCTCTCTACGAATTAATTTTAGACGAATCTGAGAAACGTGATTTGGATCGCCTATGGCAAGAACTCGATTTCATTACCTCTGCACCAACGCGACAGTATTCGAGCTTTCTGTGGTTTGAACGTACCGATTCAACATTCATCCGAGACCCTGATTTTGATTTCGCGCGTGCTGAAGATAAATCAGCGGCAAACGCAGACATGATCGAGCGGTTGTCGAAAGTTTACTTGGCCAAAATCAAGCGTGAAGCCGGCGATGCCCTGATGATTCAAGCCGCGAAGGACTATTTCCACAACATCAATGACCAGATTCGTTGGGTTGAACAAGCACGGATCAAAGCAGCACCGCTTCATCTTTCAGCGGTGCTTCAGTTCTGCCAGCGTGCTTTTCGGCGCCCATTAACGAAGTTTGAACAGCAAGACATCAAGGCTTTTTATCACGAGTTACGAAGTGAATATAAGTTGAATCATGAACAGGCGATTCAGGATACGGTCGTTTCGGTTTTAATGTCACCCCATTTCAGTTATCGACTCGATCTTGGCGCTGCACGCACAAACGAACGCCCTTTGACAAACTTGGAACTGGCATCACGCTTGAGTTACTTTATGTGGTCGAGCATGCCTGATCAAGAACTTTTGCAACTAGCAGAGTCCGGTAAATTGAGTCAACCTGATGTGCTGCTTGCGCAAACAGAACGAATGCTACAAGATCCGCGAGTGTTTGGGCTGGCGACCGAGTTTGGTGGTCAATGGTTAGACATTCGGCAATTCCAAGATCATAACAGTGTGGATCGAGACCGATTTCCCGCTTTCACCAATGAACTGCGTCAAGCGATGTTTGAAGAGCCGATCCGGTTTCTGGTCGATGTTTTTCAGCAGGATCGTTCCATCACCAGTTTGTTGAATGCCAATCATACATTTGTCAATCGAGAATTGGCCCAGCACTATGGTATAGATCACGCGGGTATAACCTCGACCGAGTGGACACGCATTGACGATGCAAGCCAGTATGGGCGCGGTGGTTTATTGCCGATGTCGGTTTTCCTCACCAAAAATTCACCCGGCTTACGCACCAGTCCTGTCAAACGGGGCTATTGGGTTGTGCGGCGGATCTTGGGAGAAGAAATTCCACCACCCCCGCCTGAAGTTCCCGAACTGCCTGCCGATGAAAGCAAACTGGGCGACTTATCACTGCGTGAGATGCTGGCCAAGCACCGCCAAATTCAAGCATGTGCTGGCTGTCATGATCGTTTTGATGCAGTCGGCCTAGTGTTTGAACAATACGGCCCTGTTGGCGAATTCAGAGAACTCGACTTGGGTGGTCGACCTGTTGATGCCAGCGCTGAATTCCCAGATGGCAGCCTGGGCGAAGGACTAGCTGGGTTGCGCCGCTATTTGAACGAAAGCCGTATCGATGAATTCCAAGACAATCTTTGCGAGAAACTGCTATCATACGGTCTCGGGCGAACACTTTTGCCAAGCGACGACAGTCTATTAAAAACCATGCGTGAAAGACTAAAAAAAGAGAATGCCCGAATTGGCTGTTTGATTGAGTCCATTGTCACCAGCCCTCAGTTTTTAAACAAACGCGGAAACGAAGCCAACAGGCAGTCAGCGAACCATGAATAACTTACAACGACAATTATCACGTCGCACAATTCTCCAAGGTGCAGGCGTTTCAATGGCACTGCCCTGGCTGGAATCCATTCCCGTTTGGGGGCTAGAAGCTGCTTCAACTAATTCAGAAAATCCATTTCCCCAACGCTTTGCCGTTATGTTTATGGCCTGCGGCGTTCACCCTGAACATTGGTGGGCGAAGGGGGCAGGTTCGCAAATGGAACTGAGCAAAAGCCTGCAACCAATGGAGGTGCATAAAGAGAAGTTGAACGTCATCAACGGGCTCTTCAACAAACATGCCACAGGCGTTGGTATTCACCCCGGCCAAACGGGCAATATTCTGTCAGGTGCCGCCCTGAAAAAGGGTTCCGAATTATATGGCGGAACCAGTGTCGACCAAATTCTGTCCAAACATCTCGGCAACGAGACCGCGCTCTCCAGCATGGTACTTGGTTGCGAACAGCCGATTACCGGGTATCACGAAACCAATTTCTCGATGGCCTACAGTTCTCATATCTCGTGGCAAAATGCGACGTCACCTGTGCCGATGGAGATTTATCCTTCGTTAGCATTTGATAGCCTGTTCGACAATCGCGGCAGTCTCCGCAATAAGTCGGTACTAGATCGTGTGAAAGAGCAAGCTGAAAGCCTGAGCCGTCAAGCAAGCGTTTCAGATAAACATAAACTGGGCGAGTACCTAGCGAGTGTTCGTGAAGTGGAAAAACGGATTGAACGTATGCGTGCGGCGCAAGATAAATCCGTAGAGCGTGCTAAATCAAGTGGTAAGTCACTCGCCACCATGAAGCGGCCAGACAACGGGCTACCAGAAGACATTCGTGATCACATGCGATTGATGTGTGATATCATCGCACTCGCATTTCAAACCGATAAAACACGGTTTGCAACCTTGCTACTTTGCCGCGATATTTCTGGCTTGTTCTATCCATTCCTAGATGTTCGCAAGGCCCATCACTCTTCATCGCACGATGACCGATCGGAAGACTGGCAACGTGTGTCGCATTACTATTGTAGCCAACTCGCCTATCTGACAGATCGACTCGATAAAATGCCCGAAGGAGAAGGGACCGTTCTCGACAACTCGTTGCTGGTGTTCGTGAATAACATGTGGTCTGGCAGCAAACACGATTCCTCCAAAGTGCCACTTTTGACCTCTGGCAGCTTAGGAGGAACGATCAAAACAGGGCGTGTGCTTGACTATCTCGACAAGAGTGACGACGAGCGAAAACTGTGCAGCCTCTATCTTTCCGTCATGAACCGGATGGGCCTAGATGCCGATCAGTTTGGCGATGCGAGTTCACCCTTGGCTGGTCTGTAGAAGCACAAATTTCGAAATAGGGATTATAGTCATTTAGAGGAATCGTGTGTTTTTGTAACTAATGATATTGGTTTTTCGTATCATCTGGTTTACTGAACTTTCTTCTGCTTGGGTGGTGCCACGAAATAACCTGGTAGCTGATCTCTGGTTATTTTCACTTCCTTCATTTTGGCAACGAGTTTTTGATCCATCTGTTTTAGTATCTTAGCGTAGCTTGGGTCGGTGGCTACATTCTTCATTTCTTGAGGATCGGTTTTGAGGTCGTATAACTCAGCGTCATCGGTGTTAGGAAATCGTACGAGTTTGTAACGGTCTGTACGGATTCCCCAGTGATGTGGGGCCCTCGCGTAATAGGCATAGAAAATGGCGTCACGCCAGTCTTTGGGAGTTTGTCCTTGCAGCAGTGGGCGAAGACTGCGTCCTTGCATGCGGGCATCTGGTTTTATTTTGGCAAAGTCCAAGATGGTTTCAGCAAAATCGACGTTGCTGCACAAATAGTGATTCACCGAGCCTGGTTTGATTTCGCTTGGGAATCGAACGATGAACGGCATTTTGAGCGATTCTTCGAGGATCAGGCGTTTGTCATAAAGCCCATGTTGGCCGAGCCAGTAGCCTTGATCTGACGTGTAGATGATCACCGTGTTGTCTTTGATGCCTTCTGCATCCAGGTAATCGAGAACTCGTTTTATGTTTTCATCAATGGCCGCCACACAGCGAATGTACTTGTGGATCATATGCTGATACGAAATCGAACGCTTCTCTTTGGCATCATCACTCAGCTTTTCATATTCCTGTTCATGTCGCGGGTAATAGGATCGTTCTGCAAAATCTTGATACAGGTGAGACCAACTCGGTTTCTTTAACAAAGGGCTCGTTGATTCGACATCTTCATGCAAATTGCTCGGCTCAGGTACATCGGTGCCTGCTAACAATTTCTCATGTCGTTCAGGGTAATCATACGGGTGATGGGGGCCTTTGAAATGTAGATTTAAACAAAATGGTTTGCCTGGAGTGCGTTGTTTTAACCAGTTGAGTGCTTGGTCAGTATAAATATCGGCATAGTATCCTTTGAACGACTTTTTGGTTCCGTCTGAGAAGGAAAACGTAGGATCAAAATACTTGCCCTGCCCTTTCGTGACTGCATAAAAGTTCATCCCACGTGGCAAGTGCTTCATATGCCACTTGCCAACTACAGCGGTTTGGTAGCCGGCTTCTTTTAATTGTCTGCTATAACTGGGGGCATCTTCTGCAAGGCTGCAATTCAAATTGCGACCACCATTAATATGACTGAACTGCCCAGTAATGATACTGGCACGGCTGGGTGAACAGATCGAATTATTGCAACACACATTCGTGAATCGCATGCCTTCTTCGGCCAGCTTATCAATCGTCGGTGTCTGCACATACGGCTTGAGCCATTTGTCATAGGCCCCGATAGCTTCTAATGCGTGATCGTCAGTCAAAATGAACAAAAAGTTGGGTTGGCCAGGTAACTCTGCAAGAGAAGTACTTGCTCCACAACTCAATAACACAAGGATAACGACTGCTTGAGTTAAAATGGTTCGCATACGAATAGCCCTTGAGGGTTTGGCGTGTATTGAGACTGTTCAACAGAATTACGGGGCCAAATTGTGGATCGTGTTATGAATCGTGCCGTTTACGACTTCACCGGTTGACGATTTCAGAGAGTACTTGATTTCCATGCCCCAAGTAGGTGCAATCTCTGGAATTTCAAGGAACACCGACTTGCCATCATCCGCAAGCTTGGCCGATTTTACATCGATAAAATGTTCATCGTAATGTTTTGATCCATAGCTGGCAGTACGTTTGAGCGACCACACTTTCACACTATAATTATCGGCATTCTCAGCCGATTCGAGATCGAGCGAGTCAGTGAGTTCTATTTTCATGCCCTTGGTGGTTGCATGCAATCCAATTGGCAAGTGCGATGGTTGCCCGGTATAGCGAAGCCGGTAAAAACCACCTGGCTTTTGCTGTGAACCGGCCCAAGAGAACATGCCACACAGGTAAAGTTGCCCATCATCTTCGCGGAAACGTCCACGCATGGTTCCGGTTTCAAACTTTGGAATCGGAAGCTGACACATGCCGCCTTGTTTTTGACCGTTGATTTCTTCATGCGGCACAACATAGACTTTGCCGTAGCCATAAGAAAGATTAAGCAACGTTCCATTGAGAGGCCCCCATTTTTCGCTGTCGACCCAAAGTAGTTCAGCCGGCGAACGATCAAACTGGTTCGTGATCCAACAGAGCGGCTGTTGCATGGCTTCGTCTGAATCATCGGTGACATCGTGGTAGCCAAACATGTTGCCGTAGAACCCGCCCGGCTTGACCCAGTTGATCCGGTTCTTAGGGTTCCAATGTCCTTCTTGGTCAGTCACGATAAAACTACCATCGGGGTTCAAGCAAACTCCGTTAGCGGCTCGGAAGCCTGTCGCTATGATATCTGTTTTTAAGCCATCTTTGCTGATACGCAACAAGGTTCCATGATGGGGTACCAGTGCCGTTAATGCGTGACGGGCCGATTTGGCGTAATAAAAATTACCTTCCGCATCGGTTTGCAGGCCCATTGCAAATTCATGAAAATGCTCGGTCACTTGGTGATCGTTATTAAAGCTTTCGTAATAGTCGGTCTCCCCATCGCCATTCAAGTCGTGCAGAATACAGAGTTGATCTCGGCAGGTTACGTGTATCTTGTCATCCACAACTTTCACACCCAACGGTTGAAACAAACCTGAAGCGATTCGCTGCCATGTGAGCTCCGGGGCAGGTGAACCTTCGGATCGTGGTTGATCAAGCTGAGATAAACCGCGTACCATCCAGACGTTTCCATCCCAAGATGAGACTGCGACTGAATCGCCATCAGGGAAGAAATCGAAACCAGTCAATCGCATGCGACAGAACCAAGGGTTCGATTCTGGATGTGTGAGAGTATCTACAGCAAAAGGGCCACTGGAATCTCCAAGTTCCACCTTGGTTTTTAGTAACCCTGCCCAACGTGTTGGACCGCCATTCATTTTGGCTGATAAATCTTGCCTTGAATTGTCGGTATCTAGCGAGGCGAGTACAGATTCGGTATTAGCCAAATCAGTCACCGGTGCGTGGTAGAGAGTAAACTGAATAGGCCCGTTGCCTGCGGGGATTGTTAGTCGCAGATTTCCTTGATCGTCGGTCTTCCACTGCATTCCTGCGATGTCGCCAGCAACGCCTGCGGTGATCGCATTTCCGGGTTGATCAGCGGCGTTTGCACTAGGGCCTCCAGTGGCAACGATTGTTCCTTGAACTTTCTTGCCAGCAATCGGGACGATTGGATTGGACTTTGTGTTCTCAAAATTCCAAGCAGCTATTAGTGATTGTTTTGCAGGAGTCGTTTTCAATTCATTTTCATTTAGAACACGCTGATAGAAACTAACTGTTTGCAGATCGCCTTTAAAAGTCGGTTTTGGCGGGAAGTTACTGGCGGTGTGTCCAATTCGTATCACTTGCTTGTTCGATTTATTCTTCGGAGCAAGCTTTCCTTCTCCAACAACCTTGCCATCGACATAAAGTTGAACTTGTTTCTCTTTTGCTTGATAAACAAGTGCCACATTATGCCACTTGTTATCGGTCACACGCACGCTGGATGACACGGCCCCAACCCAGCCAATATCGTAGGTAAGTTTTCCGCCTCGGATGAAGAGTGATTTGCCATCGGCCACCCACTTCGACTTATTTTCAGTTTTACAAAAGATGGTTCCGTCTGTTTTCGTTTTGATGCGTCCGGTGACAGTAAAATCTTTGTCGTACATGTTGAAAGACTTTCCGTCTTTCACTTCGACATAATTACTGCCATCAAAGCGAAGGTCAGATTGCTCCGTTTTGACTTCAACAGGTTTTTGGTCAGATATCCCCAGACCAATAAATGAAGCATTCTTACGGTCAACATTTAGATTCGTCAATTGAGAGGGAGATGCAGTTTTCAAAACCTGCAATATAAGCGGTTTGTTACGTTCGCCGATATTGAATATGCGTTTGATCACAGGTGTCGAATTCGTGCCAGCTAATTGTGGCATTTCATGAATGGTGGTGTCGCCCACGGTGTAGTGCAAAATGGTATCGCCGCCGTGTGCGTACATGCCTTGATAATGGGCCCAGTCTCGTGTGAGCGGACCATAGATGCGATCGTCTCTGCCGCGAAGACGTGTGTCTTCAAAACTGCCGGTGTCAGGGTTCGCCCAGCCTGGGCCTGTTGGATTTTCAAACAACATTTGCCCAACCACACGCGGGTGAATGTTGTGGCGTCCGTTGAACTGAATTCCGTTCCAGTCGATAAACTGGTCGCCTGTCCAAACTCCGGCCACTCGCATTGTGTCTTCATCAAACACAAACCAGCTATTGCCTTGTGAGACGCCGCCTGGTCCATGATCTAGACGAATCGCATTGCCTTTATAGGCAAAGTTTTTGGCGTCGTTGCCGAACTCATACGTCGAAGTCAAGTTCGGGCCATAGTCCATTTGTTCCCATAGTAGAATGTTCGATGGTTCAGGTCCACGACTGTCTCCCTTGGGCAGTGTTGCCAAATAATCTTTAGTGGCATCGAACAACTGGGCTTCATTATGTTTTTTTAGATAGGTTTCACGAATGTAATGAATCACATCGTATTTTTGTTGCGGCACCATCCAAGTCTGCGGAATCATCATGCCGAATCCACGAGTCAGAGTTTGATACATGGTGTAAGGGTCATGTCCGTTTTTGAACTTGCCGTCGGCAAAACGTAATGCGGTGGGCAGCGAGCCTGGTTTATCGTGCGTGCCGTGGCAGTTGATACAGAGCCGATTGTAAATGGCCGCACCACGTTTGAGTGATTCGTTGTCTAGCGTGGAAATCATGCCAGCATGATCAATGGTCTTCTCATATTCAGGCAACGGTCGAGCCACGTAGAGTGAAGGGGCCGGTTCTAGTTCACGTGCCGCTTGCACGCCGCCATTGCGTAAGGCAATCAGATATTGCACAAGATCGTAGAACTGCTGCTTGCCAGTCAAGACATTCACTTGACCAGCCGGCATCAACGAGACTTTACCGGCCGATTGTATTTCAATATCATCGGCTGCGATAGAAACACGTGCGAAAGATTCAGCCGCATCACGCAAGATCACACGCGATTCATTTTGATCTGCAATTAAGCCGGTGTGGGTCTTTCCTGCGGTCGTTAAAATGTTGACCGTTTCAAAGCCCTTTTTAATGGTTTTCGATGGTTCAAGCACAGATTCGACCAGATAAGCATCGGTCAAGTCTTTCGTCATCTTTGAAAGATCAGGCCCTAACGCATTTTGTTGCTGACCGAACTGATGGCACTTCGTACAGGCCATGTATTGCTGATAGAAGATAATGGCTCCGCGTCGAGCGTCTCCCAAGTTCTTAGCTTCGGACGCTAATTGATCGAACGAGGATTGTTTCAGTTGTTCTTCCAAAGTCTGAGCTTTGACTGAAATACAGACACTAAACAATAAAACCAAAGACAAAACTGAGATTAATCGACGCGAAATCATAAGTGATTCTTTCATGCGAAATAGCAGGAAATAGTATTTGATAGTGGATCGTGAATAGCGTTTTACCACGCAGCCTCTAGAACTTTCATCAGTTCAGGATATTTATCGTCCTGGTCACCAATTTCTTTTTTGGTTTCCATTAAACGATTTTTAAGTTCAGAAGCAACGCTCACATATTCAGGGTTTTCATACACATTGTTCATTTCATGGGGGTCTTTCTCTAAATCGTAAAGCTCCCAATGGGCAACGGTGTTTTTCTTTTGCGCCCCAGGTGCATCTAAGGGTAATCCGTAGAAGAAAATGAGTTTGTATTTTGCTGTACGAATTCCGTAATGGGCCGGGTTGTCATGGTGGGCCATGTGCATCCAATAACGATAGTAGCTTTCTTTACGCCAATCTTTTGGCGTATTGCCTTGCAAGTTGGCTACAAAGCTGCGGCCTTGGAACTGCTTGGGAAGCTCAGTGATACCAGCAAGTTCTAACAATGTTGGGGCATAGTCGACGTTGTTGATTAAGTCGGTGTTGACGCTGTTGGCTTTGAACATTTTTGGGTAACGAATGATGAACGGCATGCGTAACGACTCTTCGTACATCCAGCGTTTATCAATATAGTCGTGTTCGCCCAGCATGAACCCTTGGTCGGCGGAGTAGATGATGATTGTGTTGTCGAGTTGCTTCGTACTTTCCAGGTGATCAAGCAAACGGCCGATGTTGTCATCAACGCCTTTGACGCAACGTAGAAATTTCTTCAGATAACGCTGGTAGGCTACTTTAGTGTACTCGGGCTCTTTCAAATCTTGATCCACATACATGTGATGGCCCATGTTGCGTCGGGTGTTTCTTTTGGAAACAGACGTTCCGTAAAGGTCTTGGTTGAGCGGACCATGCTTGCCGCGATTGAGCAGACTTTCAGGCATCGGGATCTCTACATCTTCGTAGAGCCAGTCGTAGCGTTCAGCATTTTCAAAGTTGTCATGCGGTGCTTTGAAATGGTGCATTAAGAAGAACGGTTGGTTTTTGTTTTTACGTGACTTCAGCCATTTCAAAGAGATATCGGTAATCGCATCGGACGAATGAGTGGAATCGTATCTTGATGCTCGCAAAGTATTTTTCGGCCATGCTTCTGGGCCTTGAGTTCGAAAGATGGGGTTGAAGTACGAACCTTGTCCTGGCAGTACACAGTAATAATCGAACGCAGCCGGTTCTTCTTTTAAATGCCATTTGCCGATGATGGCGGTTTGATACCCGGCTTTTTTCATTTGGATTGCCAGCGTTTGTCGATCCGCCGGAAGCCTGCCGTTGAGTGTGGTCACTCCGTTGGTATGACTGTACTGCCCGGTCATAATGGTGGCCCGGCTGGGTGTACAAATGGAGTTGGTACAGAAGCAGTTCGCCAGACGAACTCCTTCGCTTGCCAGGCGATCTAGATTTGGCGTAGGGTTCAATATGGCCAACCGACTTCCATACGCACCAATCGCATGGGCCGCATGATCGTCGGACATGATATACAAGATATTGGGTTTGTCAGCGGCATGAATTGCATGGCAAAGGCATGTTGTCAGGACGAATAGCAACGCAATGCGAATCGAGATTTGTTTATTCATGGATTATTCAGTCAGGCAGAGTAAGGAGGATAATAAATCTGAAAGTGCAAATAAATTCGTAGGGTGGCTGCTTGCCAGCCGCCTGTTTATGGACGTTGCCTCTTATTCCTATTCAAATTAAAGAACCTCTTCTTTTCTTTGTGTTTTTCTGTCTTGGTGGTTCAATCTATTTGCACTTCCTGGCGGCTGGCGAGCAGCCACCCTACGAGAAGCCACAAAATTAGACCCTGCACTATATTACCTTACCGCGAGAGTTTTGCAGATTCAATCATGAATAGTCATTCAAGCCGCAAGAACTCTCATTCCGATCAGATAATCGGCAACTTGATCAGTAATTCTGCTTGAGACAGGCAATAAGCACTGTGCTGTTCCCTCTTTACTGCGAACGTCTCTTAATTTGTCTCGTGATACCGCTGACGAATTTGATCGACCAATACGGCACCAATGATCACAGAACCGAGAATGATATTGTAGACCGAGAGTTGTAAACCGAGCAAAGTTGAACCTGCACTGATCACACCCACAATTAAGGCCCCTGCAATTGTCCCCAAGATCGAACCACGTCCGCCACTTAACGAACCGCCCCCGATTACCACGGCGGCAATGATTTCTAATTCTTTTCCGGAACCGCCATTAGGATTGCCGCTTGATAGTCGTGAGAAGAGATAGATGCCTGCAATCCCAACGAACAGTCCACTGAAAGCATAGACCAAGATTTTGGTACGTGGAACATTGATACCACAAAGCCTTGCAGTTGCTTCGTTCGAGCCAATCGCAAACAAGTGGCGACTAAGCACTGAATACCTTAGCAGTAGAACCATGATGATTGCCATCACGATTAATAACCACAACCCTAAAGGAAGCCCAAAAACTAAGGCCCCTTTGCTGTTGCTGATCAACATCGATAGCTGATTAGGCACCTGCATTGCAACATTCGGAAGAATCGGTGTATCGTTGGCTAAGTAAAGCCCAAGCCCTGAGTAAATGGTCATTGTTCCGAGTGTCACAATAAACGGAACAACCCGCAGGCTAGTGATTAATGCTCCATTGACTAGCCCGGTTACTACCCCAGTGATCAATGCCATGACAAGAGCAATCCAAATGGACCAAGGAGAGTTAGGGATATTTTTCAGCCACTTGATATTAGCGCTGAAGATGTAGTCAGGATCGTTCAGATTTTCTTTTTTGGCTTCTAAAATTGGGAGTAATTCATTTTTCTTTTCGGAGTCCGCTAGGAGAGCAACTTGGTTGGTTTTGATTTCAAGCATTGATAACAAGCGATTTTTTGTCGGTTCAAAATCTAACATGGCAGCCGAAATAGCAAGTTCAGTTTTTTCTTTATCTTTTTCTTTGTTCTCCACAAGTTTTTGATGCTCTTTCTGAAGTGTATCCAATTGCTCTGAAAATTCCTCTAGTCCTAACTTGGAAGCCGATATAGCAGCTTCGTCTTTATCTTCGGCATCCGCAAGTTTTTGATGCTCTTTCTGAGCTGTTTCTAATTGTTCTGAAACCGACTCAATCTTAGACATGGCAGTTGCTATAGCAGCTTCAGCTTTTTCTTTAGTCGCCACTAGTTTGCGATACGGTTTTTGATCTTTTTCTAATTGCTCTGATACCGATTCAAAGTTTTCTCCTTGAGTGATCAAGAACGCCACATCTTCGTTTAAGCCCCAAGCTAACACCGTGGCACAAAGCGCAAGTGCAGTTCCGGCTGAGAGATCAATTCCGCCAGAGACAATGATCATCGTCATGCCTAAGGCCGCTACCGCTACCACGGCAGTTTGAATTAAAATTGTGCGGATATTCGTTTCAGATAGAAACTGTTGACTGCCATATAACTGATCCAATATTGCGAACAGGCCAAATACAAATATCAATGCGATCAATGGGCCGACAACGTCTAATATCTTAGCGATAACAGATGCGGTTGAATGGTTCGTCTCAGGTTGTGTGTTCTCTGGCATATTTAATCACTACGAATGGCTTCTGCCATTATTTCTTCTTCGGTCCATTGGTTGGTATCGCGGATCTCACGTAAGTAACCACGATTCATCACGGCAATTCGATCACAGATGGCCATCAACTCAGGCAGGTAAGAACTGACAAAGATGATAGCTTTGTTGGATGCGGCCAGTTCGCCAATTAAACGATAAATTTCTGACTTAGTACCAACGTCGATTCCGCGTGTTGGTTCATCGAGCAGCAGCACATCCGCCTCTTGATGCAACACTCGGGCGATGGCAACTTTTTGTTGGTTGCCGCCGGAAAGTGCTCCGATTTCTTGTGTCGCCGACTGGGCTTTGACTTGGAGCTTTTGCATCCAATGCTTGGACTGAGTCAGCCGGTTGCCCAGATTGAGAAATCCGAATTTCGAATAGGGTTTCAAGTGGCTATAAGTGAGATTGTCGTTGATCGAACGGTCTTGGGCCAAACCTTCGGTTTTACGATCTTCAGAAACAAAACCCATCCCTGCGCGAATGGCACTGGCCGGGTTACGTTCTACTTTTTTTCCGTTTAATTCGACCACGCCCACTCGATTGGGATCAAGCCCATAAATGGCTCGTAACAACTCTGTTCGACCTGATCCGACAAGACCGGAGAAACCAAGGATTTCTCCGCGGCGTAATTCAAATGATACATCGTGCGGTTTACTACGGCTTGAAACGCCTTCGATTTTGAGAATCGTATCACTCGGGGTATGTGGCACCTGTGGGAAAAGTTCTTCCACGGTACGCCCAACCATGAGTGTTACAATTTCACTTTCAGTCACATCTTCCAATGTGCCTGAACCTGCCATGGTTCCATCACGCAGTACCACATAGTGATCGCAGATCTCGCGGACTTCTTCCAGGAAATGGCTGATGTAGATGACCGCTCGACCAGATTCCTTGAGCCACTTAATCACTTGAAAAAGATGCTGAACATCTTTTTGCGTCAAGCTACTCGTTGGTTCATCAAACACAATCACGCGGGCGTCAATCACGAGCGCACGTGCGATTTCTACGAGTTGTTGTGCGCCGACAGAGAGAGTGCCTACAATGGCAGTCGGTTTTAATTCGGAGTGCCCTAGACGCTGAAGCACTTCATGGATTTTTACTCGTTGTTTTCGGCGGTTAAGCACACCAAAGTTGTGCATCTCTAACCCGAGCATGATGTTGTCTTCAACACTTAAGTCAGGTGCTAAAGTCAGCTCTTGATAGATCATGGCCACGCCGACCGAACGGGCATCAAGGGGCCCCGTCGGTGCGTATTCTTGTTCTCCAAGCAGCATTTTCCCCGAGTCGGGAAAAATTGCACCGCTCAGAATTTTCATCATGGTGCTTTTACCAGCACCATTTTCGCCAATCAATGCCAGCACTTCCCCAGCAACAGCTTTTAGTGACACGTTGCTCAAGGCTTGCGTGGCACCAAAACGTTTTGAGATATTCTCCATGGAGAGCAGGGAAGAACTCACTTCAACCTTCCGATCTAGTCAGAAAACTCGATGTATAAGTGGTAAGCTTATTCTTCCGTTGACTTTTCAGGGCGTGTATGACCAAGTGCTTCAGCAAGTGCGTGGGCTGCCTCGACACCACCATTGTAATTGTCAGTCGCCACATAACTGATAATGGCATCTTTGTCATCAAGCCCACTATCAAAAGCCACTGTTGGAATTCCAGCTTCTTTCGCTTCTTTCACAACGGCGACTAGTGCTTGCGAGTCGAGTGGAGCCAAACAAATTCCATCAACTTTTTGCGTGATAAAGTTTTGCACGATGTTGATCTGCGATTCGCGGTCACTCTCTTGCTGAGGTCCGATCCAAATGATTTCAACATTGCCTGCTTCATCAGCTGCTTTTTGGGCACCATAGTGTACTGACTGCCAGAACTCGTGCGTCGTGCCTTTAGGAATTACGGCAATTCGATATTTAGGTTTTTCTGGTTGTGCTGCGGAATCCTTTAATTTTTCAGGACTCAGTAGTTCCGACATTCGATCTGATGTCATATTGGCTGGAGTGGCCACGGCTTCTCCGGTTGAAACGCGTTTATCAACTTTCTCGCCGTTTAAATGGGCAGTCATGGTTTTCACTGCCAAGTAACCCATCATGACAGGGTCTTGGAGTACAATCCCATCCATCTTTTTGTCTTCAAGCGCTTGCACCATGCGTGCGTTCGGATCAAAACCCATGAACTTGATCGTTCCAGCTTTATCAACTTCTTCGAGAGCATGAAGTACCCCGTTCGCGTTTGGTTCGCAAACGGCAAAGATCCCGGTGATGTTATCTCCATACTTATTGAGAATTTGCTGAGCTTTATCGAGTGAAGAATCTTCTGTTGTGCCAGCGTATTGATCGTCTGAGAGGACTTCAATCTGAGGGTAGTCCTTCAAAATTGTGTCCAAGAACCCTTCTTCGCGTTGTTCGGTACTTTGACTACCTGGCGTGTAACGAAGCATTACGATGCCCTTCGTTTCCTCACCAGATGTTGAAGGATCGGTGGAGACTGGGTTGCCACCAGGATCATTGCTGCCACAACCAATAACAAACGACAGTACGAACAGTAGGCTAAGAAAGTATTTCACGGTTTAATCCTCTTCCCTAAGGCAATGGATAAGGGGGAACAATCTAATCAATGCTCCATCTTAGCAGGCCACGCAACGAGAACCAAGCATCTTAGATGAAATCTGCCAAAATGCTTTTCCAAATTGGAAAGATTAGGGCACGCGTTATTCAGACAACTTGCGCAGTAGAGCACCGCCGAGCATAAAATAAAAGAAGATCTAACCCCAGTTAGAGTTAGATCTTCTTATTTGGCTTAAGAAGATGAGGAGCGTCGACTGCCGCTGCCACCGCGTCGCTTGCGAGGTCTGCCACCATACTCTTTATGCTTGGGAGCCGTTTTATGGCGTTCGATATTAGCGTCAACAATGACTTCAATCGCATCAAGCCAAGAGGGAATATTGCGATGTCGTTCTTCGGATTCGCTATCGTCGTGGTCGTGGTCTCGATCTCTTGGTGAACGACGAGGTTGCTCTTCGCCAAATTCAGAACTCACTTCAGTCGATTCAAATTCTTCCTCTGCACTAACACTTGTCGTTGCTGTCTCTGTCGTCGCTGACTCTGTAGTTTCGGCTTTACGGGATCTTCGACGTCGACGACGACGTTTAGGACGATCCGTAGACTCTGTCTGAACTTCGCCAGCACTGTCTTTATCGGAACTGTCTTCATCGGCTCCTGAAACAGGTTCAACCGATGTCTCGACTTGAGTGTCCAATTCAGAGGCATTTTCTGTAGAAACTTCTTCTGATGAACTATCGGTAGTAGATCGGTCAGAGCTAGTGCGACGTTTGCCACCACGTCGACGTCGTCGTTTCTTGCGACCTGTTTTTTCTTCAGAAACTTCCGTGTCACTCGCCTCGACTGAGGTCTCCACAACTTCGACAGGCCCTTCAGCAATCGGTGCATCAGCAACAGGTGCTTCAGTACGTTTGTCTTGAGGATCGTCTGCGAATTCATCTTCAAAGATTTGGTCGTGGAATCCTTTTGTTTTTGGCCGCTTTGACTCTTGCTTTTCTCGTGGCGGAGGCCCTTTATCGCCAAAGAACATCTTCGATGCTTTTTTCTCAGACTCAGAACGTACAATTTTTTCGGAGAAGATTTCCTGTGTAACTTGATCTTGTGAGGAAGAAGCAGTCTCTTCTAAAAGCCCTTGACCAAATCCACTGCTTTTTACTTCCGTCTTTACTTCAGTTTTTTCTGCCGATGTATCAGATATCTGATCTGTTTTATCAGATTTGCTAGTGATTTGAGCAGGCTTGGCCTTGGAAGATTTTTCCTTGTCAGGTTTCTTCTTAGCTGCCGGTTTTGCTTTCGCTGGCTTCGCGGCGGCTGCTTTGGAAGACGCAGTTTTTTGTGGTGTACTTTCAACTACGGCAGGCTCAACAAATTTACTCAGCCCCAAAGCGCTGGCAATGCTGCCCCAGTGACTTTTCTTTGCAGGTTCAGTCGCAGCCGGTTCTGAGGCTTCTGGCTCTACAATTGGCTCAGGCTCAGAGACCGCTTCAGTTGAATCAAGTGTCGATGTTTCTGAATTATCAATCGTGTCAACATCTGAGCTATTCTCAACGATTGATTCAGAACTTTCTTCCAAGTCAGAAGAAACATTCTCAGAGACACTTTCAGAAACAGTTGGATCGGCGGCATCGTCTGTAGAATCCTCAGATCCTAAAGAGCTTGCGAGAGAGGCCCAGTGATCTTTCTTGTTGGAATCACTCATAATTATTGTTGGCTACTAAGTTGAAGTATTATTCAGAGACAGGAATGCCTGTAGAGACATACCCTACAGATTCTTCTCCAATGAATCCCCTTACCTACATTGAGTAGAGGGGGTGATTGACTATTAACCAAAACAGTATACAGCAATACGCTGATGTTGGGAAGTCCTGCAATAATAGGGGGTTACGCAGTTTTTTTCGTCGTTTTGCAATGATTGCCAATGATTGTGAAGCCAGTCAAGACCTCGTAAATCCTCAAGAGGGGCAGCAGTCAACAAGAAAAAGATAAGGACGCCTTTACTCAAGAGCAAAGGCGTCCCATCTCGATTCCCCCGAATCGATGATTCAAATTATTGACGTCTGAGGAACATACTGCCATTGTTGGCAACGTCAAACAGTGGTCGGTTGTAACTTTTGCTACCTACGTTTGATCCACATTTTGGGAACCAAACCAAGTTGATGCCGATGTTCCACCCTTCCGCTTCGTTTCTCGTCATTCCAGATGGTGAATCTGGTAGGAAGAAGGCGAACTCGCTATCAAGAGCCAAGCAGTTAGTGATCGGGATATGGAAATCGGCTCCAAGCAAGCCCTGTTTATTCTCAGTCCAACCAGCACTTAGTCTCATTTCAGCCCCACAGTCGTCCAACTGACGTCTCCAGAACAGGGCATAGATGCTTTCAGTTTCAATGGTTTCGCTGATATTGGTTGAGCTAGAAGCACCAGGCAAGGTAATTGATCCCGTGATGTCATCCGCTTGATCCGAGGCCGCAAACCAGAAACCAAACTCATTGTTACATTGATTGACCCAGCTTATTTCGCCTCGAACCTGAGTCACTTCGGTTCGGTAATACCAGTCTTCTTTTAAGTAATCAAAGACAATACCACCTTGCCATCCCCAATCAACTCGACGAAAGAGCCCTGCGGTTATGAACAATTGTTCTCGTGTGCTGTCCGTGAAACTCGCTTTGTACAAGTTGGCGTTTGAACCGTTCGCACCAAACTGAACACTCAAACCATTATCAGAACAGAGCTTGATTGGAGCACCCCAGTTAAAGCCGTAGAGGGCACCAAAGCTACCATCCATGCCACGGTTCATTCCATTCTTAAAGCCTTCAATTCCAGTCCGTATTTGCAAGTCTTCTGTACGTAGCTTCAAGCAAATGGGGAAACACCAAGTAGCACAACTTGAGCAACTGCTGTCACCACAGGAATCGCAGTCTTCTGTCTCAAAGTAATTTTCGCCGACCAAGATTTCACCATCACCAAGTTCTGGTGAAGTGGGTTCAACTGTTTCTTCTAAAACCGAGTAATCGACCGGTCGAATTGAATTGGCTTGGATATTTGAAGCCGTGTAACTGGCCTGGGCAACTCGTTGACGAGCCTGCTGCACTCTTTGTGAGGTGGAACCTAGTATTCCTTGGAATACGCTAGGATTTTCTCGGCGTTCTAAAGAACTACCGGTTTGAGCAAAAGCATTACCGGCAAAGGAAATCGTGACAATCATCGCAAGCAAGAGCGAGTAACGGGGGAAATCACGCATAGTTAAACACCTTATTGGCATTAAAGTAAAAAAGGGTCTTGGCAGAAAGATAAACTCTGCTAACACCCTTTGGATCGGCACCCTCAAACTCCATGCTTTCGGAAAACCCTGTCTAATCGTCAAAGTTTAACGCCTTTCTTGGCTAGCAGTGATTGCAGTCGCGTTGTCAACAAACCTGTAATATCTTCAGTTTTAAGCGAAAAACTGGCCTCCTGAGACTCTAGGTCATCTGGGCTTCCTCTTTTGATGACGTCAACTTTATGAGTGAATCCGAAAAATCTGCTTAATCGCTTCATGACGGTTCGATGAATTATTCCAATGACTCCAATTGTAAGAGAGGGTCAGGACGTCAATTAGAAATCAACTGTTGAGAGTTAAGGAAAATTCAATGTTCAAACATGGGGTACTCGCAATCGCTTTAGCAACCATGATCTCAGCTGCATCTTTAGAAGCCGCTGATTGTGGATGTAGTTCATGCCAACCAGTTCAATCACGTGGATGTCAGTCACAATGTAATCCTTGTCCCAATCCCTTTCTCGATTTTCTAACGGGAGTGAAATACAACATTGGTATTGGTCTATGTAAGGTCAAATCAGGTGTGCATAAAGTCCTTAACCCTATCACTTTTAACGGGAACTGTTGTTCTGCCCGTGTCAGTGATTGTGGTTGTGATACCAGTTATTCACCAATCGAGTATGGATCGCCAGAAATTCACATCATTGAGTCTCCCATCCAAACGCAAGAGACTTCAATTCCTAATCCGCCTGTTCCACCGACGGATGAATCCAACATCATCATTCCAGAACCAGCACGGTTTCAACCACCAGGACAATGGCAACCAACCACACTTCACCAGCAAAACTATCTACGCAACCAACAGCTTTATTACAGCCGAGTGATGGCAGAACGCGCGAGACTCTATGGAAACACTAACCAGCCTGTTGGTTATTACGCTCCCGCTCCTATGCAGAGATCATCGCGACGCTAAATGCAATTGACTTTGCTGCCTGAAAAGCAAGTCGCTCATTGCAAATAATTTGATCACACTGAAAAACGCCTTGTTTCAAATACAAGGCGTTTTTTTATTGACTCAACGCTTGATCAAGATCGGCCCAAAGGTCTTCGGCATCTTCGAGCCCTACCGAGATGCGGATCAGTTCATCTTGAATCCCGTGGGCTAAGCGATCTTCGCGGTCGTAACTGGCATGAGACATCGAAGCTGGTTGTTCGATTAACGACTCAACAGCACCCAGGCTTACCGCTAATTGAAAGAACTTGGTAGACTCGGCCATTTTTTTGGCTTTCTCAAATCCGCCAGCAACTTCAAAACTCAGCATGGCTCCAAATCCAGAATCCATTTGCTGTTTAGCAATATCATGGCCAGGGTGCGTGCTCAGTCCAGGGTAAAGTACCCTGGTAATGCGAGAGTCAGCGGCCAGTTTTTCTGCCAAATACATGGCCGTTTTTGATTGTTCTTTGACGCGGATCGCCAAAGTTTTCAGCCCTCTACTGGCCAGAAAACTATCGAGTGGTGCCATCACAGCGCCGGTTGCATTTTGAATAAAATAGAGTCGATCAAATAGTTCTTGGTCTTTGACAACAAGAGCCCCGCCTAGTGAATCACTATGTCCACCCAAATACTTTGTGGCCGAATGCATGACAATATCGGCACCCAATTCCAGCGGGCGAGTCAGAACCGGAGTAGCAAACGTGCTGTCTACGCCGAGTAATATTCCATGTTTTTTGGCAATGGCCGCACAAGCTTTGATATCGGTGATCGACATCAACGGATTACCGGGGCTTTCAATCCACAGCATCTTGGTGTTCGGTGTAATCGCCTTTTCAAGTGCATCCAAATCGTTGGCTGCGGCTAATGTGGTTTCGATTCCGCTGCGATTCGAAATCTTATGCAACAGGCGATAGGTTCCACCATAGATATCAGTCCCGGCAACAATGTGGTCGCCTGTACTAAATAACATCGTTGCACAGTGTGTGGCCGCCATTCCAGAAGCAAATGCCAAGGCACCACTACCGCCTTCGAGTGCTGCAATGGTAGTCTCAAAGTTCTTTCTAGTAGGGTTTCCACTACGCGAGTAATCGAATTCGCCCCATTCACCAGCCCCTGGCTGAACAAAGGTCGAAGCGACATGAATCGGCGGAACGACTGCGCCGGTTTGAGGATCGCGTTGGTTGCCGACATGTATGGATTTAGTTCGGAATTTCATCGTAAATTCGCTTATCTTACAGAGATAATAGTGGTGTTAGTTGTTCGCCCATAAGTAAAGAACTTAATTAAGCTTCAAGAGCCTGTTTTAGATCTTCAATCAAATCGTCAGTATCTTCGATTCCAACCGCCAAGCGAATCATGTTGTCTTGAATGCCAAATCGAGCACGATCTTCAGGAGAGCATTCGTAATAGCTCATCACCAAAGGTTGTTCGATCAATGACTCTACGCCGCCGAGACTAGGTGCAATGCGTGGAATGGTAACGGCGTCTACGATGTTTGCCGTGGCTCGCCAGTCGGCGTCTTTCACTAAGAAAGTGATCAGTCCACCAAAGCCACTCATCGTTTTTTGAGCCACATCATAATACTTGTGAGATTCAAGACCAGGGTAATACACCTTTTCCACGCGAGGGTGCGTTTCTAAAAACTGGGCAACTGCCAATCCACTTTTATTGTGTTGCTGCATTCGTAGACTGAAAGTTTTCAGTCCACGTAGCAACAGATAGATGTTATGGGCCGAATTCACGGCGCCCATGATTCCACGCAACTTTCGCACCGGTTCAAGTTGTTCGGTGCTCCCTGCAATCACGCCAGCTAACAAATCGTTATGCCCAGCCAGATACTTAGTGGCCGAATGCAACACATAATCAACGCCGTGGTTGATGGGCTTCAAATTATAGGGAGTCGCAAGTGTTGCGTCGATTAAAGTTTCAACGCCATGCTTTTTACCGATGGCTGCAAATCTATCTAAGTCAATGATGCTCAAGTGTGGATTGGTCGGCGACTCGCTAATCAACAGTTTTGTTTTGTCGTTGATGGCGGCTTCCATCGCATCGTAATCGCACGCTTTGACTTGCCGTGTGATTACGCCAAATCGTGACATGTGCTTAGCACAAAACTCACGGCTGCGATGATAACATTCGTCAAAGAAGACCACTTCGTCTCCGGCATTTAATTTGGTCATCACTAAACCAACCATGGCTGCCATTCCGCTGGAATACAGAATCGCATCTTCGGAGCCTTCGAGTGCGGCCAGTTTACGCTCGGCCACTTTCTCACCCGGGTTCCCATAGCGTCCATACTCTTCGCGTTCCTCTTTCTCTTCAATGAAACGAATGATCGCATCGGTGTCAGAGAAGGTAAAGGTCGACGCACAAAAAATGGGGTCGGTGATCGAATGGCCTGGCTTTTGGTGAGCTTCACCTGCTTGAACAGCAACCGTAGAAATTCCATGTGTAGCGTTGGTTATTTTTTTTGATGCCATAATTCTTTTCGACTTGCGGAGTGGTTTCTGGTCGCGGTCGAGTATGCAGATTTAGTCACTCTGTAGCATCAAGTTCGTGGTTGGCTACAAAAGCTACGTGCATAAAAAAACGCGACAAAGCAAATAGAGGCAATGGCGCGGCATCCTGTCTGGAAGAATGAAGTCGTTAATCAACCTAAATCAGCACAATAGAGAGTGGATAAAGGCAAACATCCGACGGCACTTTAGCAGATAAGCTGCAAGCGGCCACAAATCCCTGGTTTAACCTTCAATTCTAAACAGGCAAAGCCTCACCAGCAACCGGGTAGAGCCATATTCGCAAACTAATAGGAGTTTCCAAAACGTACCAATTTAATTGCAGAGATCAGTGGACCACCACGCAAGGTCTTTGCTACAATAGAGTTACTACCGAAAATACCTCTTTTTGCTCTGAGTAGAATGTGGACTCTCATCGGAGTCGCAATTCGTTTTAGTCAGAGTTCTTGTTTAGGTTCACATGACTATTTGCCATCATCCATCGCAAAGACTGAAAAAAAGCCGCCTGCCTGTGCACATCGCCGGTCTACTCGCGCTAATAATGTTTCTCTGCATTCCGTGCGTGGCCCAGGAAAAACCAACGCCAAGCCCTGGCCGTGTCTCTCAAGAACAAGGGGCCTCTCAAGAACAAAATGTCTCTCAAGAACAAGTGGATGCCTACATTCAACAATTGGGGGCTTCTAGTTTTGAGGCTAGAGAACAAGCTGCGAAAGAATTGCTTCGGCTAGGAAAAGTTGCAGAGCAGGCTCTTGAAAAAAATGTGAGAAATCCCAATCCTGAAATCAAACGTCGCAGCCGTTCTCTTTTAGCAGAAATCAAAGTCCATAATCGTAATTTGGCTCTCAGTCAATTTATCGATGGCAAGAGCCCCGTTGATCAATTTCCCTATTGGGCACGCTTTAAATCAATCGCTGGAGACAACGCTTTGTCTCGAAAACTTTATCACAAAATGGCATCTGCCGAGTGGGAACTCTTAACTCTGGCGGAGAACGCCCCTGAGCAAGTCGATTATCAATTCTATAAACGGGCAGTTCAACTCAAAACCAAAGTTTACTCCACTACTCAGGTCCACCCGAGCCTTGGCAGTATTTCCACGCTCTTGTTTATCGCATCAGACAAACGAGTTGAAATCACAGGGCCAGCCTATTCTGAATTGCAATACTTGCTTTCTGCCCCTGAGTTAAGCCAGGCATTGCATCACCCGGATAACGCCGATGCGATCTACAAAGTCTTAAATGCCTGGGTTGATAGTTGTGTTGACAATCCACATCTTAAAGCAGAAAACCGGTTCATTGTTTTACTATTCGCAATCCGGGAAGATCTCAAAGCGGGCATTTCATTGGCAAAGTCCGTGATTAAATCCCCTATTCCTAATAATTTCAATTTGCAAAATAATGTACACATTATCTATGCGGTACTCGGAATCGCAAAACTCGGGTCAAAAAAAGATATCGCTTACTTAGAAACACTGCTTGACGATCAACAGTCGGTCTACACTTATATCAGTGACAACAGCTTTGAGACACAAATACGCGATGCTGCCTTGGTCGGAATTCTGCACATCAAAGGGAAAGACCCTAAGAAATTTGGCTTCACAAGATTAACCGTTGACGCTAATTATCTTTACAGCCATCGAACTATAGGCTTTGCTAGCGAAAGTGATCGCAAAGCAGCATTCGATCACTGGGCGGCAGATATTGAATCGGAAACCAAGAAATAACACATGCTAGCATCTTTGTTGACAGATCTTTTCTCTCTATTCTATGGCTCGATCTTGACTTAGGTGTCATTTCTTGAAATGATCTCGCTCTCAGAATTAATAAGCTTGATCGGGGTCTTAGTCCGATAACACTTAACATCTATTGAATTACCATTCCATGAGAGCCGGGATTCGCTCAATGTCATTAAAGTATTATGTCGTTTCATCTGTAGCAGTTCTGTTGATGGCGAGTATCGGCTGTCGGTCTCCCTATCATCAAGATCGCTTAGCTGCTACCGGAGGAATCGCCGGGGCAGTGGCAGGCGCTGCCATTGGAAACGCAACAGGTAATACAGCAAAAGGTGCAGTGATTGGTACATTGGTCGGTGCCGTGACCGGTTCTGTGATTGGGCAAAGCATAGACGAATCTGAAGCCCGCAATCAAATGCTAATCGAACAGCAATTGGGCCATCAACTCGCAGGGGCAACCACGTTTGAAGATGTGATCGCCATGAGCCAAGCCGCTTTGGCCGATACCGTGATTATTACCCATATTCAAAATCATGGAGTTTTCATCCAGCCAACTCCCCAGGACTTGATTCACCTCAAAAACTCTGGCGTATCTGATCCGGTACTCGCAGCACTGCAAAAGCCTCCAACTCCAAGAAGAACAGTGGTAGCCGCCCCGGTCTCTCGCCCCATAATCATCCGCGAACAACATTACGACCCCTATTGGCACCACAATGACTTTTATCACGATTACCACCACGACAATCATTATGATCGCCATAAACCACGTCACCAGAGCTCGATCAGGTTTAACTTTTGATTAAATCAGAATGAAATCAGATGTGGAAAATGCTGTAGCCAAAAAAAGTAGAGTGGATGAAATCGTGACTTCCATTCACTCTACGGAACTTCAGCCTTCTGTCAATTTAAAGAGTGACGTGTTAATGAATAAAGATTCAGATATTTAGCTCGCTGGCTCTGCTCCACCCCTGGTGGTCTTCGACCGCTTGCTGCGGCGTCGCATGGCGACTGCTCCCAAGCCCATGATTGACCAGATCGCCAAGCTGGCCGGCTCAGGCACTGTATTGCTCGGCTCGGGCAACGCATTGGTTGTATAATCCAAGAACAACGAATCGCCACCCATGCTTACTGCGAACATGCCATTCAGGCTATTCCAGAAATTGGTCGAATCAATCGTGAACAGACTGGAATCAAATCCTGTGATTCCGCCGTCGGCTGTAGCGAATATCCAATGATAATCTGAGTTGCCGTTAAAATTTACCGCCATGCCTGGGATGTTTGCCAGATCGAGCGAAGTGAGTAAAATCGCGATTCCGCCGGCACTCACGCCGCTCAAGTCCATGACACCGTCAGCCAATAACAAGTCCCAGCCTGGATCACTCCCGGCCGTCCCAGTGGCATCGCTCAATTCCAACTCGAACGTAGTTCCGTCATTCCAATTCACGTTGCCCATGACGGTCATCGTTCCGGGGCTGTTGCCAACTGCGAGAATGCCACTCAGGTTAAGATCTCCCAAGATCGTCCCGCTGCCGCTCAAGGTTCCGCCAGCCAGGTTGTTGAAGTTCCCTTCGATCAACCCGTTGTTATGGACCCTACCAGAGTTGTTCACCACACTTGCCTTGACCACTCCACCAGCCGCAATGTCAATCAGACCAGCGTTCGTGAGACTGCCCACAGTGTTGAACTCGCTGCCACCGCTGCCAACATAAACCGCCGAAACGCTATTGACGCTACTATCTGTGCCAACATTCACGACGCCTCCGCCTGTGATATTAAGCGTCCCTTGGCCGGAGGAACCTACACGGAGGGCCCCGTTGTTATTCCAGATGCTACCGGCGCCATCGACCGTGGCGATTCCGACGCCGCTGCTCTGAAGACCAATGAAACCTAAGCCATTATTCACGACACCTCCGCCCATGATATTGAGCGTACCTTGACCGGAAGAACCGACATAGAGGTCTCTAATGTTACTCCACTGACTACCGGCGTCATCAACTGTGACGGTTCCAACGGTGCCAGCCGCATCACCGAGTAAGCCGTACCCACTATCTAAGCGACCCGAGCTACCGCCAAACCCAATGAGTAATTGATTACTGGTGGCACTCCCTACTTTGATCGTATCAGCATTACCTGTAGCTCCACCGTTGATATAGGGGCCATAGTTGGAGCCATTGGAGATATTGGAGATATTAACATCCTCAGTGGATGTTGGCGTTCCTGTTGACCAATTGCTGGAAGTAAACCAATCTGCAACACCAGAATGATCCTAAGAAGTTTGGGCTTGAACTGGGCTGACGAATCCGAATCCGAATCCGAATAACAATAGCACACAGCAAGCAGCTAAGCTTGCGCCGCTTTTTAACCATAAGTTCAACATGATATTCCCTTTTTTATCCGATGATAAATGTATGTTGTCAATTCTGATCTGATTTTACTCTTCGATTGTTTCTTTTACGGCTTCGACATTGTTTCTTTCTACTTGTCGATTTGATTTTTCTTCGAGTTGCGTTAGCACCGCAAGCGATTCGGCCCGATGGTAAAACGGCCCGGTGGATTTCAACGCTCCGGCAAGTAGTTCGCCCGCTGACTCGTATTTTTTTTGTTTTAGAAGCAAAGAGGCCAAGTAAAAAGCGATGTCGGGCGAGATGTTTCCTCCCGAAGAGGCGGCACCCAATGCCCGCTCTGCTTCGGGCAGCCGGTCAAGTCGATAATAAATCCAACCCAAGGTTCCCATCGCTTCGGCAGAACGAGGATATTGCCGGGCGTTCATCTCTGCGAGTTCCAAGGCCCTACGGCGATTAGCACCCTCGGGCAGTTCAATCAATACCAGGGCAAGCTGTTGGCCGACTGAAAATCGCCCGGCGTGAGCCGCAGTTGTTGTTGAAAATGTTTTTCCGCCTGCTCGTATTCTCCCAACTGCTGGGCAATAAGGCCGCGAAACTTGAGTAAATCGGCGTGTTCTGCATCAAGAGTGGCGAGAACCTCTACATGGCCCAGGGCCTGTTGTGGACGGTTTTGCCCGAGATGCCACAAAGCCAATGCCGCTTGAGCCTTAGGGTTTTTGGCTTCTTCCTGCGCTACTCGACCCATCCAGTGGACCGCTTGCTTCTGATTGTTGGCGGCTTGATACAATCGGCCCAAAAGAAACGGAGCCGGTTCGGAATCGGGGTCTTCTTTTGATGCCAGGTATAATGTTTCTTCTGCTTCGTCAAACCGCTTAAGATGAAACTGGGCGACACCCAAACGGCGCATCGTCTCGACGTTTTTTGGTTCTACTTCTAACCAAGCGGATAACGAGACATGGGCCGATTCCCATTGACTGCGACGTTCGGCTACACTCGCCAGCCCGGCTAGCGAATGCGTTTGTGTTCTGATTGTGATCATTTCTGGCGGGCCGGTTTTTAGCAGCTTGGCCGCTTTCTCAAAATTGAGTGCGGCGTTTGTGACTTGCCCATCACGCAAGGCCAATTCGCCAAAAAGGAGATATACACCTGGCTCTTGGGGACTATTCTGAGCAGTTCTTTCCAGTTCGTTACGAGCTTGGGGGATTTTACCAACGGCCAAGAAGAGACGAGCCAGCATTAGCCTAGCTGGCGGAAGATTGCCCTGCTTAGATTTGGCCTCCTCGAAGTTTTTTAAACAGCCAGTAAAATCGTTCTTACGGAACTTCTCGATGGCAAGGTTAAGTTCCTTGAGAGATGATTGGTCTTCGGGCGAGAGTTGAAGAATGTCGTTACTGATTTGAATGTTGGAGAGCTCTTCGATGCCATCTAATATAGTGCCAGCATGCGCCATCCCGGAATATGCGCAAACAAATCCGATGAAGCCAACAATGGCCAATCGCCAAACGATGGATCTGGAATTAGTAAAAAGCACTTCTTCCCCCTCTAATCAGATAATATCCCTAAGCCTAATTGATGATGAAACATCCTGATCGCGAACAATAAAATACGGTCAACCGAGCAAATTCAAGCCATTCATTATATTTCATATAACCCATATGTCCTATGCAGGCCATTTATTTTACCTTGGCAGTTGCCCCCATGTAAAGGGTTTAATCGGGTTTTTCCTATTTTTAGAGGAATGGTTAGATTTGCATGGTCATGGCAGGGTGCTAATGAAGGAATACGCCGGGTAACACTGACAAAAATCAACACAACCAGTAGCCCTTTTGGGGTGCCGCTGGCTTCGCCAGTGTGAAGTGGGATTGGAGATTGAATTGCTGGCTTGAAGTTACCATGATAATACTTCCAAAGCATGCCCACGCGAAAGCGCGAGGGCATGGCACCAGGGTTTCAAACAAAATACCCGGCGGGCCTTACGTTTGTTTTGTAAATTGGACCAGAGGATTGTGGATCAGTTTTGTGATAAATCATGCTGGCGTTTGCAACCTCTTGTCGGCTGCGCCGACCCAGGTTGCGAGCAACCTGGGCTACTCGTTGAATTGGATTTCTGATGGGGGGAAAGGTCGGATTATTCACCGGTTAGAAAGTTGCGAATTCAAAAGTAACCAAAGGTTACCATGGTAGCCAATGT
>NVWB01000161.1 GCA_002733575.1 Blastopirellula sp. | reverse complement strand
GCTAGGATGTGTGCCTTAGATGTTTTACATTTATGGGATGCTCCAGATGTAGTGGTAGAGTACCTTAATACTGGTGATGAGAGTATTAGAGAAGCTGCTTACTCTGCTGCTTACTCTGCTGCTTGCTCTGCTACTAACTCTGCTGCTCGCTCTGCTGCTTGCTCTGCTGCTAACTATGCTGCTTACTCTGCTGCTTACTCTGCTGCTTACTATGCTGCTCGCTCTGCTGCTAAGAAGAAGCAGAAAGCTAAGCTGATACGTATGGTTGATGAAGCATTCAGAAAGGAAGACCCTGAGAACATTGACCCCTATGGGCCACAGAACCACCCCCTTACACCTTACAAAGGAGACAGTAATGACTATTGACAAGATAATTTTCTTAGACATAGACGGACCAATGATACCTACCACTAGTATCCTACTTGATAGAAATGCCTCATGGTCTCAGACCCTTGATGGAAGGTGTGTTAGAGTCCTACATTTAATACTTAAAAAATCAGGGGCTAAGGTAGTATTTAATTCTACACACAACCGTATGCTGTATGATGAGCCTGAGGGACTGCTAAAGATAATGGAAGAAGACGGAGTTAGTTCTCCCGGTCTGGTGAAAAGATTTATTGACGCTGGGTTTGAAGACTACCTACACTCTGAAGTATGCACTATATACCCTGACCTTGACAGACTGGCAGCTATTAACTTATGGCTATCGGAGAATGGTAGTACAGAAGATACTCTTTGGGTAGCGTTTGATGACGTGTTTTTAAACGATGACAGGGCGTACCTAACTAGTTATAGCTTAGGGATAGGATCAGGTGAGTATAACCATGCTGCTTTCTATTTAGGTTTTAAATAAAGGACTATACTATGACACTTGAAGAGAAACTACACTACCCCATACGAGTAGAGCTTTCTGATGATGGTAAAGTTAAGGTGTCCCAAGCTACTAGGGAATGTATAGACAAGTGGTCTACAGTATACGTACAAGAAGGAGGTTCTACTGACCTTAACAATCACGTACCCTTTGATGTCTTTGACCTACTGGGGGCAGTCGGAAGGAGTGTGCTAACCGTATGAAGGTAGTAGTATCAGACATAGAAACGAACAAGCTAGTTAACCCTGATAAGTTATGGCTCTTCGGTGGTATGGACATCAGTACAAAGGAGAGATACCAATTCAACATAGAGACTGAGCCTGACTGTATCCCTGAGGCCATCAAGTGGGCTAAGAGTGTTGACCTTTGGATAGGCCACAACTTTATCCAGTTCGATGTACCTCAGGTAGACAGGTTACTTAAACCTAAGTTAATCAACCCTGAGAAGGTTATAGACACACTGCTAGTATCTCGCCTAGTCAATTACAGCATAGCTATACCCAAGGGGGCTAGGTCTCCCCACTCACTAGAGGCATGGGGTATTCGGTTAGGGGTACACAAGGGAAACTTCAGCGCCTTTGAAGAGTTCTCTGAGGAGATGGTAACATATTGGAATGGAGACCTTGACACTACACTGGCATTGTACCACCACTTTCTTAAGTACATCAAAGACCCTGACTGGAAGAAGTCCCTACGTTGTGAGCATGACACCACCATTGAGTTAGTTAAGACACAGCATAATGGCTTCACCTTTAACTCGGACAAGGCTGAAGGGTTACTGGTTGGGGTGAAGGAGAAGATGGTAGAACTTGAGAAGGTATTTCAAGATGACTTCCCTCCTATACTAACCCTTACCAAGGTGCTACAGTACAAGACAACTAAGGATGGAGGGGAGTACGCCACTGTCAAGAAGGCTAAGGAGTCTAGTGATATGACTAAGGTTGTTGGCTCTGACTTACAGTGTTACGACTACGTACCCTTCAACCCCGGTAGCCCTAAGATTAGGATTGATAAGCTGTGGGATGCTGGTTGGAAACCTTTTGAGAAGACTAAGACACACCAGAAGTTCGGCAGGGTTAAGGTGGGTATGCCTTACGGTAAGAGTATACCTAGCATATCCCAAGAGCAACACGATGAGAAGAAGGATACCTTTGCTAGGTATGGGTGGAGTTGCAATGAGGATAACCTACGTACACTTCCTGACACAGCACCTGAGGGGGCTAAGGCCCTTGCTCAGTGGTTGACCCTAGAGGGTAGGCGTAGTAGCCTTGTTGAGTGGCTTGGACAAGTACAGGAGGATGGTAAGATACATGGTAGTATTATTTCTATTGGTGCATGGACAGGCAGAGCTTCTCACAACAAACCTAACACTGCTAACATATCCTCACCGTGGCATGGTACTGCTGTGTCCCCTGTGGATAGGATTAAAGAGCAGTTTGATGAGGGGTTGAGGTCTTGTTGGACTGTAGAAAAAGGTAATTACCTAGTAGGGGTGGACGCCTCTGGTATACAGCTAAGAATACTTGGAGATTACTTATGGAAACACTTTGGTACTTCTGACTATGCTATAACCATCATCAATGGAGATAGAGAGAAGGGTACCGATATACATAACGTAAATAGAAAAGCCTTGAATATAAAAGGATTAACTAGAGACGACGCCAAAACTTTCATCTACTGTTGGATACTAAATGGTGGCCTACCTAAGATAGCTAGTATACTTAAGACTAGTATACCTATAGCCTCTAGTGCTCGTAGTAGATTTGAAGGTAGTATCGACGGTCTGTCTCCTTTTAAGAATGAGTTCTTACCCTTCATCGCTAAGAGAAGATACTTTACTGGTTACGATGGACGTAAAGTTATTGTCCCCAGCCTACATAAGACCTTAGCCGGTATACTGCAAAATGGGGAGGCTGTTATACTTAAACACGCTATGATTAAATGGCATAATGATCTAAGAAAAGATGGGATTAATTTTAAGATGGTTACCTTTGTACACGATGAATACCAAACTGAAGTTATAGGTTCTAGAGAAGAGGCTGAGTATGTTAAGAAAGTACAGATAGCTTCTATCAGATGGGCTGGTGACGAGCTAGGTTTAAGGTGTAGGCTTGATGGAGATGGTAAAGTAGACTACGATTGGGCAGGAACACATTGAGTACAAAAACCTGTCGTATATGTAATGAAGTTAAGAGTACCACTGAGTACTACAAGTCAACCAGTTACACAAAAGATGGTCTTCGACATGAGTGTAAAGTATGTTGGAATAAGGCTTGCATGAAATATCATGTAGATAACAAAGAAGAAAGGTTAGCTAAGCAAAGAGAGTATCATTTCAGAAAAAGCTATGGTCTTACACTGGAGGAGGTTCAGAAGATGAAAGATGACTTAGGAGGATGCTGCCCCGTATGTGGTAACAGCGATCTTGTGATAGACCACTGCCATAATTCCAGCAGAGTTAGAGGTATGCTGTGCAATAGGTGTAACCAAGGGTTGGGGCTAATGAGGGAGTCTAAAGAATACCTTACTAACCTTATTGCCTACATAGAGGAGTACGAATTAAAATCAAATTAAAGGTTGACTTGGTATAGCAAGTATGCTATAAGTACTAAATAACAAATAGGAGAGACTATGAGTAAGACACGTAAACTACAACTAAAGGGTACCATTGAGTGGGCTAAAGTCTTTGAACAGAACAGAGACAAAGAAGGTTGGAATGGGAGCTACGAGGACTGTAACGGCGCTTGTACTGTCAACATGATCCTTGATAAAGAGAACCTAAAAATTCTCAAAGACTCAGGTACCAGTAAAGAGTTGGATAACGACAAGAAGAAGACAGAGAAGGGGTACGATGTAAAGTTTGTACGTAAGTTTGAACACCCTGACTTCCCTGTCTTTGCTGGTCCACCCAAGGTTGCTAAAGCTGATGGTACCCCTTGGGACATTGATGTTGATGGTTTGATCGGTAATGGTAGTGTAGGTATTGTTTACCTGTCCTTATACGAGAATGCTTCAGGTAAAATTGGGACACGGTTAGATGGCCTACAAGTCCTTGACCATGTGGAATTTGAATCAGAGGGGGACTTTGGTGGACCTGACTTCAAGGACTACTCCTCTACACCTAACTCTGACTCCGACGATGATGACGATTCGATACCTTTTTAACTAGTACACGGTTACTGGTGGCTCCCGTACCTTTCAGAATAGCCACCACCTAGCACGAAAGGATAAGAGATGAAGGTTCACATTGTTGGTAGGGATAACCCTAACAGAGACTTAAGGGCTGTAATTCATAATAAGCTACTGTACTTCACCCTTGAGTCTGGTGAGGTAGGGTTCTTAGGGGAAGACGGTATTGTGTATACAGCCCCTGAATATAGAGACCTTGATTTTGTGTCGGTTAGCACTCAGTGGGCACACCCGGTGTTCACAGGGGATGAAGTAACACTAACATTCTAAGGAGAATAGTTTGACGAAGACAATGGACACACTCGTTGAGGATATGTTGGAGGTAGTCAAAGGACTAGGTGGGTGGGATGAAACCATTACCAAGTTCTTAGCTGATGGTATCTCAGAGGTAGCAGGACAAAGGTTCAGTGAGCCTCAGGCACCAAGGACTAAGCTAAGCCTATCCCAACTTGGATCACCATGCCAGCGTAAGATTTGGTACAACATAAACAAACCAGAGTTGAAGTCAGAGCTTAGTGCAGAGTCACTAGGTACATTCTTTTACGGTGACCTACTGGAAGTACTGGCTATCTCTATAGTCATGGCTGCTGGTCACAAGGTAGAGGGTATGCAGGACAGGTTGGACGTGTATGGTATTAAAGGCCACAGAGATGTAGTCATTGATGGTGTCACAGTAGATGTTAAGTCTGCCAGCAAGTTTAGCTTTGAGAAGTTTCAGAAGCATCAGCTTAGAGGATACACTAAGTACGACAGGTCTGGTAACAAGACTTGGGTAGAAGCTAGGGATGTTGATGCCTTCGGGTATATTTCTCAGCTTGGTTCCTATGTATCAGGTGGTAAGGATGACCCTATTGTAACTGAGAAGAACAAGGGTGCCTTCCTAGTAATACAAAAGGACAGGTTCAAGATTTGCTTAGATACCTACGACTTCACGGATGAGATTAAGTACAAGGAACAGGAGGTACAACAGGTAGTACGGATGGTCGAAGGGCCTATTCCTATGCGAGGAGAAGATGAGGTAGAGGATGGTAAGTCTGGTAACATGAAGCTAGGTGTAGCCTGTTCCTACTGTGACTTTAGGTCTAGCTGTTGGCCGGATGTTAGAACATTCATCTATAGTACTGGCCCTAGATTCTTAACCAAGGTAGTGCGACAGCCTGCTGAACATATCAAGGAGATAACACAATGAAATGGATGGCAATGATCCTAATCTTTAACCCACTGACTGACACTTACGGTGGGTTTGCTAATGGTAGTGTACTGTACGACACTGAAGAAACCTGTATGACAACCCTTACTGAGGATGGTGGAGGTGTGGAGACTGTAGAATTTATCGTTGGAACTAACCCACGTTACAGTGGATTTAGTATCGTATCCTACGAGTGTCATGGTTGGGTGGTTGAGGCAGAAGGGCAGGACTAAAATGTTTAAAGCTCTCATACTTTCTTCTATCTTGTTTATGTTATCAGTCTTTGCAGCTAGTGCTGAGACACTGAAGCTTAGAACAGATGCTTTTGGTGAACCATTCATCTCTTTCTATGGAGAAGTAGTGGATGGTTCTTCCGCTAGGTTAGCAGCCATGATGGATAAGTCAGGTACTAGCACAGTATCATTCTACTCTGGCGGAGGTGTTGCTAGGGAAGCAGAAATGATTGGTAGAGTTCTTAGTGACAGGAAGGCTACTGCTATAGTACCCCGTGGTTCTTTCTGCCTGTCTGCCTGTGCTGAAGCTTTCTTAGGTGCACAAGATTACTATGTAAAGGGTATCTTAGGCTATCATGTATCCTACTTCCTTGGTAAACCAGAAGGAGAAAACTTTAATTCTATCTTCAAGTATGGTCAGTATGTGGGTGGCTCTACTTTGGCCTACACTATGGCTAATGGTTTTAGTGTAGAGATGTATATGTTCATAGCCGCACGGACTGACCCCAATACTTTCTTTGTCCTAACTAGTACTGAGGAGTTGAGAGACTTCTATGTAAGAGATGACGAAGAAGATGTATTAGATAGATACTTTGATAAATCGTACCACTCTCCTGAATGGTTTGAGCAACACCTTTGGTCAGGACCACAGATTGGTTGGTACTCATACAGACAGAGAGGAAAGATACAATGACAGTAGGAGAACTTAAAGTGTACCTAGAAGGCATGGGAGATAAACCTCATGGACTGTTTGCTGGTGAGTGGGAGACACTGAGAAAGAAGATTGAGTCACTGGAGGACAGTTACAATACACCCTTCCCTTTCCCAGACCACTACCATACACCTTGGGCACCTGATTTAACCTACCCTAAATATCCTGAGACAATCATACTTTTGGAAAAGGATTAGAGGATACTTGGGCAACTAACTAGACTTAATATAAATGAAACCAAAGAAGGATAATAAAATGATTAAGAAATTACTTTTAATGACTGTACTTGTACTACCAATCCTTGGGCAACCTGCCTTTGCTGGTGGTGATAGATTTGAACAATCAGAGAATGGATATTGTGGTATTCTTTGTCGCCTTGGTCAGACGTTTGATGACTCCGGTGATGATGATCGTGTAGACAATGGCTTCGATAATGATTTTGATACTGATCTTCGGCCTTATGTATCAAACGCACCAAACCAACTAAAGGGCGGGGTTGAGAAATGACTCCACAGTTAGGTTTAGCCTTAACTTCTATTTTACCAATCGGAGACACCAAGCAAAAAACCCGTGGAGCCAACGTCTACAACTCCACAAAAGCAACTTGGCGCAACGGTCGATCAAACATATTTGGTTCGGAGACAGGAGAATGTTGCCGTGAATAGGAATGATTTGGAGGACATCATTGAATTTGATCTGATGCAGGCATTTTTCTCTAGCATTGGAATATTTTTCATGGCTGGGTCATTCTGGCTCGGAATTGAAAAAGTATTGGAGCAAGACGCATTCTTTTGGACTCCGATAATCATTATTTGCGTCTTGTCGTTTATTGTTGGAGTTGTTTTCGCTTTCGTCGGATTCCGTATGCGGAATCGAAAAATCCATAGGATAAACCGAATCTTCAAGGAAACCGAACCGGCAACAACGGCAACTTAGCCTAATCAAGATTAACCGTACCGACGCTAATGGCGTCCAAGCATTCCAATAAAAACGCTGCCGAAAACCCACCCCGGCTAATTTTGTTATTCAGGTTGCGCTCGTTTTCCTGAATACCGATTTCATTCAACTCTGTAGCCAACAAGGAAAGAAGATGTGGGAAAATATGAGTTCGGTGATGATCTTGAAGACTATTCCGAAGCTGATGATTCTGAAATTGCAAGGAGTTAAAATGTTTAGATTCTTTAAAGAAAGAAAATGGTTAGCATGGGGTTGGGTAGGCTCTGCGATTATACTGGTAGCCACATGGTTGCAAGTTCAATTAGACGTTAGGCTCAACCAATGGTTCGGAGACTTCTACAATACGCTAGGTGAAGCACTTAGTTCTCCGGGGTCAGTAACAGAGACAGAGCTACTAAGTCACATGTTAACCTTTGGAAAGATAGCCGCACTGTGGATAACCATTGCCTTGGTTACTTCTTACTTCGTTAGCCACTGGACATTCCGTTGGCGTACCTCTATGGCTGAGCACTACCACAAAGTATATGATAAGGCTAGGCACATTGAGGGTGCTTCTCAACGGGTACAAGAGGATACCCTTAAGTTTGCTAGGATCATGGAAGGGTTGGGTGTAGGGTTACTGGAGAGTATCATGACACTTGTAGCCTTCACCCCTATCTTGTGGGTATTATCGGAGCAGGTAACCAGTCTTCCTTGGGTTGGTGTAGTACCACACTCACTTGTCTTTGTTGCCATACTTACTGCACTAGGAGGTACTGCACTACTGGTGCTTGTCGGCATAAAGCTACCGGGTATTGAGTATGACATCCAGAAGAATGAGGCCTTCTACCGTAAAGCTTTAGTGATTGCAGAAGATAGTATAGGTGCTACCAGACCAGCCACACTTGAGGAACTATATGACTATGTAAGACAGATACACTACAAGTCTTACTTCCATTATTTCTATTTTAATGTAGCTAAGTTGAGTTACCTTCAGGGTATGGTCTTAGTCCCTTACATAGCCTTGACACCTACGATAGCATTAGGTGCAGTAACACTGGGGGTGGTGCAACAAATAGTACGTGCCTTCGGTAGAGTAGAGAGTAGCTTACAGTACCTAGTAAGATCATGGCCTACTATAGTTGAGTTGATCAGTGTACATAAGAGATTAAGGGAATTTGAAAGAGGAGTTAAAGAGGTAGAGTGAAGACATCTAGTGCAAAGAGTAAAGGTAGGCGCTTGCAGCAGTGGACCCGAGATGCTATACTAGGTAATCACCCTAGTCTTGAACCTGATGATGTAAGGAGTACAAGCATGGGGGCAAGCGGGGAGGATGTTTTGTTATCCCCAGCAGCAAGGAAGCTGGTGCCGTTTAGTATTGAGTGTAAGAACCTAGCTCGTATGGCTTTCTATCAGTGGTACGATCAGGCAGTAGACAACACACCTGAAGGGGTAGAGCCTATGGTGGTAGCCAAGATGAACAGGAGAAAGCCTATGGTGATAGTCGATGCGGAGTTTTTCTTTAATAACTATCGGAGTACCAAATGATTATTTCAATAATGTTTTTATCAGCATTCTTTGTCCCTGTTTCCTTTATCATTGGTTACGAGGTTGGGTATGCAGATGGAGTGGATGATACTAATGACTAAAGTAAAAGTACACTGGGCTGACGGTAAGCCATACCCAGATGGTCCTGATGGTTGGGTGCTAGACTGTACTGCTCAGTATCCTGATGATACTATGGACGTAGTAGGAGTACCCTTTTCTTCTGAGGAAGATGCTCAATGGGTGTTAAACTATTTAACTAAGAGTGGTAGTACTGAGCCACTGGAATTTGAGGTATAGATGAGCGGAAAAACAGCAGTAGTCTATACGTGCTCACATTCTGACCCTAAGGTATCTAACGTTAGAGCAGAGTGGATGGGTGCTTTGATCTATGATATCCGTCCAGACTATGTGGTGGACCTAGGGGATAGTGCTGACATGCGTAGCCTTAACTCCTATGACACACGTAGACCTGAGAAGATTGTGGCACAGAACTATGGTGCAGATATCAGGACACACCTAGACTTTCAAGAGAAGATCAGATGGAAGTTCAAGAAGAATAGGAAGAAGAGGCCAGCCTTCTTTGGGTTTGAAGGAAACCATGAGCAGCGTATATCCAAGGCTGTAGCAGATGACCCACGTTTAAATGACGATGAGTATGGTATATCTGTCTCACACCTACAGACTAACCACTTCTTTGATGAGTACCATCCCTATGAGTACGGTGCCCCTGCTATACACAACTATGACGGAGTAGACTACGCTCACTACATTGGCTCTGGCAACTTTGGTAGAGCTATCTCAGGTGAACACCATGCCTACAACTTACTAAAGAAACGAATGACTTCTGTTACTGTAGGTCATAGCCATAAGAGAAACATATACTTCCGTGATGACGCTAAGGCTATAGGTCTTGTCGCTGGCTGTACTAAAGGAGCACCAGAAGACTGGGCTGGGCAGGCGAATAAGGAATGGTGGTCAGGCGTGATTATCAAGAGAGGTGTAGACAATGGACTCTATGAGCCAGAGTTTGTATCAATGAAAAGATTGGAGGAAGTCTATGGAAGTTAAGGTACACTTACTGTCTCAAGCTAGGCCTATTACCTATCTAAATACAGAAAACACGTACACAAAGGATGGTTTATTCTGTGTCTACTTTGATGGCAAAGTTCATAAGTTTCCTTTGGTTAATATCTTTAGAGTGGAGGAAAGTTATGTCTAAGCATAAAAAGTATTACGTAGTGGATTACTCGGAACAAAAGACACACACTTTTACCAGTAAAAAGAAAGTGGAAGATTTCTTGAATGATCCTGAGTGGAGAGAAGAGGTTGGTGCTACTGACTTTAAAGTAATTATTGGTGATCATAAGCCGCTAATAGAAATCAGTACGCTATCAGTTGATTGGGACTACACTGACTAAGTATTGCTTGACTTATAGATTTATCCTAGTATAACTATACTCTTTGCTGTGTAACTCAGTTGGTAGAGTCTTCCACTGTTAATGGAAAGGTCGTAGGTTCGAGTCCTACCACAGCAGCCATACCTCCGTAGCTCAGTGAATAGAGCAAAGAACTTCTAATTCTTAGGTCGCAGGTTTGAATCCTGCCGGAGGTACCAACATACTGAGGTCATCTAATTGGTAAGACCCACCTACTTGAAGGTGGAGATGTAAGTTCGACTCTTACCCTCAGTGCTATGAAAGGAATACAATGTATAAGATAACAATGAAGGTTAAGATACCTGATGATGCCTATTACTTCGGGGTAGACAGGATAAATAAACTGGAAGAGATCAGTGAGTATATTGAAGACCTCTTCTATGACGTGGACACAATCAAGTTGAAGACTATACACATTAAGGAGGTAGGAGATGGACAATGACTTCAATATTAAAATAGCTGAGTACCTTAAACGTACAAAGTCCAGCCTTGATCCACGTAAGTGGGTGCAGCAGATACACTACAAGAAGGACAGTCTAGCCAAAGCACTGGCTGGTACTGACGAGAAGGATATCATCGAAGCCTCTTCTAAACTGTTCTTTACTTCTGTAGTCTTTACAGTTGTATCTTCTGCTGCTGAGCAGCTAGACCTGTATAGCTTAAAGGAAAGATCAGAGATTATGGAACTGATTACTGAAGCCAGTGAGTTAACTGCAGAAGCTATGGATAGGCTAGCAGAGTTTGATGGTTGGACTGAGGCAGTTGAGGATGTACTGTCCAGTACTAGGAGAGTGGAATGACAGTGGATAATGTGCTCATTGAGCTAACAGAAGTAGACAAGTGGCAGAACAAATCCGAGTATACTTCTATACCAAAAGCCACTTGTGAAGAGTTTAATGTCTCGACTAGTGGCTACGGCATGGTAGTTAAGGACTTAGCTTTGATTCTGGGTGCGAATAACTGCGACATTAGCCGCCTTGTGGAGGTTAGACGTAGTGGTACCCTAGTATTCAATAAAGTACCCCTAAAACGGTGGCTAGATAAGTCTGATAAAAGGCCAAAACAGTTGAAGTCTACTCGCCCTGTAGAATATAAGGAAGTATAATATTGGATAACGAATACGGACCAACGCTACCAACACCTTACCAGCAGTTCATCTTTACGTCAAGGTACTCAAGGTGGTTAGACAAAGAGTCTCGTAGAGAGACTATGGATGAGACTGTAGATAGGTACCTTAGTAACATTGTAACCCCTCATCTTGATCCTGATACTGTTATGGAGTTAAGAGAGGCTATCCTAGCCCTAGAGATTACTCCTTCTATGAGGGCATTGATGACTGCTGGTCCTGCTGCTAAGCGGGATAACACCTGTATGTACAACTGTGCATACCTACCAGTAGACGATCCTAAGTCTTTTGATGAAGCCTTGTTCATTCTTATGTGTGGTACAGGGGTGGGCTTCTCAGTTGAGAGGCAGTACATTAACAAGTTACCTGAAGTACCTGAACTGTTCTTTGATACTACTATGACTATACCTATCATGGACTCTAAGGAAGGTTGGGCTAAGGGGTACAGGCTATTGCTTAGTAGTCTTTGGGCAGGAGAAGTTCCTAAGTGGGACACAAGCAGGCTTCGGGGTGCTGGGGAAAGACTGAAGACATTTGGAGGTAGGTCATCTGGTCCTGCCCCACTGACTGACTTGTTTAACTTCACAGTTCACACCTTTAAAGAAGCAGCAGGACGGAGGCTTACCTCTATCGAGTGCCATGACCTGATGTGTAAGGTGGGGGAGATTGTGGTATCAGGTGGAGTACGTAGGTCTGCTTTACTATCCCTATCTAATCTAAGTGATGACCGTATGCGTCATGCCAAGACAGGGCAGTTTGGTGACCATCGTTACCTAGCCAACAACTCTGTATGTTATACTGAAAAGCCAGATATGGAATCCTTTATCCGTGAGTGGACTGCTTTGATTGAGAGTAAGTCAGGGGAGAGAGGTATCTTCAACAGGGAGGCAGCACAGAAGCAAACTGCAAGGAATGGTAGACGAGACGCTAATAAAGACTGGGGAACAAACCCCTGCTGTTTCACTGGAGACATGAAACTCCGTACTACCTCAGGTAACGTACGCTTTGATGAGTTAGTAGGTAAAGAGTCTGTCGAGATTGTTAATAACTTGGGGGAAGTATCTGTTGGTTCTGTGTGGGGTTCTGGAGTTAAGTCTACTGTTTATGTAGGGTATGAGGGTTTACTTAAGCGTAAGCCTATTCAAGTAACTCCTGATCATGTGTTTATGCTTACTGATGGATCAGAGTGTATAGCAGAAGAGTTAGTTGGCAAACAACCTATGCCTTACATCCTGCAGGCACCTAACCGCAGGGGCACTGATACATTCCTAGCTGGGTTTATGGTAGGAGATGGAGCTTTAAATAGGCTTAACTCAGATAAACATAAAGGATTAGAGGTGTACTTCTCTAAGAAGGATAAAGATATTGCTAAGTCTTACGGTCAAGGGGTAGGTCGGTGGTACTCCCGTAAAGCAAGAGGTATAGCTGTCTCGTACAGCCTACCAGCTACGGTAATAGGCTCCAGAGGTTTGCCTACTTCCATTGTTTCCCAAGAAGGACTACAAGGCCTGTACTCTGCTAACGGGGGTGTCATTAGGAATGGTAGGGTATCTTTAAAGACTATAGACAAAGGTCAGGCTGACAGACTAGTCGAGGTACTAGGTAAATATGGTGTGACAGCTTACATTACTACCAACAAGACTACCAAAGTAAAGTTCTATAATGGGGAGTACACTTGTAAAGTATCATATGATGTCAACATAGGTAGGTATGATAGCCTTCTCGCCTTCTGCCGTTTTATCAACTTTGGGCAGGACTATAAAAGGCAACAGCTACAGGAGATGCTTTTAAGAAGAGCTCCTAAAATTAAATCAGTGAAAAAAGGTCCAGATCAAGAAGTGTTTGACTTCTCAGAACCTAAGAACCATTGGGGTGTCGTTGAGGGAGTTGTCGTGCATAACTCTGAAATTATCCTCAGACCTTATCAATTTTGCAATTTAACAGAGTGTGTCATTAGGGCTTCCGACGACTTTGATACTCTTGCCCGTAAGGTGAGACTTGCTACTATTCTAGGCACAGTACAGTCTACCTACACTGACTTCAAGTACCTACGTAGAGTATGGCATAACAACACTAAAGAAGAAGGTCTGTTGGGGGTTAGTCTTACAGGTATCATGGATAATCCTTTAATGACTACAAAGAATAGAAAGTTAGAGGATACACTAACGGCTTTAAGGGGTGTAGCAATTGAAACAAATAAAGAATGGGCAGACAAACTTGGGATACCAGTATCAGCCGCTATCACAACCGTTAAGCCTTCGGGAACAGTCAGCCAACTTGTGGATAGTTCTTCTGGTATCCACGCTAGGCATTCTAAGTATTATATCCGCACTGTACGAGGAAACAACACTGACCCTGTGACACAGTTTATGAAGGATATGGGAGTAGTACACTCACCGGATGTAACTAAACCTGAGACTGTTACTGTATTCTCTTTCCCTGTTAAGGCTCCGCCTAAGGCTGTTACCAGAGGTGACCTTACTGCACTTGACCAGTTGAATATGTGGCTAATGTATCAGAGACATTGGTGTGAGCATAAGCCTAGTGTTACTATCTCAGTGAAGTCTAATGAATGGTTGGAGGTAGGTGACTTTGTGTATAAGAACTTTGATGAGGTGTCAGGTATCTCCTTCTTACCTTACGATGATCATGTGTACCAACAAGCTCCCTATCAGGAGGCATCTAAGAGGGAGTACCAAACTCTATTGAAGTTAACACCTGAATCTTTTGACTGGACTAAACTATCTGAGTATGAACTACAGGATTCTACTGTTGGTATGTCCACGATGGCTTGTAGTTCTGGAGTATGTGAAGTGGTGGACTTAACTGAGTAAGAAAGGAATAGCTGATGAGGGAGATATGGGCTATAAGTGACACCCACTTTAATCACTACAACATTCTAAAGTTTGACACTGGTAGGGGAGGGGATTTTGACACACTTCAAGAGATGAATGAAACCATAATCAAGAACTGGAATGAAAAGGTAAAACAAGGGGACTACGTGTACCACCTAGGGGACGTGTATTTTGGTAACTCTGGTTGGTTTAAGACTCAGTGGCCTAGACTAAATGGTAGCAAGAGGCTTATCGTGGGGAACCATGACGACATAAAATTCCTGTCTGCTGGGGCCTTCTTCAAAAAGGTATCTATGTGGAGAATGTTTCCAGAGTACCGCTGTGTACTGACCCATACCCCTATCCACCTAGGTTCTGGTAACGCTAAGTACACAACTAATATACATGGGCATACCCACAGGAATTGGGTTACTCTACCAAATGGGCAGAGAGACACTAGGTACCTTAACATATGTGTAGAGAACACTGATTACTCACCAGTACACCTTTACAGTACTATGGAGAGGCTACAGAAGCTCAATGCCTAGTACACTAAGGAGATTGATACCGTGGCCTAGGAGTGTACCTCATGAGCCTGCCTTGAAGATTGATTGGAGGTATAGGTTCAAGATGGCACTGTCTGATCTACTGGTGGCTGTAAGAGGTCACCTCAGGGGTGAGGATTGGGATAAGGAAATGGAAGAAGCTTTGCTTGAACTAGAGGAAGGAAGAAGGATGATTAAAGGTAAAGGGAAGTATAAGACAAGGAGTAACAAGGTAGCAACAGTGGATGGTAAGGATGGCAGTATGTGGCTAGGGCAAGTAGGTAAACTAAGAACTCGATGGCGTACTGATGGTACTTGTTCCTTTGGGGATACTTTCCATGACATAGTGAAAGTACTTGACAAGGGGTATTGACTGTGGTATAAGTTCCTAAGATAAGAAGGAAAGAAGATGTGGGAAAAAGAGTATGACGATATCTACAGTGATACCTATGAGTCAGACCTTCTTGATCAGTTTGGTAGGAACATCACTGTTAAGCGAGAAAAGAAACAAAGGTGTGGGTTTGCCCTTACCAAAACCAAAGGGAGTGGTACCCATAAGGAAACACCAAGTGCACAAGAACAAGACAAGAGTACTACCTAGAAAAGAGAAACACAAAGGAGACAAAGATGAACTTTAACAAACAGGGGTACACCGCCACATCTATCCGTAAAGTTGTTCGGGGTACAGTAGGTAATGAGTTTGGTGTAGAGAATATAGGGGAGGCTGTGAGTAAGGTGAACAACGGCAATACCTTAGTGATCCATACACTTAATGAATCTGGTACAGTGGATGTTGTTGAGCGTAACAAGGATGACGTTTACAATCCATTTGCTAATGGTACATGATAGGGTAAAGGTTGGCTCTGATGGAGGATCAACTGAGTACTACACTCTACCTACTCATGCCACAGAACTTAGACATCTTATCTCCCACAAGTCTATGAGTAAAGCCAGAGGAGATATCTTCAAAGCCTGTTACAGACTAGGGGAGAAGAAGGATGTTGATGCACTGTACGATCTAAACAAGATGCTGTTCTTCGTAAACGATCTAATAGAAATGCACGGGAGAGGCGAACACCTATGACAACAAGTAACTTAGCCAAAGAAGCTAAGGAGTTCACAAAAAAAACCACTACCAAGAAGACTCCCCAGTATACTTTAGAACACATGATTGTGGCTAGTATACTAGGTGGTCTTATTGCTAGTGGTTCAAATAGGCCAGAAGAAGCCTTAGAAGAAGCCTATCGCTACGCTAAGTTGGTGCGGGACTTCGAATAAAACATAGTCTGTATTTAAGCAGAAACTTTAGGGTTACCTTCGGGTAGCCCTTTTTTATGGCAACTTAAGGTACTCGTTAGTGTTCTCAAGGTAGTCTACAACAATATCCAATCTGTCCAGACCTCCTTCTTCCATCCCTAAGTCTTCTATACTTCCCTCAAAACCAAAGAAGTCCATCGCCCTCTTTACCTCCAGTTCACTCTTACCAGATATAGTTAAGAACCTCGTCATCAATGGATCGTCAGGGTCTAGGTCACTGGTAAGTAGTTCCTTAGTTGCTGCTATAGCTGGTCTGAATACTTGTTCCCGTATGACACGTTCTTTGAAAGACAAACTCTCATCATTAAAGTTTGGGTACTTCTCCATAGCACTGTCGGCGTAGGCAGCAATGATAGGACCAGCTAGTTCGTCTAACCTATTCTTCATCTCTGCACTATTACCTCCCCAGTCAGTCTGTTTCCAAGAAGACATACCAGCACTAGCCAGCATACGGTCAACAGTAGTCCTGTTCCTTACACTTCTAGAACCCAATAGCCTACCTATGTCCTGTTGTGGCCTATCAGTAGTGAGAGGGTCAAACCTTCTTTCTCTAGGTCCAACTGGGAGCATAGCGTCAAAGTACCTGATAGAATCATTCAAGGCTTTCCACCCCTGCCTTCTATCAGGATTCTCAAAGCTATCTGTCACCATCATAACAGCCTGATTAAGGGGATCAAATGATCGTGTTGAACCAGATATAAGGCGTGAGCCAACAGCACCTATAATTTCAAAGACACTGGCATCCTCAAGGCTAGAAGTAAGCATACTTTGGAAAATCTCGTTGAGTTCTCCTGTAGCTCCACCTATCTGCCTAAATGTTTGTCCATACACTACAGCCGCAGCTTCTTCCCTAAAGTCTTTTGGAACTTCCCCGTACTTCTCCTTGTACGCAAAGGCATAACCCAGTAGCTGGCCAAAAGGAATAGGGAAATCCCACAGTGAGTTGGCAACACTACCATCCTTGTTGCGCTCTGTCTCGTTCCATCTTAATCCTAGTTCCAGCCTTCTCTCAGCATCAGGTTTAAATAATCCAAACAGTAGAGATAGACCAACAGCACCACTGGCGATAAGCCTAATACCTCTCTCCTCAGTTACGTCTATGCTTTGTCCTGCCCACCTACCCATGTAGTGTCGTATAGCATTTACCCCGATGTAGTCCCCGAAGGTAGCGATGGAGTTATTGAAGAACTGTCCGAATGGGATCAAAGCCCCTATGCCCGGTTCTCTAGATAGTTTCTCAATGAACTTAGCTGCATGTCTTATTGGGCTACTGCCAGTACCACCAGTAGAAAAAGGCTTAGAGGCTGTAGTCCTTAGTGTTCTTTGTAAGGCTATCTGTTCAAGCTCTTTAAACTCAGGACTAAACATCTTAAAGAAAGAATTATCTTGCTTAAAGAATTCATTGAAGGACATACCATGCGCTCTTCGTATCTCGAAGTCCAGATTGCTGATGAAAGAGAAGTTCTTTGTTATTCCATCTTGCATCCTAACGAGGGATACTCTCTGTAGTAGGTCTGTTGTCTTGTCAAACGTTTGAGCTAGTTTGTTTTCTGGGTTAATACCGAAGTCTGCTGCTGTAGAGTTAGCATCAACCCCACCAGTAATGTACTGGTGCAACTTACGGTCTAGTTCTGGTCGTAATCTAAGGTAATCTTCAGCGGCCTCAGAGGTGTCAGACCAATTCAAGAGATTAAACACACGTCTACCTGCCCCGCCGTACATAGCACGACCCTTCTTGGTGATGATACTTCCGCTTAAGGTAGCTTCGACCACATCTGTAAGAGTACCAGCAACCTCTAAGAGTGCCCAACCTTTTACGTTAACTGCAGTGGTACCAATGTGAGAAGTTAGTAGTTTCTTATATCCACTCTGTAGCCACCTGAGAGTATCCATTGTATCGTGGTTAGCTTTCTTTGGTTTGATATCCTCAAGAAGACTAACGACAGTCGGAGATGTCTCTCCTTTACCACTAGCTAATTTTGTAACTACCTTAGTACCCCTTCTGGCAGCGTTTACAGTCTTCTGCCATATACCTAAAGTACCAAGATCACGCCCCAGATTACTAGCCCTCTTCTTAAAGTACAAGCCTAGTTCTTCTGAGGTTAGGTCCTTGAAGGTACCTCTGGACATCTCTGAGAAATAGTCTGGAGATTGTTCTTGCAGTATTCTATTAATTCTAGATACTTTGTCCTCTGGCAGGATAGAGATAAGGTCTCCGATGAAGTTAGCTGAGTTGTCTCCAGCACCCCTTGGTACATAGGTAAACTTACTGTCCACCAGTATCTGTGCCAGTCCTTTAACTCCCCTGTCTTCGTCACCCAGCAACAAGGCTTTCCAGAACATACTCTCGTAGTCATCCACTCCTATACCTAGTTCCTTAGCCCTTACTAACTCACCACCAGCCTTTACATCCCTCAACCATCTTTCAGAGTAGGCTCCTTCGTGGGAGAATATGTCTTCCAACAGTACACCTAATTCATTAGTCAAGTTGTCTGTATCAATCTCCTCCATGACCCTTCTGGTGATATGGTCATGGCCTTTATTCATATCGTCCGCAAGAGCTTCAGTAAGACGTAGGTAGTTATCTGCCCCAATCTTGTTGGCCCCTCTGGTGTTACCTAAGAACTTCACCCCTCTTACACCAGCAATAGCTGCAGGTACAACTAAAGCCCCTAATGCAGACAGTGCTACTTGAGAGCCAGAATAATTCTTTTGTTGTCCACCTTCCACCAGACCATATTGGTACCCTACATCAGCCCCAACTGCAGCAAGTATGTCAACAGACACCATAGGGGCTGTGGTTTTAAACAAAGCCTTTGACGTGCCTACTCTGGCAGCATTCCTACCAGCTATCCAAGCTGCTTCCCTTGTAGCTCCTGCTTTGAGAGAGGCTCTCATAGCCTGCTTAGCTCCCTGCCTTATAGTTAAAGCAGCAGCCTTACCTCCAACTGTACCAGCAGCCTTACCTAAACCTAGTCCTATAAGGTTAACTGGATCAAGTACAGCAGCATTTAAGTAGTCCCCTACTGCGTCTAACCTTTCCATACCACTGACACCTTTAGAGAAGATGTTAGGCATAGCATCAAACAACCCGTAGCCTGCCCCTATGGTAGCCTTCTGTGCCTCTGTAGCACTCTGATGAAAAGCCACCTCACCTGCAACGGTTAAGGACTGGCCACCTGCAAAGGATCGGTTATAGTTCTGCCACTTCTCAAACACTTCATCGAACTTAGCATCAAGATCAACCTTGGACCCTCTAAGAAAGAAGTTATCCCTGCTGTCTCCCCAACGCACACGCATAGACTCCTCTACAATACTTCGCAGAGCAGGTGTGTTCTTTATAACATCTTTAGTTATTGGTCCTTCTACCCCAGACCAAGGGGCCATCTCTAGCTGCACTTCTCCCTCAGTACCAGAGTAAGAAGGAAAGGTATCAGCGTAAGAAAAAGAGGAAGAAGATTTAACCTCTTCCTCTGGTGGGTTACCATATACAAAATTAGCCATTACTGTCTCTACGTCTTTTTATTGCGTCAGGAGTTAAGCTAAACATATCTCGAAGTTCCTCTGTCGTTGGTATCACAGAGTCATCACTAGGTTCCCATTGAGTGAAAGCTTTCCACATGTCTACCAAGGATTTTCTTTCGTCATCCTCTTCTGGCTGCACACTGTCGTCTTTTACCTGAGCAGTCCTACCTCCGATAACAATCCAGTCACCTACCTTAATATTGCCATTAGCTAAAGCAGCAGAGGCTTGATCCTCATTCTCAAAGAAGGTAGTATTTGGTTGTTCTACTTCTACCCTTTGTACCTCTTCAATCTGAACTGGTTGTGCTATGTCTGGGAAAATATTAGCAGAAGCTATCCGACTATCCCTCTTGATGACGCCAGCTATTACCTCTGCCCCATACACACTCTTTAAGGCCTCATCAAACAACCCATCTTCAGTTTCTTTTAATAAGGAGTCTACCTTCAAGGATTCCCTTGTTAGTTCTACTGCTCTGTTCGGGTCTTCCCCTCTGACATCTGCAGCCTGTTCCCTCAGTGTCCTAGATTCGTAAGACAGCCTAGCTGCTAGTTTTCCTTTTACTTCCTCTTGTACGGCAGCTATCTCAGCGTAAGACATAGGGGTAGGAGCAGCGGAAGGATTGAAAATAGGGATGGAGGAGGCAGTTACTGGGGCTGTTCCCAGACCTCCTACAATTTCTTCTACATAGTCCTCAGATACATCGTAGATAGAAGCTAACTCTGATATACGTTCTGGGGTTATTGTTCCTTCTTCAGTACGAGTAGTAACCACACTCTCCACAAATAGTCCAGCCATGTCATTAGTAAATTCTTGACCTGCGTTGGAGTACTCTGTTGACTTAGCAGTAAGAGCTTTAAAGGTGGCCTCTGCCGCCGTAGGGTCAGCAGCAAGACCCATGTACACTTCAGGACTAAGGTTAGGCCACCTTTCTCTTAAGGCAGTAAGGAACCCTGCACTTTCAGAGGCCTTGGTGGAAGTCCCTCTCCTGCTCTGAAGAGAGCCTAGTAGAGCATTACGCCTAGTCTCAAGGGACTTCTCCATGAACATCTCACGAGTGAAGTCTCTCTCATCTTCGGCCTTAACCGCCTCAGCGAAGCCAGTCCAGAATCCCATGTTACACTCTCCTCGTCATCAGTCCACGAGGTTCCTCTGCAACAGGCTCAACTGGTGGTGCCATAGGCATTTCTTCTTCTACTTCTTTACCCATCATAGCTTCAGCCTTAGCTGCTACTATAGCATTCGTCCTAGCTTCTTGCTCTTCTTCGTCTATCAGTCCTTCATCATATTCAATACCAGCTTCATCAGCAGTGGACTTAATGTACTCATGGATTACAGGGGAGATGATCATACTAACATCAATAGAGTGTAGACCTTCTGCTACTGCACTACGAGCGATACCTTCAGTCAGTTCCTTTACAGTGATACCTAATTCAAGAGTATCAAGAATATCCTCTATCATCTCAGAAGTATTGAGACGAGTAAGGTGCATTTGAATTGCTTCTTCAGGGTCACTTATCTCTGGTGGTCTCTCATAGGGGTATGTCCCCGGTGCTGAAGTCAGTGACTGACCCGGTATAGGTGCATCCATTATCTACCCCTTCTTGGTTGAGAGTATTGCTGATAGTATCTAGTAAACTTCTGTAGGTACTCTGGTGTGGTCAGGTTACCGTCTGATACTGACCCTGCTCTCCTTACAGGCTTACCAGAGAACCAGACAGAGGCAGCATCTTCCCACGTTCCATACTTGTCAAAGGAAGACTGTAGCTGATAGTTTACAACTGCATCTTGAGCCTCTGAACTAGCTAAAAACTCATCAGGAGTCATTGACCTACCCAGAGCTTTCTTTGTCCAAGAGGGTACATTACCGGGCATTACTTGATACCGACCTAAGGCTCTTTGCCCACGATACATACCAGATTTTACTACAGGCCCTCTGGCCGAGTACCCACCGCTACCTCTACTCTCAATAGTGGCCAAGGCCTCCCTTGCAGCGTCAATCCCAGTACCCCTGAACCTATTCTCCAGAACTCTGGTGTCGATACCCTCTTCAACAGGAGGTCTCATACTGCCCATGTATCTCAGGATCATGTCCTCTGTGCTAGGTTTAGCAGTATCTTCCTTTACCATTCTACTCATCAGACCGCCAGTAGATTCTTCAGCGTCATCCTTTGGTGTAGATAGAGGTGTATAGTCTCCGCTGGATATTCTATCAGAGGATTCTCTAGCTTGATTAAGATAGTTTAAGTAACTCATAATCCGAACAACAACCTTCTTGTTAAGAACCCCAGAGCTTCACTCTTCTCTCCCTTGACCTGTTTATTCTTTAGGAGTAGGGTTAAATTTCTATCTTTCTTAGATTCAGAACTAGCAAAGGCAAAGTTCATTAGGTCTCTCTCAGTCTGCCAGATTTGGTCCATAGACTTAGTTGTCAGACCATTAACCTGTGAAGCAGTAAACATGTTAGCAGTATTCTGGGATTGAGTCCCAGCTATAGCCACATCCTGTCTCCACTTGGTGTTAGCCTGAGAGATAATTAGACTATTCTGTGCATTGAACATGTCACGCTGAGACTTAATCTGCTCATTGAACTTGGACATGGCATTAGTTTCACCAGCATTAAACTGGCGTATAGCGTTAATCTGAGAAGCATTGAACTGAGATACAGAAGTCTCGAGACCTGCAAAGAATTGATTAGTCTGGTTCTCTGAGGCAGCGTTGAACTGTGATGCAGCATTAACCTGAGCCTGATCCGACATCAAGGACTGTATTCTGAATTGAGTCTTAAGTATTAAAGTCTGTTGTCTGTTATCTAAGTTCTTCATCTCAAACGCAGCAAACGTACTGGCATCCTGAGAGGCTATACCTATAGCAGACTCCATAGCAGCTTGCACTACAGCAGCACCAGCTAAAGAACTGGCACCCATACCTCTGGCTTGCATTACTCCCATAGCCTTACGCATAGCGCCTGAAGCCCAAGGGGGTGTACCTCCACCCTCAAAGTCTTCCATGAGAGATTCCAATTGTCCCCTTACAGTAGCTTGAGTAGTAGGAGTACCTTGTGCAGCTTGGATACTGTCCAGTTCAGACTGTACTTGGGTTGATATAAGGGAAGGGTCGTACACAGCAGCATCAGTAGGGGTAGAAGAAGTAGCTGTTACAGGGCTACCTACTGTATCTACCGTGGCAGGTGCTGTCGGGTCTACCTGTCCTGTCCCCGCAGTGATAAGCTGGTCTGAGGTGACTGGGGTAGTGGCTACATCAGGGGATACCACTAGGGATGAGGGGTCTTTTACCCCTGTCTGGGTCAATTGGGCGGCTGAGGTACCTGACAGGATAGAATTGGCTGATTGTGCCGCCTGTAGGCTGGTCTGTGCCTGAGTCAGTAGGTCTTTGTTAGGCTTTATCTGGTTATTGGCATAGGCTAATTGAGCTTGAGCATAGTTAGATTCTGCTGAGGCTAGGTCTGTAACAGGTGAACTAGGTGTTGTTGGTTGGTCCTGTGTATCTTGGTTTTGGTTGTTTCCCCCTAGCAGTTGTTGTCCAAAGAATGAATTAGTAAATCCTCCCGTCGCCATCCCCACACTAGGGTTAAGCCTACTCTGAGCCATCTCGTGGTATTTACCCATCTGAGCAGACACACCCGGAGAAGACTGAATAAAAGCTTCCATCTCATCTGATTGGGTAGAACCAGAATACCCTAGCTTCTGTAGTAGAGCTAGCTGTTGTTTAGGATTAAACCCTTTAAACTTCTTCACTATAACTCCTTACCTCAACTCTGCCCAGCCATTAATGCTAGTTACAGCGCCGTCAATTTTATAGTAGTGTTGGTCTGGTATGACAAAAGAACCCATCTGCTCCACTACTCCTGTGCCTGTTAGCCTTCCTACAGGTACGTATGTTATGTTATCAGTTGATACTGAGAAATTTCTACCAGTACCGGTACTGGCCCAGACAGATACTGATATAGGTGACCCAGTGGTATTCTGGTAAGCTGTGCTTGCAGCCCTTGACCCAGACATATCCTGCCAAGTCTGTCCCCAGCCGGGGACATTAACATAGCTACTACCTTCTACCGCTCCTGTAGCCACTAAGTCACCTGTGACAGTAACCCCTGTGGTGGTGGTAGCAATCTTTACACTGTTGTTAAAGTATAGAGAACAAGCACCATCAGCTAAGAAAGTTGCTACAGTCTCAGTGCTTCCGTTACTGAGGAAGGTAACCCCAAAGTCACTTCTAACTTGAAGACTGAGAGTCTTACTGTTAATAATGTTTGTCGCTGTACCGTTATGTAGTATAGAAAAATCATTACCAGCCCCAAACCGTAACTCGTCTGCATCCCCGAATGTTAGGTTAGCCGACATTGTTGTGTCTGTTGTGTAGTTCCATGCCCCTGAGATGGTGGCAGTAGAAGCATCACCCGGTACTCCGAGGGAGGTACGAGCAGTAGCCCCAGTCTCTGCAACCCAGTTAGTTCCATTAGCTACAATGAAGTTACTGTTAGCCACTGCTAAGGCAGCTATGTCATCTAACTGTGCATCCCATGCTTGTACGTCTGATCCAACAGCCACACCCATAGTAGTTCTTTGAGCAGAAGCACTGGCATCGTCAATCAAAGCTCTACCGGCAGTAGTTATTGCAGTCTCTGCCCATGTGTCCACACCAGTAGTGTAGGCTAACTTATCTGCAGCGGTCCCCAGAGCAGCTATACTCAGTAGGGTTGCATCATAAGCTTGTACATCTGTACCGGGAACAACGCCCAAGGCAGTCCTTGCAGCACCAGCAGTAGAAGAGCCAGTACCTCCATCTGCAACAGCTAAATCCCCAACACTGGTTACAGTACTAAGGTCCGTGGTTAGAGTAGTAATGGTAGAAGAGTCTAGGTATGCTACTCCATCAACGTATAGGTCTTTCCACTCAAGTAAGGCAGTACCAAGATCATAGGTATTATCTGTCTTTGGATTGAATGAGGTACCATCTGATAGGTACTCTTGAGCAGGCCCCATCTTAGCTATAGGCGCACCCTCAGCAGCAGTACCGTCATGTGTGTGTCCAGTAGAAGCGTGGAAGGCAGCCTCGACGCCATCAAACTCACCATCTAAATCGGCAGCATCAATTACGTTACCGTCTGCTATATTATTGCCTGTGTCTACCCTCGTGTAACCAACGCCCAAAGTTATCTCCTATCTTCTGTCGAATGTTCAACTAGTATTGTGTCTATAATAAATGGTTCGTTACTGGCTGTGAATTCAAACTTTAACGATACATTAAACCCAGAGCCTACTAACAAACAATCAACTATAGCACTAGGTGCTGACCGATAAGTAGATGTTCCAAACACGCCAGAGCCAAACACTACCCCACCACCTGAGGCAGAGAAAGTAATAGTTGGTGGTTGAATTTTACTACTGTCGTTAAGGTCAAAGTTTAAGTTTACTGATCCAGTAACATCCCCCTCAGGGCCAAAGTACATAGACTTCTTATACATAGTCTTTCTTAGCATAGGATCATTGAAAGTTAGGTAAGGAGTCCAGTAGCTAGATGTAATGGCGGTACCATCAAAGTCATCTCCGTTATCTAGCCTGTACACGTACTCTGTATCCCCAGCAAAGATAACATACTCCGTACCTGTATACACCACACTATCTGAGGAGTAGGACTTTATACCTTTTGTTACTGACCAGTGGAAGTCATGCTCTTGGTGGTTACCTTTTAACCCTTCTGGGGGTGCTTGTGTACCTATGAAACCTTCAGTCAGAGTAGAGTCTCTACCAGATACCCAACCCATAACTCTATATTGGGACTTGCCTCTAATTACTACAGACGAGAACTGGTTGTAAGTGCTAGTGAAGTCAGTAAGGTCACTCTGTACACTTTTAGAAGAGAGGGCATTAGAGAAATCTCCTATCCTGTCAGTAGCACCGAGTAGTCTCACCCCATCAGCGGATAGGAAAGCAATATCACCAGCTACTTCTTGTATAGTATCTTCAGACACACAACCTACATCTTCTGATACAGAGGTTAAAATGAAGTCTGAGAGGCTTGATCCATCCAGAACTTTTATCTCTTCTTCTGTGAAGATAAACAATCTTTTCCTGAATACAATCATCCCTGTGACATCACCCGGCATTCTGAAGTTACCAGAACCATTAGCCACAGTGAAGTCAGTTTCATCAAAGGGGATGGAGTAAGTTACCAAGTCAGCCTTAGCGTAGAACATATGATCTTTAAAGGCTACAGCATGAGTGCAGGCAAGTACGTCTGTGGTCCCGTTGACATTGACGAAAGAAGAGCCATCCCACGTGTATGGGTAGTTACTACTGTCGAGACCCATAATCTTCCTAGTGCCATCAAAGTTGAACCTAGTAAATCTGTGCTTAGTTGTTTGTGTTCTTCCTGTAGCAATCTGTGTCCAACCTGATCCAGTGGATGTATAAATCTTTCCTTCTCTTGCAGCTACTACAGCCCCATCAAAGAATCCTACCCCCAGTACTTGAGAAGATGAAGTAACAGTAGGTACTATGTTAATATCCCACTTAGTGAAACCATTGATACGTCTGTACCCACCTTTGATAGAGTTTTCAAAGTTAACTAAACGCCTAGCACTACCGGGAAGTTTAGAACCCTGCTGGATAGGAGGAAGGTTTGTTACTAAACCCCCCACTACCTCGATAGGGAATGTTTCTCTGTTAGTAGGCATTAGATAGTCCTGTTAGAAGATTGACTAGCTCTGTTTCTAAATACTCTTGTGTCTCTGATACTGTTGTACCTGTTAATGTAGATAGTACGCATAGCATCTATCCCTTCATCAAACTTTACTTTTATTCTATCTGCTAATGCCTCGTCACCACGGAAGAAGTACACGTAGTACATAGCCCCATCAGCGATTATAAATCTAAAAGACTCTGGTATACTAGGTATGTCACTATGGGCACTTAAGTCAGTAGGCAGTTGGTAGTACTCGTATGACAGAGTGTAAGCAGCATCCGGGGCAGGCCACACACCGTACTCTTGGTCTGGTGTTTCAAACACATGTGTAGGTAACTTACGGATACCTGTGTCACTGGTGTTGTACTCATCGTCGATTAAGTTCTTCTGTACGTACTCTTCATAGTCCATACGTATCAGTGGTCTGGTCTCATTGCCAAAGGTATCGTTACGCTGGATACGGAAGGTATCAAAGTCTACACTCTTGGCGTCAGACTGGAAGGCATACCGGATAGTTCCAGCTACAAGTGTTTCGTCATAAGTAGTATTATTGAACGGCCACTCAAACTCTCTCTGGTTGATGTACCGGATAGAAGCATTGACTGCATCTTTGACAGCAGAGTAGTAACCAGAGGCAGAAGAGAAGTTGCTTGAAGTAAGCTCAGTCTCATTCACCCGTCTGTTTACTACATTAACTATGTCTAAGTAATTGTAAGCCATCTACGCCCAGTAAGTCCTCTTGTAGGTAATTGGTAGAAAGGGTGACCCGAAAGCCACCCCCTCAGTTCAGTTTATGCGAGTTGATCGCGGTCTACATCAACCACAACAGTACCATGCTCATTGCAGTCCATCACATGCGCGTATACACGTAGTACACCCACAGTGGCGTTTGAAGAAGCCAAGGTAACATCAATAGTATCAGTAGTAGAGACAAACTGTGTGTAGGTAGAAGCGGCAGCACCAACAATTGTGTTAGTCTGACCGTTAGTACCAGCAGCAGCAAATCCTACTGAAGTAACATTGAAACCATCTACGATGTCATCACCACCAGCGAAATCAATATCCACGGTAGCAGTTCCATCAAAGGCAGTCATTACCTCAGCGCCAGCATTGAGGACGATAGTCCCCGCTGGAATTTCCAACAGTTGAAAGACATCCCCAGTAGCCAGCGTATAGCCGGAGTCTAGGACAAGTTTACCAAAATCGAGGTAAGCCTCAATCTTTCGTACTGCCTCACCGTGCTTCATAGAAGGAAGAACAGCAATTGAGTTAGCACCAACAGTAGCAGTACCACTCGAAGTCATGTCATAAGTAGCCATAGTGTATCCTTTCTACCTATTAAGCCAAGTTATACTTAGCAGTTACAATAGCCTCTGGGCGTAGAATTTTTCTGCCGTAGAGGTGCATACCACGAACAATGTCAGCAAAGCTGTCAGGGTCACGATACGATTCTGTCTTATTGATCTGCTCAGCAGTTGCGATAGCCGAATCATGTCCAGCAACAATCACACCATAGTCTGTATTTTGGTTGGCAGTACCAGTAGTAGCAGCACCTCCACCTACAGCAGGCAAGTTGTTCGAAACATATACACGGAAACCGTTCCAGTTATTCATGACCATCCCGTTAGAGATATTAGCCCCAGTGTACTCTGAGTTAACAAGACGAGAATCTTCATCCTGCATAATTTCCCAGAAGACTGGATCAATAACCACCCAACGTCCTACATAATCAACAAACTGTGTATCGAGCAAACGGCCCATACGGTTGATCATCATAATAGGCGAGACATACGCAGTAGGAAGCGCAGTAGCACCCGGCAGACGTGCAGCAAGTGGGATCGAGTGATCCGCAGCCGAAGCAGTAGTAATGTTACCGAAGCTACTCTTGATCATCTTCATAGAAGTCAGAAGTTCATCAGAGCCTGCAGTAGAAACAGCTTTAGTACCATTTACGGTAGTGTTAACTGTGTCTGCTTTGCCACTAAGAGCGGACTGAGAGTAACCTGACAGGTAACCAAGTACTTCTTGGTCATGTTGGTCAGCCAAACGGTACCCAGCACGATCAGAGGCAAGAGACATAAAGTTCACATGAGAATGTGCTTCTTCAATGTCATCCAACTTGAATGCAAAGTAGTTAGACTTGTCAACAACCAAGGAGAAGTCCTCATCGTCAAGGTCTTGAGCTTTAATCTGAGTGCCTCGTGCGTATGCACGTACAGTTACTTCCAATTTGTTCTTTATTAAGGAGTTTAACCTCAATGTCTATAGATTTACTTCTCTATAGTTCGGACTATATCTTCACCCAGTAGGGTGTCCTGCACTCGTGGGATGTACTTATCTACATGATCCAATTTATATTTCATTGATTGGAATATGTATGGGGAAACAATTGAAGCAAACACCTTAGACTCTTTGGTATTAAACCTAAGAGAGTACTTATCATTCCTGTTGTCTATATCAAACTTAGGGGTGATCTGGTACTTGTTGGTAAACCATTCTCTTAGTAGTTTAGCCTCTTCTTTAGAACAATACGTGGATATCCTCGTCATACAACCACCGGGCTTTTTAACCCTAGCCTTCTTGTTGTAAAAGATAGTGCCACAACCGTCATCCATATACCAAAGAGCTAAGCTGTAGTCTGTTAAGTAGCTTAGCAATTTCTCCGTAAAGACTTTCTTACCTTCTGGGTATAATACTCTGTGCATCTGCCTAAAGTATTTGTCATTACGATACATTTGATGATTGGTGTAGGTCTTACCTACTCTCTTGTTGAAGCTCTTATACGTGTATATACTAGGTTTCTTACCTCCTAGTACACTATGAATAAGATTAGATTTGTCCTCTAAATACTCTAGTTGCTTAGGTCCGTGACCTATAATCATTCTAGCAGTATCCTTAGCTTGGCTTTTATCCAGATAGATTCCTCCATCTCCGATAGCACAACCATAGAGGATGCCTCTTTTACGTTTGTTCATCTTGTTTCCCTTTCGTTAGCTACGCCGAGCCACTACTTGTTTATAAGTACACCCTAGTCTCTGAACCTTCCCTCTTCAGGGCTTGGCTGCTGATTCCCATCTCAGGGTTCCAGCAATTCACAGGATGTTTATCAATGTGTTCCCACACTGAGGCCCAAAGTTACTTAGGCTCTTTGATGATCTTTACAGTGTCACCCATTGCTGAGATTTCACCGAGATAGTCAGAGTTTGTAACATCTCCGACAACAGTCTTCTTCCGAAAGGCAAGTTGTACCTTCTTGGAATAGATAACTGCAGAGAAGTTACCATTTGGCAGGTTGTTATAACCTGACGCAGTTTGGAAAGCCATAATCTTTCTCCTTATGAGTTTGGCTTAATGAAAAGCTATACACTACATAAGAGGCTGATATCGAAAGGGTGCTTTACTCTCAGCTAAAGAGTTTAGGGCCTATCTACTTCAGGTAGTCTTGGTATTGTTTGGCTTGGTTAGAGGAGTAACCACTGGGTATCCTTTTAAAAGGGGCCAATAGTTACTCGTTAGTACCAGTAGTTATACTTAAGAAAGTACAAATGTCAAGTAAAATCTTAAATTATCTTGCACCACCAGTGACATCGTAGATGAAGTTACCAGAAGACATTGACTTAGTGATCTCTTCTTCGTTATCTTCAAACTCTTTTATAGACATTTTTGCAACATCTGATTCTTTTATCTTACCTTTTACATCTTCTGTGGGAGTAGATGATGTTGAGGTAGTCTTTACGACAGAGGCAGCTTCTTTCTCTTTCTTCTTCTTAGCCTTCACTGTCATACCTTTATCTGTTTTATACAGGTCAATAACCCGGATAACTGATTTAGCATCATCAGAGTTTTCAAACAGAGCGTCTTGAATCCATTTAGGCTGTTCGTCTACCCAATCATGGAACTCATCTGAGTCCTGTAACTTATCAAAGTCCTTGTGTGTTTCCCTAATCTCATCAGTAGCCCTGAGTTTAGCTGTAGTAGACAGACCCTTCTTGACTTCAGAGATATCAATCTCAGCTTTAGCGAACTTCTCGTTAGCCATCTTAGTTGCGATAGTCTCCACAATAGCAGCTACGTCAGGATACTTCTCTCTCCATGCCTCAATATCTTCATCAGAAGCTGGAAGCTCTACCTCAACAGCAGAGTTCTTTAAGCCCTCTATCTCTTTACGAAGTTCTTTCTCAACTTCACCTGAGTGCCTGCGTAGATCACCGTATCGTTTCTTAAAGGTAGTCTCTTCTTTAGACTCCTCCTCGATAACCTCTTCTTCAACAACCTCTCCCTTTGAGGCTTTCATCATGTCTTCAATTTCTTTTTCTTGGATAGAAATCTTATCTTGGTATTTAGTTTTACGTGGTTTAATGATTGTATCATTAGCCATTGCATATCTCCTTTATGTGTGGGGCCGGAATGCCTTCCGGGTAGCCATTGTTTTTTATGGCATTACTTTCGGCGTCTTACTAATCCGCCATCTTTCATTGGTCTTCCAGTTCCTTTATCCAAATGGGAAACATCCTCAGACCTGTCTATGGCCTTACTCATAGTACTTACAAATCCATCATCTAACCTAGAAGTGGTTACATCTCCTTCTCTGTACCCACCCATAGTTGAGTCTAAACTGCTAGGAACAGGAGCAGACGATTGCCTATCTCCACTAGAACTTCTACTTGGGTTACTCCACCCAGAGATAGTCCTGTTCCTGTCCTCTCCGGCGGTTACGTACTTATCCCTACTACGGGTCAGCATACCCCAAAGTCCGCCTTCTGTATTACCAAATACATCTCCAAGCAGACCTCCAAGTAACCCCTTATCTTTTTTGTCAGAACTTGTTTGTTGTTCAAGAGTAGTTCTTAAGTCTGAATACTGTGAGTACTCCTCATCACTAAGTGTTCCTGAGTCGAGTCGGTTCTTAATCTCTTCAAGTGCTTTTGACCCAGTAGCTCTGTTACCCTGTCGTATAAGGCTACCTATCAACATACCTCCCGGCCCAAGTAGGGCAGAGGCATTAGTCAAAGTATTTAGAACCTTACCTTGCTTGGTAAAAGACACAAAGTCATCTATAGCCCACTCTGCTGGGTCTGTGTTCCTACGCTCTTCCTCTTCTGACGCCACTCTTTCTCTGTCTGTGTCTGGTCTTGTAGACTTAAACGCAGTTTCTTTCCGTAGGTAGAACCCCGGTGGGATAGGTTGAGTAGGTACACCATTGACAAAGAAGATAGTTAGCTGTGCTCCTTGGTCATTAACATACACTTTAGAAACTTGGTTACCGGGTGCTACTATACCACCTTCAGCCATTCCCATAGGCTCATCGTCGTACTCTAGGTCTTCATCAGAGAAAGGTAGTTCATCTTGACTATCCTCCTGTACAGGCTCGCCACCCATACGACCGTTGTCTTCCATGTCACTCATAGCTTCTTTAGCTTTGTCACGTAGACCTTCAAGGTACTTCATACCGTAGTACTGTACGACATCGGCAGGCAAGACGTATTCTCCGGCGCTTAGTTTAACGTCGATATCATCCCTAACTTCTTCGGCTGAACTGCCCGGTGGAATATCGTTACCACTAACTGGGTCTACTCTCATCTTTCTCTCCTTATCACCCATAAAGGCGAATTCCATTTGGTCTTTCACAGAGCCTCCTTCAGCATACTTAGGAGTGACCTTAGGTACATCTCCTTTACCTTCCATCATATCCTTGGCAGCTTGTTCAAGTCCTTTAGCAGCGTTAGTGTACTCTGGACTGTTGCTCATAGTCTCAGTGAATTCCCCAGAGTACCTAAGACCTTTCTTAGCATGTCTATTAACCCCCTTGGAATCTACAAAATTTGCGTTAGTATCCCAAACTTCGTTAAGTCTTTCAGACGGGGTTGGTCCTTCTCCTACAGATTCTTGAGGAAGAGTAGAATCTACTAGTACTCTAGCAGTGTCCGAACCGTACTTCTGTATAAAAAACTCAGGGTCTTCATAGAAGTACTCAAGAAGTTGGCCCAGACCCCTGTGTCTATACTCGTGTGCCCACACTTCCTTGGAAGAACCTAATGGACTTAGCATAACTACATCATCAGGAGTAACCTCTCCACCTTCTGCAACAGCAGAAAACACACTGTCAAGAGTACGTTGGTTCATTCCATTGGGGACATAGAAAGCATTCTCACTCTTTGAAGGAAGGTACTGTCCTTTATCAGGGTCAAACCCCAACTTGGCTATTGGATCAGTTTCCAACAAAGGTAAAAAGTCTGCTTCAAATTCCACGTTACCAAGAGCAGTAGTCTCTCTCTTCCTAACATCTGGTCTAGCTGTTGGCTTAGGGGATGTAGGAGGAGGAATCAGTGGTCTAGATATAGGTCTTTTAGACTTACTCGGAGCCGCCATTAATCATATCTCTCAATCTTTTCATTTTACGTAAGGCTTCTATTCCACCTTGTGCTCTGTACACACCAACTGTATCAGGTGTTTGCTCCAGAGTTCTCTGTTGGGATACTATAGAATCTTCCAACAACTCTAAGAAGGACTTCCACAGTTTTGAGTCATTCACAAAAGGTTTCAAACTACTGTACATTACCACTAAACCCCTGCTCACCCGGAATTGGGGCTTGACCTACACCTACATTACCACCACCAGCGCCTGAAGTATCAGTAGGGCTAGGAGGTCCACCTTCCATAGGAGGAGAACCCTGAGGTACTTCAACTTGGAAACCCTTTAGAATCTCTGCTTGGATTGCAGCATCACCAAGGTTATTGGTTACCTTATCAGGGTCAAGGTCCATACTCTTTGCAATCTCTCTGATGATATAGTCCATCTTAGCGAAAGGAGCAAGGACAGGGTTTTGAACCACACCTAAGAACTGCATAAGTCTTTGGCTACGTACTTCGTTAGCCATCATGCTCTCAGTGCCTTCGGCCTTTACCTCCAAGTCTCCTTTGATGTCAGGGTCAAAGTCAAACTGCATGTTAAAGTGGAAGTAGCCCTTACCTAGTGGACCTAAGAGGTAGTCATCAAAGTTCTTTACTACTGTCCTGATAGAACCATTAGCGGCAGACATAAGCATAGAGATGCCTGAAGCAGTCCTACCTACACCCTGTACTCCTGTCTGACCGTGAGCGAAGGAAGGGAACCCAGTGGATTCATCAGCTAGCACACGGGCTTTGTCAAACAGTTGCATATTCTCGTTAGCTACGTTAGGGAACTTAGTTCCAAAGATAGCCTGACCCGGAGCACCACCTTGCCTACGGAAAGTCTTACCCGGAAACACTTTCATGTCTTGGCCGGGGACTAGGTTAGTCTCATCAATCTCAATGATAAGGTTACCCGACAGAGCAGCGTTATCAATAGCCATGCGCATAAAACCATTCATAAGAATCTGGGTATCAGCCATGTTCTCAGCAATACCAACACCAAACTGGCTGTAGGGATTAGTCTCGTAAGGAACAGCATAGTAAGGAATGAGCAAAGGCTTAAATGGATTCATTACCAGTCTAAGTAGTTGTCCGTTACATGTCCAGATATTGACACATACTTCGGACTCATTCTCTAGCTCTTCTGGTATCTCAATGTCGTGACCTTCCAGTTCCTCAATGTCAATGTAGCCCCAGAACTCCAGAGCTTCAAATCTCTCAGTAACACCTTGGTCACTCCCATCGTCATCCATCTGAGACTCCCACCACTTCTCTTGGTAGTTCTCTCCGGCTTCAATAGCTCTATCAATAGCTTCTTTACGGAAGAAAGGTCTGTTGTTTAAGGCACGTAGTCTAGTGCGTGAAATCTTATGACGTTCAATAACAAACTGGTTATCAGTTGAAGAGTTAGCATCAGGGTCAGGGTAGTAATTCCAGATGGATACGTTAGACATAACAGGTACTGTCTTCTTTACAGGCTGATACTCACCTTTGTCTCCCCACGATGGGTACTCTTTCTCTGTAGCAAATGGACCTTTAATAACCCCAGTACCAAACAAGGGACATTCAAAGGCTGTGTACCTTAGTTCCCTGCTAGCATTTGATTCATCCAGTTGATCATGAATCTTCTTCTGCATTTTCTTCGCACTTACTTCAGCAGGAGAAAATGTAACCTGAGTAGGCAGTGTACCCGGTCCCTCAACCAGCTTATCTTTGACAGGTTCCAGTACATCGGCTAGAGGCCCCAGTCTCTCACTGAGGGTTTGCATAGTCTCACCCGGCTGCAGAGTAGGTTTTGTTCCTTCTGCCATACCTGCTTGTGGGTTTACATCGAAGTGTACTGACTCCACCACACCCTCTGGAAGCACAGTAGGGTTAATGCTGATAGGTATTTTGTTATTACCAAACAGTACTTCTATGATCTGTCCGTAAGCAGCAAGTACTTTAGTCTTAGTTACCTTTACAAATACTCTTGACTTTTCTGTCTCTGTGAACTGTACGTCAGGCCCATAGATACCTCTATAGTTCTGATAGGCCAACAGCCATCTTTCTTCAGATTGGTACCTGCCACCTTCTGCTCTGTTGAACCTACCTTCTACAAAGTTTACTATCTTACCAGCTAATGGATCAAGTATAACCTCAGAAGACTCCAAGTCATCTATAGCAAAAGACTCAGACGAGTCCATCTGTTGTGTGTTGTCAACGCTACCTTCTGATAGTGTTTCTACTGGTTCCATAGTTTTTCCTGTCTAATAACCGAAAATGGAATCTGATATAGCCATACCTGACACCTGTGTTGTTGAGTTATGGTCCCATAGGCTAGACCTAGGCCGGGACATAATTCCATATCTAAGTGCATCGTACAAGTGATCTTCTGCGTGGGTGTCTACGTCTTCAGGGTTGTTCTTGTCCAACGGCAAAGCTGGTATCTGAGAGATAGTGTTAAGGCAATTGCTAAAAAAAACAATCTTAGGTCTTTTAGTATACTCATCTACCTGTAGCCTCCTATGTAGTTCGTTCTTACCTGCTACCCTAGAACCTCTGCTTCTGTCTGAAGGTCTCCATCGACACCCCCTCATAATCATCTGCTCAGCAAGAGAAGGTCCAGTGTCGCCTCTGTTATGCCACAAGGAAGAGTCCAGTACTCCATACCGGATAGACTCACCAGACTCAGCTTCAAGTATCATATCAGCCAGACCGACTGCAGTAACTTTACTGGTGTACATCTCTCTATACACAATAAGCTGCTCAGTGGATGGGTCTATAGTAAACCATATAACACCAGAGTGACTACCATAACCGTAGTCACAAGCTCTGAACTTAACCCAACTTCTGGGTATATCAAAAGGTTCCACAACATGTATAAGCCTATTGAACTCAGAGAATGCTGCTCCCTCGTTAACATCCCAGTCACCTTCTAGTAGTTGCCTACGTTGGTGCTCAGGTAGAGATAGCAAGTTAGCTTCGTATAGACCATCTTCAGCTAGGTAGGGATTATCAAACAACTTAGCTGGAATGAATCGTCTTTTAAAAAGTGGTTGTCCTTCTTTACCGGACTTGTGTCCCTTAGGCCAAACAATAGTCTCACCTGTATCAATGTCAGTAGCCCAGAAAGAAGTGTTCTCTTTTGCTGGGTCGATAAACATCTTCTTGACCCATGTATTCCCCGATAACCAGACGTATCCATTTTGCCGGATAAAGAATACTTCAGTCTCTGGTACAGTTATGCAGTATACCTTACCTTTGTACTGATACTTTTCTATGTTAGTCTTACTGCACTTAGTATTTACGTTGTATACATGATTTCCTGTATTTAGTTCTGTAGTCTTTCTGCTGGAAAAGTGGACAGTATAGGATAAACCTACTCTCTCTTTTCTTTGTTTACTAGAGCCTCTGACAGAATACCCTAACTTCAGGCACACCTCCTGAACCTGATTAAACAGCACTTTAGAAGTAGTGTAGTAATCCCCAGACTTATGTCGTTTACCCCAATGACCATCCCCATCCATTAGTGATGTAAATAATTCTTTAAGGTGGGCACTATCTAAAAGACTATCTGGTATAAACTTTTTACGGCACTTGCCAAACTGTTCTAGGTAAGTGTACCATTGGGTACATGAGACTTGAAATCCAGTGGAAGACTCCCTAAAAGAGAAACCCATTCGAGATAGTAATTCTTTTATCTCTGTTCTCTGTGGTTCCTTAGTCTGACTTATTCCAAACTCTTTGTCCCTACTTAGAGTATGTCCTTCTGATATAAACCAACCCATAAACTTAGAAAAGTCTGAAAAGGAAACAGTCTTAGGTTGGTTTAGTTTAGGTCTTCTCTTCACTGATACATACGGTACAGTAAAAGTCTTTGGAGACCAACCTTCAAAGGTGTTTCCGGCCCTTAGAATATTTGATTGTCCCGGTAGGTTATAAAAAGGTCTTGTGGTAAATCCACTAGAATCCCTATTAGGTAGCCTATGGTTTTCAGTAAACTCCATATAGGCAGGCCCACTGTTTCTTTTAACCATAGTGCCTTCGTAGTCTTCAGATACTGTATCAGATACAACTTGGTAGAAGATAGAACCTTCTTTGTCCATAGTTAGAACAGAGTCCCCCTTCTCCACTTTGTCTATGCTTACCCAACCACTCTTAGTCAGTACTTCTCCAAAAGGGACACAATGGCCGGAGCCTCCGGGATTACTGGTAGATCGTTGATAAAGACTTAACCCACTTCCTTTAGCTGTACGTAGCCTTGATCTCATATAATTCCAAGGGTAGGGGGTAGGCCATTGTGTCAACTCATCGAAACCAATCCAGTTAAAAGCCTGACCTTGGTACCTCGTTACATCTCGTTCCTTGTCTAGGTAGGATAGCCAGAAGGTTCCTCCTTGCGGAGTAGTCCACTGCATCTTTCTCTCTGACCACTTGATACCCGGAATAGCTTTTGGGTACAGTTGGTGAGATACTGCAACAAGTTCTCTCAGTTCTTCAGTAGTACGACGAAGCAATAGGCCATTGAACTGGGGGTTATTCATATCTCTTAGAGGGTCCGCCAACATAGCCCAGCTTTTTCCTCCGCCTGCGCTCCCGCCAAATAAAAGTTCCTGTTCTGAAGCAGATAGGAATTCTGTTTGAGGGCCTTCGTTAGGTTGGAATATAATGTCTTGGGCTTGCTCTACATCGTACTCAGCGGCCTTTACTACAGCAGGTGTAGTCTCTTTAGCTACTGGTTCCTCTTGTGGCACTTCCACCAATTTTTGCTTCAACTGCTTCCGCTTTGGCGATTGCCTCTTTGTACCTTTTGGCATAGAAGCGAGCGATTGAAGATGCTTGTTTACGTTTTCGTTCAAGGTTAACTCTCTTTATTAAGCCTACATGTGATATGTATCTACCGGAGTTGTTTGATAACCAGTCAGCTACCTCCCTGCTGCTGTATTCAGTAAGAAGTAACTTAGCCCTCTCTAGTAATTCAAGCTCATTTTGTACGGGTTGAAGTAGGTCCGGGTCATCTACGTCCTGAGTGTAGCCAAAGGGCACTAATCTGCCTATTCTAACCACTGGTATCCACTGTGTAGTAGGGCCGGAGGGTGGCTTAGGCAGAAACCAAGACTTATTAAGATTCATCTTCTTTCTTTTCTTTAGGTGGTAGGATGAATAAAGCGTTAGGTGCACTTATCTCTACCTTATCTGTCTTAGCAAAACCACCTCTATCCAGTAGGTCTTTAGCTGCAGCCATTCTTTCCTTACGTCCTAGCAAGTCATCAGTACCAGTCAGTACTTCATACATAGCGTAAGCAGACTTAGTGCCACTACTGGCAATAAACTTTTTAGTTAGATCAGCAATCTCATCAGACAGGGATTCTACGATAGACTTTGTAGGGGTACCGTCAGAGAACAAAGAAGCCTTCTTAGCTGCCAGTAGGTCACCCTTAACCTCAGGACTGAAGAGTACATCCAGAAAAGACTGTTGCTTATCTGTAAGATTCCTAGTCATTACAGGGTACCAACAGAAGCAGTTATACTCTTAAATAGTGCTACGTTTTCAACCTCAGTCCTTAGTTGTACCTTAGCATACAGCGCAGCAAAGAATTCAGCCTGAGCATGTACTAGTGCCATACCAGAGTTTCCTGTCGGCTGAGCTTCTATTGCTGTTAGACGATCTGTGATAGCCTTCATAGGTGCGATTAGATCAGGGTCGATTGCCATTATGTGTCTCCTTTAAGGCCAGTCTACGCCAAGGGCAGGGGTTGAACTATCCCAATTGACAGGACCAGTTGCTGGCATTCTGGTGTCATTGTATGCTATAGCAGCATCATCGGATAGTTGTATGTTAAGTCCCCAGTTGATAGTATTAACCGGGTCTCCTGTCATTACCTTGTAGCCGGTCCGTTCCTGTATCTTGTTGTGATAGACGTTAGGAGTAGTCCAAGGGCTGTCGTTACTAGAGATAATAAACGGACGCGGAAACTCTGGAAACGACGAGGTGCTTGATGTGTCTATAATATTCTCATAGACGTTTGTGACGCCAGTCAGTGTAAGAACACCAATAGGGTCAATATACACGCAGGTTGTTAGCCCCCCGTTGAAGTCACTGAAAATCCAATCAAAGTAGTTCCACCTAATACGCATACCATTTGGAGTATCACGCTCCCACTGTATAGTATCTGCATGTGGCTCAAACCATAACCAGTTGGTGTCTGATGATTCTGCGGGAGGAAGGACATTGTTGGTGTTATTGTTTATTTTTGAGACAAAAGTGTTTCCGTCTGAAGTCCTTAAAGCCACCTCATCAATTGAGTAGGTTGTTCCACTAACCCAAGCTGCCTTTGCATTGGGCCACGCTTTAGGGGGTCCGAAGTAATTCAACTCGATGATCTGTTCACCGTAGTTCGTTCCACTGCCTTTTATTGCATCATTAGACACATTTAGAAATTCATTACGCTGAATTAGCTCAACGCCATGAGAAGCCCCACTAGTATTATTATACCCACCGATAGCGGCACCGGCGTTGGCTATGCTACCACCATCAAATGTACACCAAGATACTACACGACATCTACCTCCACTCTCAACGTAGATACTGTAGCTATTGGTTATATCCATATCGAAGATGCATTCAGTTATTGTGGTAATATCTGCACCACTCTTTACACTTACTTGGAAACCACTAAAGTTCCAGTCTTCTAGAGTGACACCAGTTCCTGTGACGTTGATATTTGTACCAGATTGCGCAACTCCCGTAGGAAGGGTATCAGTACCGGGGATTTTTAAAGTAATAACTGACTGCCTCCCCCTTGTGGTCCCATCGGTTTTAAGTGCGCTAATAGTGGCCCAAGAAAATGCGTCCGCTACTGCCCCGTCTACCTGAGGAAGGCCGCTAATAAGAAAAGGTAGTCCGCCAATTAACAACATAATTAAGCCTTTAATATTTCAATCTGGTTTCCAAAGACGTGATTGCTTGCAGCTATAGTTGCCGTTTGTATCGATGTGCTAGCAACGTCTTCATTTATTTTTACGGCTAGACTTACAGAGGAATTCAGGGCGTTTTGCGTTGTGCCAGATTTAGTAATCGACGACGAACGTGCAAGGTAAACCTCTATAACATCCGAGCCAGACGTTACTGTGATACTATCAGCCGTTATGGTTGTGCTGTACGCAAAGTTTTCAGTTCCGTCAGTTCCACCAGATTGCGCGCCTGACCACCTTAAGCCTACACCGACAAAGTTTCCAAACGGAGCGGTGAAACCTACCGATGTAGGTTCTGATAATCCTGCTGTTTTTTCATAGACAGCATATTGGATATTAACATTCGACGTGTCATTTAACCGTTCTATGTAACCCCCACCATTCGCCGTAGGTATATCGCTGGCGATAAAGCCCAGAACAATAACCAGCCTGTCACCAGAGTTTGCTGTTGGAACGGTTATTGATGGATTTGAGCCTGTAGGGGTGGTTACCGTGCTGCTTTCAAAAACGAGTGCAGCTCCGGCACTAGCAAATCTGTATGGGTTTAAGAGTATCATGTCCTGTACCCAACGAGGTAAACCTTAAGTCCAGCACCTGCTACAGTTGAACCTATAGTATCTACGTCTACAGAAATGGCTGCGTTTGCCGCTATAGCAGCATCACTTATTACTGCTGCTGTTGCGGCTGTACCTTGATACCCAGTAGAACCACCAGAGAACTCAGAGACATCAATAGTTATCTTAGTTGATAGAATAGTGGTACCAGCTTCGTTGATGTCAACTACAAGTGCTGCACCAGTTGGGGCTGTAACCACATTGGCATATACACCAGTTACAGTAAAGGCATAGGGTATACGGAAAGTCACCTTACCTGTGCCTGTGGTCAGTGCTGTAGTCTCATCTGATGCCGCTGATCCCCATACTTCGGTATGCCTTAGGGCAGTTCCTGTATATGATATATTTCCTTCAACAGTATGAAAGGCCATAGTACTAGCACTAGCATCCCAAAAATAACCCCTATCAGCACCGGGGTCTGCTAAAGCTGTTACTTGGTTACCCCCTTGATACAGGGTATCAAAGTGTCCCTCTGCCCAAGCAAAGGTGGCTGACCCTATGTCATACAAACTATCTGTTACTGGAAGCCAATCTCCAGAAACTTGATTACTATTAGGATCAAGGTTACCACCCAGTTGAGGAGTAGTGTCATCAACGATATTATTTAAAGCAATACCATCGGACAGGGCTGTGTTGAGTTGAGCTACAGTGAACGACCCAAGAATAGCAGCATTGCCTATAGACGTAATGTGTCCAGTAAGATTAGCGTTGGTAGTAACATTACCTGCTGTTAGACCAGAAGCTGTACCAGTAACATTAGTCATCACCCCAGAGGCAGGGGTACCTAAAACAGGTGTGACAAGAGTAGGAGAAGTGGCAAAGGCTAAGGCCCCAGAACCTGTTTCGTCTGATATAACACCCTTAAGCTGAAGTGAAGTAGTAGCAGCAAACTGAGATAAGGGATTAGCTACTAAAGCATCTCCACCTCCAGCAAGAGTTTGGAATGTCGGAGCCACTCCAATCCCGTTAGACGTTAGTACTTGGTTAGCCGTACCTACTGCAACAGTTTCCGCTACACCAGTAGCCCCCCAAGTGACTAGCTCACCATCAATACCATCAGCAAGCATAGCCACATCAACTGCTTTAGCAGCTATAGTGGTAGCAAAACTAGCGGAGGTAGTAACATCTCCTGTTAGAGTAAGGGCAGCAGCTACGTTAGTGGCGTCAGTTACATCAGAATTATTCTCTACACCAGTAGCAGTGCTGTAAGTCCCTAAGTCTGAGATATCAGCTTCTACCACAGTAATATTATTAGAGGCAGTACTGATAGTCTTGTTTGTCAGAGTAGCTGTAGTTGAGTTAAACATAGACAGAACAGCCGACCACAAGAAGGTTACTGTTTCTCCTAGTGAGCTATTTCCAGTATCAGAAACATCCGTACCAATCACATGATCAGCCAAGTCCGGTGTAGTGTTAGGATACACTGTGGTATCGTTTATGTTCTTACCAGCCATCTATCTGCTCTCATCCAATAGGGAGTTTCCACTTTCATCTAGTAAGGTGTTACTACTTTCATCCAACAGTTCAGTCGTTACCAACGGTACAGACCCCACTCTAAGGAACCTACCACCTGAAGATGTAGATCGTCTAAGTATCATATGAGGCTTTACCCTGTACGGGTCTTCCTGACGTTTTCTAGACATAGAAAGAATACTTCCTTTTACTTACTGTACACTCATTTTATTCGTAACCATTCTTTTTCTCCTAAATAGGTTTAGAAAACTACTTCCCATCTGAGAGGGAGTAGGTAGTACCCAACCCAGTAAGCCGACAAGAGCTAGTCCTGCTACCCAGACGGTTGGTACTCCTTCGTTGACGATAACTTTCTCTACCACGTCGGCAGATACTTTTTGGTTATTGTCCACGGTAGTTATTGTACTTCTGGCACCAGTAGATATAGTTCTGTTAGTCTGGTTAGCTACAGCCTGCTGTGTATTTTCTTTACCTACTTGAGCGTTGGTATTAAACTGAGGGCCTTTGGAACCCAACAGATTCCCCAGAGGATTGCTGCACCCCATCAGCACTAACAGTGTACTTAGCAGTAAGAATTTTCTCACCTTGACCTCCAGCCCAAGCCATACTAAATGCTGCACCAACAAACAACATACCCGGCCATATCATTATCTTTAGTATCTCAAGCTTATCTACATAACCCAACCAACCCAGATAGACTAGAATAAGAAACGCTACTTCTCTTTTCCACGTTTTAGCCATTAGCGCCACCCCTAGTCAACCAAAATACGACAACAGAAACAAATCCACCACCTATCAACCATAGTCCCCTGTACACACCATTCCATCTCTTTTCAAGATCGTATATCTTCTGCTTCTGAAGAGCAGATTGTGTTTCCAGAGTATGGATTCTTTCTATGTCCTCACCACTCATAGCGGGTAGTGTCCGTTACCTTTAGCTCTATTCAAAGAAGCCTCCATGACACATAGGTTATTTTCTACATGAAGGCCACAAACATTCTCTCCGTGCAATGGGACTATGTGGTCAACCTCGTAGGTGACGTTAAACTTTCTAGATAAAACTACCGCAGACTCGTAAACTGACAGTATCTTATCTTTGTTGGCCCAACCGGGAGTAGCTTGCTTAACAGACATCTTACGTTTCCTAGACCAATTTCTTTTAAGTGCCACCCGGTGTGGTAACTTAGCTCTAACTCTATCGTATTCTCTAAGTTTATCACCGTCTTCTGCCCTACGTCTCTTGTCGTAGATAGCTTTCTTTAACTGTAGTTCTGTATTACCGCTTAACTTAGCATGGTACCTAGCAAGGCTGGATACACTTTGACACTTTTTACAATAGAACTGTCTACCTGTTTTCCTAGCTGAGCACTTACAAAACGCAGTTTCATCCTTAGACTCACCGCAACTACTGCAGACCAAAATCATATTAAGGGGTAATGCTTCCAGTCAAGCTCATAATGAACTCCGTCCTTAAATGTTGGCCATCGACCACCCCAAGTAATATTAACACACTCTTCACTAGCTGCCTTCAGCATAGCATCAGAAATCTTATGGTAGTATTTCCAGTCCCAGCTAATAGTTCCATCTACCCAAGCTCCCAGATCAACAGCATGTCCTGTCAGGTGTCTGGAGTTCATCGTCTTGGAGGCACCCTTGGTGACTAATTCCACTTGTCGTTTTCTGGTACGCAATCCCTCAAGGACAGTGAAGTCTACCGTGGTAAGTTCAATAGCCCTGTGTACTACCTTCACTAATTCGTAGTTGACACCTTTCAGGTTCTTCAGACTTCTTGATCCTAACTTAAAGCTCATCCAAATTCTCTTTCTCTGTCTGGGTCAAGTACATCTCTTTTCTTTAGCATGCCTTCGAGATACATAGCTCTCTCAACTCTGTCCAAGGTGTACCGTATTCCTGTGTCTTGGTGGATTTTTTCTCTGACATAGAACACATCTGACCTTGGGATGTGAACTCTTCTCAGTACTCTCTCGTTTCCATCTGCTAAAGCATTGTAGAATTCTTCAAGCACATTGTCTGAGGCGAACATAGTTATTTTACTCATCTGATTCTCGTAGTTATACTGTTAAATTTCTGTATGTCAAGCATAAACTTCGTCTAAACGACAAAAAAGTTTACGCTTAACGATTTTAGAGGTACTATTAGTTATACCTTTAAGTAAGAGTAGAGTTATTCTAATAATTAAGAAGTAATAATTATACCTTAAAGAATAACTATTAGGTATACTCTATAGATTATCTCTCTTAGTAATACTAATAGGTATATTATACCCACTTTTTTGTATATGTCAAGCTTTATTTTGTACTTTATGTAATTTATTTTAGTTATGCCCCGCCCATCCCAATTTCCCTACAGTAATTCTGGTTAACAGTAGACTTCTACCTTCTTTATCCTATTTACAGTACCTACACTAGTTGGTTACCCACTCGATTACTGAGTTCTTGGTTATTACCATACAACCTATAAGTGTATGATTAAAATACCCCTTCTGTGTTCTTGGTGGTGTATAATGTAACACACCCACCCCC
>NVWB01000160.1 GCA_002733575.1 Blastopirellula sp. | reverse complement strand
AAATAACTAGGCACTCTGAAAACCAAAAATGAATAACCGAGCAAAAAGCAAGTTGCTCCAGGCGGCGCGTAAAAACCTCTACAGCCGAAAGCAACACCCGTGGTAGCTACCACTTTTTCTTCCGGGATCGCCGGACAGAAGTAAATGCGAGTTTTCAATGCCGGGAAGACCGGATGGAATTTAACATGAAGCGATGCGAAGGAAGGACGAAACATATTTGAGAACAAATAACAGCCAAACATGAAGTAATCTATTGTAGGTCAGGTTTTACCTGACATTGAAGCAAAGTTGGTTTTGCAATTCCTGTCAGGTACAACCTGACCTACAAGAACTTGGGCTCGAATTTACAATCACAAGCGCGAAGCAAACGTAGCTGAAGTCGTTAGACTTCTGGGAACCCTCAATGCCGAAAAACCGAATTCTTACGAATCCGGCTACAGGTTATTTGAGATCCTGAAAATTCCCAACACCAGTTGAACCGTTTTTCACTTCGCTCCTCGCTTCGCGATTGGGATTACGGAATGATAATTCAACAAGAACAGCACAAAACTCACGAAAAGTTTTCCATCAAACTTGCTTCGAGCCTTCGTGGTAATCAATAGAACTCAGTTGGACCTTGAATCGACTAGCATTAACCCCGGGATCGTTTTGAATGCGCGGATTTGAAGTGGTTCGAGTTTTCCAAAACCGTTGACGTGGTTACTCAAAATAAGAAATCTGTTTCGCAAAGATATTTTCGCAGCGGAATTGCGATGTTGGACATGTTCTAGAGAACAAGAACCTGACCGCGCACACGAACACGCGGCATTCTTACAAATACCGCGTGTTCATTGTATTCACGATAATTTAGTCAGTATCAACAGCCGCGAATCAACAACTCAGTTAGGAGTTGGATTCAATGGTGCTCGATTAGATCGTCAATTATTTTTTACGATGACGAATCTTTGCACGCATACGACGTTTCTTACGACCAATTTTTCGTCGACCTTTACCTGTTCTTTTAGTTCCCACGTATGTCTCCGTTAGGATTTTGCCGGAGCGTGAGGGAAGTCAAACGCACCGGCCAGCAATAAAATGTATAGTTCAAAGAGCCAATTCTAGCAAAATGAGGGCCAGATCAGCAAGGGGCAGTAAATAAGAACTTACCCAATTTAGCAGAGTATTGATGTTCCATTTTCATCTCAAGCGCGAAGTGTGAGCTTTAAAGTTGCACTGCGTAAAAACAAAACACCCTTAAGTGCTTTAATCATAAAGGTTTAACATCAATCCGAAGCCCTCTGTCAGAACCTGTTTTTCTGGCAGAGGGCTGAATGAATTCGAGCATTTGTTATTGAACGATTGATTCTGTCTCTTCTTCCAGGCGAACTTCTGGGGTCAGCACGGCCTGATCTTCTGGTTGTTTATTCTCTTCCGCAGGCGATTCAGGAAGACGTTCGTCCATGGCGTTTTGCATGGCAACTAATAGTTGTGGCATGAGCTCGGCTTTGACTTGTGCGGCCAATGTCGTTTGGGCTTCCTGTAACTGGCTGCGTAGTGACTCGGTATTCTTCTTTGAAGCATCCGCTACTTGTTGTTGTAGTTTTTCCGATTCATTCGCAATTTTTGCCAGAGCCGATTTTTGCAATTGGGCAATCTGTGTTTCGGTTTGCTGTTGCAATCGTTTGCTTTCAGCCGCAACAAGTTCGGCTGCTTTCTTTTGCATGGCGATAATACTCTTGGCAACCTGTTTTTCTAATGCGTTGGCTTCGGCGGTAATTTGTTGGGTTGCTTTTGCTTGAATCTCTTTTTGCGCGGCTGCAATGCCTTGAGCGAGCCCTTTTTCTAGGTTTTCGGTTTCTTTGTCTAGCTTGGCAGATAACTGCGAGTAGACCTCGGCTTTGATTCGCTCTTTACGGCGACCAAAAATTCCGGCTTCTGTTTCATTAACAGAAAAAATGGAAACGACAAATAGTGTGAGTAGCGTAACGGATAAAGTTTTCATGATTAGGGTCTCCAGAAAACTTGGATCAGCGAACTGATGAGGAATGGAAAGTTGTAAGGTAATGTTTGCCACTCAAGAATTTACTCTTCAATGAACGGCGGATTTGGCGGGTAAACGGCCACTTCGATATGGTGACCGTCGGGGTCTTGAAAAAATGTCTGGTGAATTCCACCCGCGTTGACTTGTTGACGATACACAATTCCATGTTCGTCTAAAATATCGGTGACGGTTGACGAATCTTCGACAGCAAACGCCGTGTGATTGGCACGTGAATCGATGTACGAATCAACGGGGCCAGCGGCATTCTCTGACTGAATGATATGGATTTGCATTCCATAAGCGACCATCCAAGCCCCTTGGAAGTTAAAGCCAGGGCGTTCCACTTCACGGAAACCGAGGATGTCTCGATAAAAGGCCACGCTTTGATCGCGGTCTTTGGTGGTCACGGCCAAGTGGTGCAGTTTTAATAATGGCAACGACTGAGGCATGATCGATTAAGGGGTCTTGGGGTGAGGAACGAATTCGGTGTGATGCAATCAAACTCTGTGAAGTAATCAATTTCGGCTTCACTACTGCGCATTATAATTCAGAAGCTGCAAACAGGCTACTGCCAAAAGGGGAGTCAGGAATCGAACAATCCTAGTTTTTCCCAGCTTTTCTACTAATTTTCCTTGCATCGCTCTCAGATTTACCTAAGCTAAGCGAATCTCAGAAAGTAGGGTCCGCTACTGCGGACCAGGATGTGCGAGAAAACTTGGTTGATAACAATACGCCATTCTCTGGCCCGCAATAGCGGACCCTACCAGGCTACCCTGTAGACGGATTCGTAAGAATTCGTATTATCGTCATTGAGGGTTCTCTGAAGTCTAACGACTTCAGCTACGTTTGATTCGACGACGTTCGGTACAGTAAAATTGTTAATGTTCTAGAAACTTCGGATAGACGATCCTATGCAGGTTCCATTAAAAACTATTCTTCTACATGGCATCTTTGCTATGCTGTTGTTGGCTGGCGGGGCAGCGGCACAAGATACGGTGCCGCTGGAATTCTCGGACGATACGGAACTGGAACAAACGCCTGTCTATAGTTCGCCCAAGAGCGTGCTGTCAGGTTTCTTTGGCAAGCGACGTGCAGGCGTGCTGGTCAATGGCATGGAAGATATGGTTGGCGTTACCGCCACGGGGCTCTCTCCGCTGGCGGTATTATCGGTGACTGGGCCAGTGGTCTACTTTATGACGGAAGTCGATGACCGAGAGGAGTTGATCTTTTTCTATCAGCCTTGGTTTTGGAGCATCTTGATTGTGATCACCACCTTGGTGCTGCTCAAAGATACGCTGCTAACTTGGGCCGGTTGGCTGAAAACTCCGCTAAACATTTTGGCCGCGATGTTTCATTTCGCCGGATTTCTGTTGGGCTTTCGATATCTGTATCACATCCTAACATCCTCGGGTGCCAGCGGAGATGAAAGTCACTGGATGTATGGCACACTCGTTATTGGTGTAATGTTTCTGTTTTACATCAGCGTTTGGATCTTGGGCAATTGCGTGGAAGTGCTGATCATCATTTCTCCGTTTCCTTTTGTCGATTTGATTTTGAAGGCATTTCGAATCTTCCTGATTTTGTGCATGTATGTTCTCTGCTGGATACATCCTCTGTTGGCATTGCTGATAGCGATCCCGATCATCCTCGTTTCGTTATTCACCTTTGAAAGATCACTGCGAATCTTCTGGCTGGGGATTCGTCTCTCCATTGATTTAGCACTAATGCGTAAGCAAGAAGTCGATGCGGCAGATCAACGCATTACGGCCTTTAGTATCGCAGGCGGAAACGGGTTGCCTTGGTTCACGCTGGGCCATTTGACACGAAGTGAAGGCGAGTGGTGGTTCGTGGTGCGTCGTTTTATTATTGGGCCTAAGCGGCGGTACGAGATTGAGTTGACTCAAGCGGCAATTGCACGCGGCAATTTGTTTCCTTCCTTGGCAGATACGTCAGAAGAAACGCCAACGGTGATTGTCAGGCTGATGCCCTGCTATCGTGGACAAGAGGAGCAACTGGCCCAAGTCTTTGAATCGAATGAAGTGATTGATCTGTCGATCAGTCGCTCGCTCGCGGCAGCCTGGGCCTGGCTGCGTGGGCTGTGGCAGCGGCGTAAGAGATCGAGTTCGCCTGATACGAATTCCCTGGCCACGTAATCTTTGTGCCGCTTTCCCCGATGTGATAGCACTCTTGATCAAGCGGCAATTATTTCCGGTAAACTTTGCCGGTTGCGCAGTTTCTCTCGATTACACCGGCTTTGCTGGCCGATAAGTCTTTCGTCCAAGGTCTGGAGTATTGGGTTCTCTCGCTTGAGAATCTTCCATTTGATGACCGGTAGCCCCTATTGTATTCGCCAATTGTTGAAGGTGCGTTGGAAATGAAATTCCGCAGTTTACTCGTGATATTCGCACTTAGCACTGCCTATTTAGGCACAGGTTGTACCAGTGTCAGGACTGGTGGAAACCTTGGCTGTGGGCCACTCGGGTGTGATTCCATTGCAACCGTGGAACACGTTTCTGGACCGGTCAGCGATGGCTGTGACTCGTGTGGTGGCGATTGCACGCAAGCGTGTACTAGCAGTTTTACCAAGTCTTGTGGCAAACCATTTAATGTTTGTCTGCCGAAGATAAACATCTGCAATTTAGGCGCCAGACTACGCAGCATGATTACTTGTACGTCGGGGTGCAGCGACGAAATTTATTGGGGCGAATGGTATTACGATCCACCGAAATGTGGGCCTTGCGATGAGCAAGGCAACTGGACCGGGCACGACCCTAGCGTTGTCTGTCGACCAGGTCTCAAAGGGGTTCGCTATGGACGACCGGCGTGTGGCGACTGCGGAGCTTGTGCCTCATGCGGTTCAGACGAGCATGGAACAGTCATTGAAACGATCGAAGGTGTTCCGACCGATGCGAGTGCCTATTATCAAGAGCCACCAGCTTGGGATGGCGGCCAATCTTCGAGCGAAGTTAGTACCGCACAGACAGTGATAATCGAAGAGCCAAGCGTGCCGACCTCGATTCAAACACCAGGTCGAAAACCACATCAGCTAGGGCGAGGCACCTATTAGAGCGTGAGTTGAATTTTACGGATCAATTCACCTATCTGGCCTCACAAATCATCCGGGGGGATCGCGATTGCATTGGAGCATCAGTGCAATTGTGAAAGCTGGAATCAGTTCAGACTGATTCCAGCTTTTTTTGTTTCTTGGAATTTATCACGGTCGCTACGGCACCGAAGGCATTGAACGGCTTATTGCAAACGGCGAATGTAAGTTATTTGACTACATGAAATTAGGTTGGTAGGATGCGATGGAATCATGCCGTGATTTTGCAGATTAATACTTGCTGTTCTGCCAATTACTACCCCGACATATATGACGACAAGTTATCGTAAAAAGATCAGAGACAATTTTACCAACGAAGGTGATTGATATGCCGCGAGATGAGATAACCCGTTTTGATCCAAGACTTACGATAGAGGAATCGATCAAGCCACCACACACTTGGTACACAAGCGAAAGATTTCTGGAGCAAGAGAAGTTTGAAGTTTTTGAGAAGGAGTGGCTCGCAGTAGGTCGCGTTGATCAAGTCACACAAACCGGCAACTACTTTACAGGGGAAGTCTTAGGCAACCCTTATGTGGTTGTCAAAGATGAAAATGGTCTGCAAGGCTTTCACAACGTTTGTCGTCATAATGCCGCACAAGTTGCCTTGGAGTGTGGCACCTGTAGCAAATTCGCTTGCCCATATCATGGTTGGGAATACGATTTACAAGGCAACCTGATTAAAGCTCCGCATTTAGGAAAATCCAAAGTCTTCAGCAAGTCTCAAGCGGGTATGAAGCCCATCAGTGTCGACACCTGGGGGCCATTTTGTCTTGTTGATCTCGACGGTCCCTTTGGTGGCAACGCTAATCCCAGAAACATCCGAGGAGATTTCAACCCAATTTGGGAACCGCTTTGTGATCTCGGTCTGATGAACATGAAGTTCAAAGAGAGACATGTTTGTGAGATGAACTGCAATTGGAAAGTTTTTGTCGACAATAGTCTGGATGGCGGATACCATGTTGCTTATGCCCATGAAGGTCTGGCTGCTGGATTAGAATTTGACGGTTACGAGACGCACGTTTACGAGAACTGTTCTATCCAAATGTGTGAAACAAACAACTCGGACGAGAGAGTCGGAAGCAAAGTTGCGTATGCTTGGATGTTCCCGAACTTTTTCATCAATATCTATGGGCACACCATGGACACCAACTTCGTGATTCCGTTAGGCGTTGATAAATGCTTGGTTATTTTTGATTTCTATTTTGACTACGAAGACTTCAATGACTGGAAGACTCAAAACATCATTAAAAAGAACATCGCCAGCAGTCACGTGGTTCAACTGGAAGATGTGCGTGTGTGTGAATCGACACAAAGAGGGATGAATAGCATGTCTTATGAATCAGGATTTTATTCCAGCAAATTAGAACAAAGCGTGCATCACTTCCACAAATTACTCTGGGGCCGTTTGTTGAATCGCGGTATTGCGTGAGATATCTATATCGTCTTAGCAGGTTGCCGGGTGCCACTGGCTATCTGCCACGTTGTTTTTGAGTTAATTCAATGAACAACCGTTGTTCCGGACTCAACTGCGGCAGGAAGAATAAACAACCCGAGGTGTTGGTCATCATGTTCGCCGCCAGCTGCCGGTGCCCATTCCTTCTCAATAATCAAATTGTTGGAACCAGCAAACGTCGTAGTGAACCGAATACCTTCTTTGTAGGGAACATTTACAGTAACAACAACGATCACATTCGGATCGGTAGCCATATCTAGGTCCATGTGATCGACGCTACTGTCCGGCATCTCTTTGGTCACATCGGTGAACGCTTTGTTTCGGTGGAATTCGTATTCGGCCGGATCATTGATCGATGGCGATGAACTCTGCGTTTCAGTTGATACGCTACTAGACTCCAAGTTCGTCGATTCCTGAATCGCCGTTTCTGTCTGGCATCCGAACAAAACGAGAGACAGATAAAGGATGATAAAGATGTTCAATCGACGAAATAGCATGGCGAGAACTTTCATTTTGGGCAGACAACAGATATCAAACCGCAAAAACACAGTAACCAAACACCGCACCATTACGGTCTAACGCGGATCAGTGAAGCTTAAATATATCACAGCATTTGGGTAGGTACAACAAAAAACAAATAGGGCGCTGTGCAATTGCAAACAGTCGTATCTCTAACGCAAGTTTGATTCAGCGATAGTTTACAAATACTTGTCGAATAAAATCCCGAATACTAACCCAGTGTACCCAAGAGCAGCGGGCGTAATACCGATTTTCTGTCTTGTCGTTCCGTAGAATAGCCCGTAGTAAGAACACCCCGTGCCGATGAAGAATGCCGTAATTTGCATCATCCGCTGTATGAAACCTGAAAGTCCAATTCCGTACCATCCCGCCTCGTTTAAAAATGGGATCATCACGAGTACCGGCATCAGATAACTGATTGCGAGCCACCACCCGGAGATGTTTAAACGCTCCGGCTCCGTATTGTTCTCGTTTGGTGCGCGATATGGGTTTGAATCCATGTCTCAACCGATCTTGGTATTCAGTGTTCTTTGTAAGGACGAACAGGTATTACGACGGGTGATGCTATCGTAAATTCACCCAATCAATTAAGCATTCGGTGTGCCACTGGCATACTGCCAGTGCGTGCTGTATTGGACCTTTGGTGATGTTGATTTTAACACAAGTTGGACTACTTTGCTTCAAGGTCTCAGCTTCAGTAAGATAGTGCGAGCTTCAGCACTGGCAAGATGCCAGTGGCACACCTTAACTCTCTCGTGATTGCCAAGTTCATTCTTGATCTTGCCAGTGTCACCCGTCGTTTATGTATGAGATTGGAGCAGGCCTGACATACAAAAAAACGTAGCAATATATGTCCGCGTGCAGTTTTTTATTAGGTTTCTACCGCATGCTCCATGCTATATTTGAAAGTAGCTTGCATTTGCTACACATAAAATCAAAAATCTCATGCAAGGGTTCACTCTGTAGCCATGCACCATTGCATTTGGGGCACTTTCTCATAGCTTCATTCTTATAACTCTTGCCCGGCCCCTTATATAAATAATAGTAAACAGGCATATCGGTTTTACTAGATATAAATTCGCACACCTCTAGGCCCTTGCTGCTTAAAGGAGTTTCAATACTGCTCATTTGATTAGTTGCGAAACGTTCTCCAACCGTACAATTCATCTGGAGACTATCGCAAGACTTATAGTCTGACTGCCAGCAAATGATATTGTAGTACTCCTCCTCATATGATTTGGGGATTCTATAGAGGGGAACTGTCCCAAAACATTTACCGCACCGCAACGGTGATTCGAGCATTACGTAAGTTGTGAACAAAATATAGAACTCTGAATCAACACAGGAACAAGAATCTGCACACTCTGGCTCTTTCCCTAGGATAATCACTTCCGGCTTTGACAGACCATTGCTCAATAGTTCGTCTGTGAATTTCTTTACATATTTATTCTGAAATTCGTCTGAAATAGAATCCGATTCAGGCACGTTCACGTAAACCGAATACCCAGCTTCAGTTTTTGCTGTTGGGAAATGATTATTGAGAACTTGACCATTCATGCGCCAAGCCCCTAATAAAGAATTAACAGCATCTATTTGACCTTCTACATTTAGTTTGCTCGTAGCTATAAAATTTAGAGAGATCGTGTACATGCTAAAAACCTAACAGGTATCAAAACGCAATAACTAAACACCGCACCACTACGGTCTAGTACAGTTCAGTGAAGCCTAAATGTATCACAGCATTTGGGTAGATACAACAAAGAACTAGTGAAGTATAGCGGTTGAATAAAGAAAGTATCTCACGCTAAGCCTCGAAGCCGCGAAGGATTTGAAATCACTCCTTCTTCGCGGCTTCGAGGCTTAGCGTGAGGACTTTTCGTTTGTAATGAAGCGGTTCATTGAAAAGGCCAAAGGTTTGGTTTAGATTAGTGTTTACCAGAACACCATTCAACACAGGACCGGACTATTATGAAAAATCTATCATTGGCGATCATTGTCGCAGCTTTCTTTTTGTTCGAGGGTGTTTCTTCAGCATCTGCCGAGACTCGGACCAACATTACCCGGCCCAATATTGTGGTCATCTTTATTGACGACATGGGTTACGGCGACATTGGTCCGTTTGGATCGAAAATCAACGATACCCCGCATTTGGATCGCATGGCAAAAGAGGGCAGGAAGCTGACCACTTTTTATGTGGCCTCTTCCGTCTGCACGCCATCGCGTGCGGCATTGATGACAGGCAGTTATCCCAAACGTGTCGGATTGGCCAAAGGATCTGGTCATATCGTTTTGTTTCCAGGTGACGTTCATGGTTTGAATCCTAACGAAATCACCCTCGCGGAAATGCTCAAACAGGCAGGGTACGCAACTGGCTGTTTTGGGAAATGGCATTTGGGAGACGCCAAAGAATTCTTGCCCACCAATCAGGGCTTCGATGAGTATTACGGCATTCCTTATTCCAACGACATGTGGCCAGGGCTGAAGAGATGGAAGTTCCCCCCACTGCCGATTGTTCGTAACGAAAAAGTAATTGCACAAATCGACACAATGGAAGAGCAGGCCGATTTGTGCCGGCAGTTTACCGAAGAAGCGATCTCGTTTATTAAGCGGAATAAAGAGAAGCCCTTCTTTGCTTACATTCCTCACGCCTTCGTTCACGGACCAAGACAGGCCCGTGAATTGTTTATGAACAACGCAGAGAATGCGACCGAAGCACAGATTGAAGAAGTCGATTGGTCGGTGGGGCAAATTCTTCAGACCTTGCGTGATGAAGGATTGGATCAAAATACCTTCGTGCTGTTTACTTCGGATAACGGCGGGGCTGGCGGCTGTGTGAATCTGCCGTTACGTGGTCGAAAGGGAACCTACTACGAAGGCGGTTACCGTGAACCGACTGTCGTTTGGTGGCCTGGGACGATTCCCGCTGGAACCGAATGCGATGAAATCATGACGACCATGGACATGATGCCGACGCTCGCCCAACTGGCTGGCGGAAAAGTTCCAGCGGACCGTATACTGGATGGTCACAACGTAGTTGATTTGCTGCTGGGCAAACCAGGAGCCGTCACCCCGTATGATCGGTTTTTCTATCACGCGGCCGATCAACTGAAAGCAGTTCGATCTGGCCCTTGGAAGTTAATTCAAGAACGCAAAGAAAATGTGCTCTATCATTTGGTAAACGATATTGCCGAAACTAAAAACGTGATCAAAGATCACCCCGAAATCGAAAAGCGATTGCTCTCCTATATGGAAGCCTTTAAGGAAGACATCTCAAACAACTCACGACCAGTGGGAATTGCGGCCAATCCACGCACACTGTTACCGCGTGATGGAGTCGAAGGTGAGGCGGCGTATACGCCGACGTTGTTGATTGGGAAGTGAAGATTGGGCAATCGGTTAGGAAGGTAAGGTGCCATGCCCTCGCGCTTTCGCGTGGGCATGCTTTGTTAAGAATTTGAATCAAGAAAGCCATGTTAATTTTTTAAATATTATATTACCTGAACTGTCTTTGTATAAAATACCACCTTGCATGGCCAAGAAATGATTCCCTTCTTTCCATTCTTCTTTGATTAACTCCTTGAAGTATATCTTGTGTTCTCCATTACGAATCCATGCATTGCCTTTCTCAAACTCTTCAATTAAAGCATAACCAGTTCTACCCCAATGATCATCATATAATTCAATGTCAACTCCATAAACTACACAATGCTTAACTAATGCTTTTTGAGCTTCCATTTCATGATAATTTGCATGGTGTTTTCCACCAACGTTTCCAGCTTTATTTATAATTGGCTGAAACTCACGAGCAATGATTTCAATTGTAATTGGATCAGTATCGATAGAGCTAATTTCACACTTAACCGTTGCGTTTTTTCGTTCCTCAATTTCTTTTCTAGTGCCATTATTACATGGCATGCAAATGCCATCATTCTTTTCAAAAGTAAATTCCTGTATGACAACACCGCACTTCTTGCAGTTGTACTCTTTAGTTTTATTCATAACAGGTATTAGACCGCAAAAATACGGAAATTAAATACCGCACTTTTACGGTCTAGTACGGATCAGTGAAGCTTAAATGTATCACAGCATTCAGGTAGATACAACAAAGAACGAATGGGGGCGGGTGGTGAGCGATGTGCTAACGTCCATATTTACTCCACCGGAGTCTGCACCCGATCAACCACGATCACCCGGATGTCACACACATTGGTATGCGTCGGTCCGGTGATGATTAGCCGGTTGAGCGGTTGGAAGAAGTGATACGCATCGTTTAGAGTTAGATAACCGGCGGGGTCTAGTTGCTTTGATTCATATTCGGCCAGGGTGGTTTGATCGAACCAAGCTCCGGCGGCATTCGTTGGGCCATCTTCTCCATCGGTTCCGCCGGAGAGAAACGCGATTCCTTCGGATGATTGGTTTGCTGTGGCAAACTGATTCAACGCGGCTAAAACCAGTTGTTGATTACGGCCCCCTTTGCCGCGTTTTTTTTCTTCGACCAAATGCACAATCGGTTCGCCGCCGGTGATCAAGCAATCGGGTCCATCGTTGTTTCGCATCTTCAGCGCCATGCTGGCCAAGTGAATGCCAATCTCTTCGGCTGGGCCTTCCATTTGGGTTGAGCAGATCATCGCATGCGAGTACCCTCGGCTTTCGGCTTCAATGCCTGCCGCATCGACCGCTACTGCGTTGTTGCCGATGACATAGTTGAACGAAGGTGGCAATGAATCTGGTGTGCTCGAATGGCTGGCCGCCTTGTCTTCTAAGAAGCGAACGATGCCGGAAAACTCTGGTCGGCCTAACACATTGAATTGCTGAAGCACCGCCAAAGCATCCGTAGCGGTGGTGGTGTTCGGTACGGTTGGACCCGAGGCAATGACATCGAGCGGATCGCCGAGCACATCGGAAATAATCAGCGTGACCAGATTCGTACCAGAGGCATGCCGCAGTAATCCGCCCCCTTTGATTCGGCTTAGTTGCTTTCGCACGGTGTTTAACTGCTCGATATTCGCCCCGGCGCCGCTTAAATAGGCCGTGATGTTTTGTTTCTCGGTTAGCGAAATTCCTGCTGCTGGCGCAGGCAATAAAGCGGAACCACCACCGGAGAGTAGGCAGATACAAAGATCGTTGGGCCCGAGTTGATCGACCATGCCCAACATGCGGTTGGTGATTTGAACGCCTTGCTCGGTGGGGCTATTCTCTCCGGCGGGTCTGCCTGCTGCGAGTTCAATTGTTTGCAAATCTCGGACACAATCTTCTGGCACACTGAGTAGCCCGGTGACCTGTTTTTGCTGAAGCAAAGCTTGCCCCAACGCGGTCTCCAATCCGGCCGCCATTCCGGCGCCAGCTTTCCCGGCGCCAATGACAGTGATGCGGCGGATGTCTGATAGAACGAATTGCTGCTCGGCGATCTCCAGCAAGCCATCGGCTACGCGAATGTTTTCCTGCACTAAGCGGGCGCTATCGACCGCGTTGACACCAGCTTGCCAAATGGCTTGAACATCTTGTTGTAATTGTGCCGCGGTCCGTTGCATGCTGCTTGCCGTTTGAATTTCTGAAAACGTTTCACACTTTTTTTAGTGAATAAATAGAACCCGTTCTAACCTCTGATCGACTAACGTCGACCCCGACGTCGTTTTGAATAAGTGGGTTTGAAATGGGCAGCGTTCTCCAAAACCAACATCGCGGCCACCCAAAATAAACCGTTCCTTATCATCGCTTCAAATTGATTTCATCCGGTCTTCCCGGCATTAAAAGATTTGATTCTTACGATGTCTAGCCATTGTTGAGGGCGGTCGACGGTGATTTGATCCATGCCGTTGTTGTCATCGGCACAACAGACCAGGCCGATCAAATAATCACGTTCTTGCGTTTCAAACTTCCCCGCGATGGCACTCCATGGTGTTCCTTTTCCTTTTTCGCCTGGCAAGTTCGATTCGATAAAGAAGCTTTGGGCAAAACCACTGGTGCTAAGTTGGCCTGGCCAGCGATAGAAATCAGGCCGATGACTTCGCACCACATCCATCATGCCTGGCAGGAAAGAATCAAGCAATTCTCGCAATTGATTTTCATCCGGGACCGGTTGTGTTCGACCTGTGGGGGCTAAGACAACCGCCACTAGTTTGACTGGCACATTGTAAAGTTCTAAATGAGCAATTTTCCCTATCACGGTACTGGGGCCAGAGGGAACATCGTGCTGTAGCACAATCGGTTCTGGCCCAGCGACCACCGGCACTTTCTTTTTGGGCTTTAAGTATTGATAGGCAATCGCGGCTGCTATTATCAGAAACAGCAGAAATCCCATTGCCATCGGCGAGGGCAAATTGTCGACCCAGGTAGGATCGGGTAAATCTTGAGCCAATAACACGAAGAATTGCATGATAGGATTCACCAATGCGGAGAGAGAATGATTAAACCAACAAGCTGTCGCTCAACGTATCGTACCCGTGAAGTGCCTGTGCTTGCAAGCCAGAGAGAATTATGGAGCAAATTGAAAGCGTGAATCGGCTTGTCTGACTGCAGGCAAATCGGGAGCAAACCGTGGGCGAGGAGTCCCTGCTTGATAGGGTTCCATGGTGATATCGTCTAAATAAACATCACCTACGCTCTCTAGTTCAAAGTGCAAACGCATCTCTTTTTGCTGACCTACTGCGCGAATCAGCGAGAATTCTTTCCACTGCGGTGCCTCATGCACATGCAGGGCCAATTCTTTTCCGCCAATCGAATCATAGATGATGAGACCGTCGCTTTTACTGGCCAGCGGTTGATCAATGCGAAACCAGCCTCGGACCAAAATCAGTTGGCCTGGACTTACATCAATGGGAGCAGAAATTACTTTGATCGGCGGTGATTCAAGCTGTGCGATATTGCCTCTTCGGTCAGCCTGTATCTGCAAATGGAGATCGTAATGCCCTTGGTGTGCCTGGGTGTTTGAGAGTTCAACATTTCCTTTATAGCCACGCGGCATGGGTGTTTGCTGAATCTGACGCCATCCGGTGGTCAGCAAGTAGCTCAGGTCTTCCATATCTCCGCCTGCCAACTTATTGGGCGCAGGCGACATCGATGCCAATCGACTTTGAAGCTGCGTGGCCAACGGTAACAAGTCGTAGGAAATCATCAGCGGATTGGTTACCGGTGATTCGTATTGTAGCGACAGTTGTTCCCACTGAATGCGTTTTGCTTGCTGAAGTAAGTTGGCGCTCTCTTGGGTTAGTTTTTCAGCCAATGCTAAATTACTGCTTTCAAGGCTACGACCTGCTTCGCGTAAGTTGGCCCAAGCTTGATTGATCATTCGGGCCAACCCTGCGTTACTGCGTGAAGTCCCCAGTGAACGGTCAATTGCTTGCACCAACTGCATCGATTGACTGGCAAGGTCATACTTTAATTGAGCAATCGGGCCTCGGTTTTCTTCAATCCGGCGGCGTAAGTCTCTTAGCACGCGCGGGTCTTGCGTTAATACAATAAACGAAACCTGTTGATGATCGTCTAACACAATTCTCATGCCTGCGCTTCGTTTATGCGAGAGTGGCCGCAAACTTGCGTTATCGATCAAATAGGCTTCACTGGCCGCTGGTACCCCAGGCACTTGAATCACGACATTATGTTCAGGCAACGGGGCAGGGACGTATTGGTCGTTCGTCTGTGTGCGAACCGCAATCAACAACAGTGCCGTTTGGGTTGAAAACAACGAAACCCGAACATTGGGATCTTTGCAATCGACTTCCGATACATAGCGGCCCGCGGCAATCCAGGGTTCAATCAACATCACCCGACGATTAATCAGTTCAACCGACGCCCGGCGAATGGCATCGACCGGATGGTCGGCAGATAAACTTGAGTGACTAGAGAAATAGAGCCCTTGCATGCCGCTGGATAGGGCCGTGAAGGCTGCTTGCTCTAGTTGGACTGGATCAATTCCGTGTGTTACTTCACTAGAATTCGCAAGCTGCTGGATTTGTTTTACGACTTGTGGATCGCGTTGTGTTGGCACCGTGAACCAGTGCATTGTACCGGAAGAACTACTCAGTTTTCGGTATTGCAGCCAAGGCGATAAATTCTTGAGCGAATCTGACCAACCTAAGAGACTCTTTTTATGCAGTAGCACATCGGCATGGCGGCTAAAGCCATAGAGTCCTTCTTCTGCTGTGGCCATGATGGGGCGAGCTACCGTTCCATCCGCTCGTCGTAAATCATTGGCCCACATTGCGAACTCGGCAAGTTGACTTGCCTTGTATTGCTGCGAAGGTTTCCAGGCTAAAACCTGATTGTATTGCGGATCGCTGGGCAAGCCACGTTCAGGGCCAACTGCGATCATCATCATTTTTTGTTTGGCAAGCTCCGCAACCAGTTCTGGTGTTGGCGCCTGATCTAACGCAATGGTGTTAAACCCTAATTGCTTTAGCTCGGCCAGCGATTCACCCTGGTATTGGATGATGCGTGGAACAATCGGTTGCCCTTCCAACTCAATGGTCTCTCCATTGCGAACTACCAGCGGCTTTGCCTGGTTGTCCATTGGATGTTTCGGATTCATTACGACATCGGTTTTATTACTGGCTTGATGAATCGTGACTCGCTGAGGCCTCGTTTGCCGAGTTTCAGGCACCGATAGATGGCCGGTAATTTCTAGGTCGTCTATCCAAACTGAACTTGTCCCAACGCCGGAATATAAATTGAGCACCATCAGGTCAATGTAGGCTTCTCTGGGGTCAAATTCTTTTCCGAATCGTGTACGCAAGACGGGAACTTGTTGCTCTAGTTGAATGGTCAAATCAGTGAAGCCAAGTTTCTGCCAAGCTCCAGGGCTTTGATAGATATCACCAACTAACAGGGTTGAGTTACTGGTGCCGGTTTGTTGATTGATCGAACGAGGGAAGATGACACGTACCAATAACTGCATTCCTGCTCGATCTGATTTCAGCCAAAGCGAAGGCTTTAATTCAGAGATGACCGACGAAGGTTCCAATGAGTGACCAAACAAAACTTGCGATCCCCTCTCGTTGAAGAAGGAAATTTGTTCTGATCCTTGACCGAAATGTGCCTCTTGGTTGGTCCGTTGATGCAATGGCACTTTTGCACGGGCATCGGTGTAGAGGAATCGCCACGAGGACTCGGCAGCTTCAAAGTCTTCGCGGACCACAGCAATTACTGGCGAGGACATCAAAGCAAGAACCGCAAAGGTAAGCCCTCGCAGCCAGATTGATTTCTGTGATGTGGTCAAAAAAACCATGAGTTAAGCAGCGCCATGACAGCGGTATTTGCATGTTCAAAAAAATCAACACACTGTTGAAAAATGCGTAAGCCGTGCTTGTATCAGGATTTAGGAAGATTTGCCAGATCAATCTTGTGGACATTTTGCATCATCGAAGATTGATAGCAGTTCCAGCAATAAAACGTAAGCCTTTGGTATAATACAAGTTACCGCTTCTCTTGAGATTATTCTCTGACTTTTGGCATCCGGTCTGCATATAATCTATCTCGAACACCAAGCACACTATTGGAGAAGACCAAATGAGCAACGCACCACAGACAAGCAACAGCAATACAAACGCCAACAGCCAACAAGATGAAATTCCTAAGGACTTGATTGAACTGGCCTTAGAGATTGCCAAATCAGACCCTGAGACCCGAGCCAAAATTGATCCGATTATGAACAAAGTGATCGAAAACAGTCGGCGTCGACGTCGTATTTATACGCTGGTACAGGAAGCATTGAGTCAATTACGCTTAGATATGAAGTATTTAATGTTTGACTTAGAAGCGACTCGCAGAGAACGCGACCAGTATAAATCTGAGTTGGGTAATGAAGAATAAATCTCTCAAAATTGCCTCTAGTCGAATCGTGGTTGCCAATCGCTTTGGGATTGTAAAAGCATTGGCAAATCGATTCTTTTCTCATGGGCCTTTAGAATCTACTAACTTTTGTGGAATCTTATCGCAAGAATCTCGTTTCCACGTTTGCGAAGTCCGAAAAATTCAAATATCATAAGTACGCAACAGTATCTACTTATCATTCCACTTCGCACTATAAATAGGCGACCGGGCCCCTCTTGGAAGTCCGACGAATAACTATGGCTGACTTAACCGCAGAAGAATTCGCTCAACGTGCTATCGATTACGACTTAATTGATGCACAAACGATGGATCAGGTCTGGAGCGAAGTGGGCTCGCGAGAAATTGCCTTGGGGGAATTTCAAAATGCGCTACTTCGACGAGAGCTATTGACCAACTATCAAGTCGAGCGTTTGCTCAAAGGCTTGCGTACTGGCTATTTCTATGGCGACTACAAGGTTCTGTATCTGATCGGAACGGGAACCTTTGCCCGGGTGTTCCGCACGGTACACAGAGAGACCGGCAAAGTGGTTGCGGCCAAAGTGCTTCGCCGCCGATTTAGCGATGATGCCAAACGTGCAGACCAGTTCATGAGCGAAGGTGAGTTAGGCAAAGGGCTGCGTCACCCCAATATCTGCCCGATTTTTGAAGTCCACTCTGAGAGTTCCATGCATCAGAAAGGAACGAACTATTTTCTGATCATTGAATTTATTGAAGGGCAAAATCTCAGAGAGATGCTGAAGGTTCGCGGTCGGTTTGACCCTGCGGATGCTGCGAAGCTGATGATTGATATCGTTGCTGGAATGACCTACGCTTCGGAACAAGGATTGACTCATCGAGACTTAAAAACTTCCAATGTGCTAATATCCAGCAATGGCCGGGCCAAATTGGTTGACTTTGGTTTGGCCGCTTTTGCGGATCAAGTCCAAGAAGATGGAGCCGCCACGAATCCACGAACGGTTGATTATGCGGGTCTTGAACTTGCCACGAATGCTCCGCGAGACGATCATCGTAGTGATATCTTTTTTGCCGGGTGCATTTTATATGAAATGCTGACAGGCAAACCGGCCTTGTTTGAAACTCGTGATCGAACAAAACGCCTAAGTGCAGAACGCTATACCAAATTTGAACCTGTGGCTAAAGCGGCCCCAGAATTGCCTCGCTCGATTGCCATGGTGGTCAACAAAGCGATGGAACTTGACCCAGATCGTCGTTACAACACCCCAGGTGAAATGCTCTTAGACCTGAAGGCATCTCAAAAGAAAATGGAAGAGGGCGAAGAGGCGGCAGCGGGTGATATCATCATGAAACTCGAAGCAGAAAAAATTCCGGAACAGGTGCCTAAAGAGCAGGAAGGCTTGAACCGAACCATCATGGTGATTGAAGCCAATGAAAAAATGCAAAACGTCTTACGAGAGCGGCTCAAGAGATATGGGTATCGCGTGCTTATTATTGGTGACCCTGATCGTGCGATGATTCGATTTGAAGAGGACATGCAAAAGCCGGCAGATATTGTTGTGTTCAGTACGGTAGCACTCGGCATGAAAGCACTTGATGCCTTCAACCGCTTTGCTACTGATCCTCATACCAAAGATGTGCCTGCCATCTTGCTACTGAGAGCGGAGCAAGAGGAACTCAAAGAACAGGCGAGCTTGAGCAAAATCCGTGATGTGATGATGATGCCCATGAAAGTTCGTCAACTTCGCAACATGGTTCGTGATCTACTCAACGATCCGAAAGCAAAAGATGCGTAGTTTAAGAATCGTAGATTAAGAAGCGATCTTTTCATTGAGGTAACGCAAGATATCTCTAACTGAGATGATGCCTGTAACGACCCCAGTTTGGTCAACAATGGGCAAGTGCCGATAGTGGCCCATATCCATTTGATGTACGGCAAATGCAATTTTAGCCGAAGATTCAAGCGTTTCCGGATTGGTGGTCATGTAGTCTGAGATGGGTTTGTCTTCAAATTCTGCAGGAGAATTCCCGAGCTTTACCAGCACATCGCGTTCACTGAAAATACCCACTGGTATGCCTGATTCTGCAATCACAACGCAGCCAACCCGATTATCCACCAATAAGTTGAGCACTTCTTTGACGGAAGCAGTGGGTGCAACCGTTAGCACTTCACGAGGATCGAGATCGCTGATTCGATCTTTTAGCATCGACTTTTCGATTGCCGAAAGATGGCTACGATCTCGCTGCATCGATTGACCACATGCTTCGCACTGGTCCACACCCTCGATATTTTCAGCACCGCAATTTGCACACAACATGATCTTACTCTACTGTCCAAGTGTCGCCGGAATTAAATAGTTCATCTATGTCAGCATTAGGTTTTTGCTCTTTGGCCAATGCAAGCTGGTCATTGAGTTGCTGGTCATACTTCGGCGCATCAACCGCACGAAGTATGCCAATTGGTTCTGGGAATTCAGGATGACGCATCCGGCTTAACAAGTAAGCCAAAGTCGGTTCAGGGGCCTGTTCATCGTGGAACAACAGATCGTCTTCGGTGATCCCTTTGCCTAGCTCCACGACTTCAGGCTGCATGCCATTTAAACGAATTCCTTTGTCTCGGTTTTTACCAAAGATCAGCGGCTTGCCATGTTCGATTTCAATGACGTTATCCGATTTGATTGCTTTGTCGGTCGCATAGCTAAATGCACCATCATTAAATACGTTACAGTTTTGATAGATTTCGACAAACGAAACGCCTTTGTGTTGCGCGGCTCGCTTGAGCGTTTCACCCAGATGTTTAATGTGTACGTCAACAGAGCGTGCAACAAACGCTGCTTCACAACCTATCGCAAGTGAAATGGGGTTCACCGGGTTATCGATGGAGCCCATCGGCGTGCTTTTAGTGACTTTGCCAATTTCTGATGTCGGCGAGTACTGTCCTTTGGTCAATCCGTAAATTCGATTATTGAACAAGATGATATTGATATCAACATTACGTCGAATTGCGTGCATAAAATGATTACCACCGATGCTTAACGCATCGCCGTCTCCGGTAATCACAAACACGGTCAAGTCAGGTCGGGTTGATTTAATTCCCGTTGCAAATGCCGGAGCACGACCATGAATACTGTGCATGCCGTAGGTATTCATGTAGTAAGGAAATCGACTACTACAACCAATACCAGAAACGAACACGGTTTTCTCCCGCTCCATTCCCATGGTGGCCATCACTTTTTTCATTTGGGCCAAAATGGCATAATCGCCGCAACCGGGGCACCAACGTACGTCTTGGTCGCTGGCAAAATCGCTTGCTTTCAAAACGGGAAGTTCTGCGGAAGCCATGATAGTATCTCTTCTATTATTATCTAATTATATGAATGATTGAATGGAGCACGGAATGCTGGTACGAGTTTCAATTGTTTAGCCAAGGATATCTCTTGCCTTGACCACAATCTCTTCCACCGCAAACGGCTTGCCCTTCACTTTGTTTAAATTAATTGTGTTAATCAGGAATTGATTTCGGATCAGCAAACTTAACTGACCCATGTTCAATTCTGGAATCAACACGTGTTCGTAGCTCGATAAAATCTCGCTCAAATTCTCTGGGAACGGGTTGATCCAGCGAATATGTGCATGTGCCACTTCTTGACCTTCTTCTTGAAGTTGCGTGACTGCTGTGCGACAGGAACCGTACGTTCCGCCCCAACTCAGAACCAGAAGCTTCCCTTTTTCAGGGCCCATGACTTCTAGAGGACCAATTAACTTCGCCGCATTGGCAACCTTTTTGGCCCGAGTTTCAATCATGTGTTGATGGTTGTCTGGATCGTAACATACGTTTCCGTCCCCATCTGATTTTTCTAATCCACCCACTCGATGCATCAGGCCGACTGTGCCTGGAAGGGCCCAAGGTCGAGCCAACATTTCATCGCGGGCGTAAGGCATAAACGGTTCATCATCATCAGCACGAGGCCCAGGATGTGAGATCGGAATTGGCTCCAAATCCGAAAACTTCGGAATGCGCCAAGGCTCCGATCCATTCGCAATATAACCATCGGAAAGGATCATCACCGGTGTCATCAATCGAGCCGCTATTCGCCAAGCGTCAATTGATGTCTGGAAACAATCCGAAGGACTTTTAGCCGCAATCACCGGCATCGGGCACTCACCGTTGCGACCAAACATGACTTGTAAAAGATCAGATTGTTCAGTCTTGGTTGGCAGCCCAGTACTTGGTCCACCACGCTGAACATTGATGATGATCATCGGCAATTCCATCATCACGGCCAAGCCCATCCCTTCGCCCTTTAAGGCAATCCCAGGTCCGCTAGATGTGGTCAAAGCCATGTGACCGGCATACGCGGCACCGATAGCCGAACAAACCGCTGCGATTTCGTCTTCCGCCTGGAAAGTACGAATTCCAAACTCTTTGCGGCGACTTAACTCATGCAAAATATCACTGGCAGGCGTAATCGGATACGAGCCTAAGAACAACTCTTTGTTGCTTAACTTGGCAGCAGCAATCAGACCCCAAGCAGAGAGTTCGTTGCCGGTCATGTTTCGATAGGTGCCAGGCGTTAGCTTGGCTTTCTCGACCTGATAGCTACTGGTAAACGCATCGGTCGTTTCACCATAGTTATAACCCGTATTCAAAGCCCGTTTATTCGCTTCTGCAATCGCCGGGAGTCGTTTAAACTTGCTTTCAATAAAGCGAAGCGTTGGATCAAGCGAGCGACCATACAGCCAGAAGACTAGGCCCATGGCAAAAAAGTTGCGGCAGCGATCCGCTTCTTTCATGGTTAAGTCGAGACCTTCGACTGCAAGACGCGTCATTTTGGTCATGGGAACTTCAAACAGCTGATAGCTATCCAATGAATCATCGGCTAATGGATTCGTCTCATAGCCTGCTTGCTCTAGTCCCTTTTTCACAAACATGTCGCTATTGGCGATCAACACGCCGCCACGTTTGAGATCTGCTAGATTAGTTTTAAGTGCGGCAGGGTTCATTGCGACCATGGCATCCACAATTTCACCTGGGGTGAAGATATCGCGTGATGCAAATGAAATCTGAAAACCTGAGACGCCTGCCAATGTACCACGTGGGGCACGAATTTCGGCCGGAAAGTCCGGGAACGTGGCAACATCGTTACCGGCTAATGCCGATGTATTGGTAAGCTGAGTACCAGCCAGTTGCATACCATCACCAGAGTCCCCACAGAAGCGAATGGTCGCTTCTTCAATTTGTACAACTTCTTTGGTGGACTCGGTTTGACCTTCAGTGGAGGTGGACATTGATTAGCTCTAGGCCTCGGATCAAAATTCTCTGCGGAAATTAGCAACATTGCTCCAAACATTGGGGCAATCAACAGTAAAAGGTAGGTAGCTGTAGGAAGTAATACGAGGAGCCTGCAAAAATCAAGCTCTACTCGTAATCAAGCTCCTTCACGTTCTTGGACAGAATTTGCCGTGGTAGGAGGGAGATTATAGATTGTTTCAGGGAAATGCTCGACTAAATAGTGCAAAACATCCGCCGTGGTCACCAGTGCGGTAGCGTTGCCGTTTTGATCTACAATCGGCAATCGGCGGTATCCACCTTCGGACATTTTGGTAATTGCCGAAGCAACCACATCGGTTCGCTTTAAATAAACGACACTCGTGCCCATGTATTGTTCGATGGGAACTGAAAGGTCGGCCCCTTTGGCCAACAACCGCAACACATCGCGTTCAGTAAAGATGCCTGCTAAGCGACCACCACGATTAACTAACGCGGCACCAGCTTTCTGCTCGCGTAATAAATCAATCACAGACTCTGTACTCTGCTCGACATCCACCTGAATGGGTTCTTCAGGTTTTAAATCGGTCACAAACTCTGTTGTCAGGTTTAATTCAATACCGGTCATCACTGACCCAATCTGTCTACGGTGTGATTGAAGAATTTAAATATGCAATCGGCGGTCAATATCTTAGTCGATAAAGCTTTGTAATCGGAATTCTTCTATGTCCTGTTGAGGATACCTAAGAATCGACAACAGAAAACATCGATATTAACACGAGAAGCACCTGGATAATTGAGTTAATCGTCTTAATTAAAGACAACGCTCTCCTCCATCACGTCAATGTAGCATGCAGTTTCGTTTGATAGAACCGCAGAAACCCAGGTTTTTTGTGGATTCGTCAAACGATTCGAGAATGCCAGACTCGTCAAATTCATACCACTTCTATGCGGCATTGAACTGCAACATTAGAGTTCATCATTCTAACCATGAAAGAGATGTAATCTCTCCCCGGTCATTCCGCGGAAGGGGGTCGCTTCTTCTCGTAAAACTTCGAGAGATCGAATCCACCTCGTTGCTCCTCTTCAGCGAGTTTCATCCGTATTTCGAGTCGTTCCATCCGCCGTATTAGCTGCGGTAATAGCACTTTGTTTTCAGAAATTGCCTTCGGACGAGGGATTTTTGGGTAATCAAGCTGCCTTTGCAGGGCAGAAAAGAGCAATAAAGGGTCTTTTTTTCGATTCGCTAACGCAATTCGCCCCTCGCGCTCGCCAAAAATGGGCGGAAAATCTGGATTAGCGGCCTGCTTTTTCTTCTTTAATTGTACTTCTTGGTAATATTCACTTCTCAGGTAGATCATATCGCCTATCTCGATGACCCCAAGTTGTCGCCGAACCAGTTCAATGAACGCTTTCCACAATTCGTTATACGTGGGATCTGCGGCCATCGCGGCCAGCCCGGCATCGTATTCGAGCCGGTGATGGCACAAAACTTCAAACTGATACAGAAAAAAAGCTTGTGGCGAGCAGTTTTGGGATCGTAATTTGGCCTCTTGGCTCAATATCAGAAGTGCGATCCGAAAATCAAAACGCCCCCGATCATCTTCTGCCGAGGTGACCAAGAAGGTCTGAAACGGCGTGAAATAGTGCGACATATTGACCATGGCAGGGTGCAATTGGCCTGAGTGCTTCAACTCGGCCAGCATAAAATCAATGGCCAGCGGCAGCTTCGTAGTGATCAACAACTCTTCGCGCACCGAGGACATAATATCCTGCATCGGGTTATTCTCAGCGAGTCGTTCGAGCAGAGAATTAAAGAAATAGGATTGTTCGACGTATTCTTCAGCATCCAGCGGCGAGTTCAAAACAAGGGGTTCCATTCAGCGAGAGGCGTGTCTATTTCTTTGTAGGTTTCTTAGTCTGCATCACATCGTCCAAAAAATTGACGGCAATCTGCCGAGCATTCTGATTGACAAAAGCTCCAAAATGCCCATTTTTTTCGAGTCGGTGCATTTCAGATTTTACACCCAGCTTCTTCAAATCGGTAGACATTTGGTTGGCACCTTCAATTGGAACCACTAGATCAGCCGTGCCATGAAAGAAAAGAATCGGAGGCGTGTTCTTACTGACATGCTGCAAGGGAGAAGCCTCTGCGTACACTCCAGGCAGCTTGGCCCGAGAGTCTCCTAAAAAGTAGGCGAATCGCAAACTTTCTGCTGGTTCCAGCATAAAGTTGCAAGGAGTTCCCCCGGCAATCACCGCTTTCAAGATTTGAAGATCGGCCCTCTGCCCACCCTCGGCTTTCAACACATTATGCGTGGTTGCCAATAAACAGACCAAGTGGGCTCCGGCCGAATATCCGTAGCCAGCAATCCGGTTGGGATCGACTTTATATTGGTTGGCATGCCGGAAAAACCAAAGTAGGGCCAAGCGGCAGTCATCTATCTGTGCAGGGTGTTTATGCAGCGGCGCTAATCGATAAGAGATCGAAGCCACACAATATCCATGTTCGGCCAAGTGCTTAGCATGCAAGGCCATGTGGCTACGAGAACCACCGGCCCAGGCGCCTCCGTGAATCATCAACACGCCAGGAAAAGGGCCTTCTCCCTGCGGTTGATAGATATCGGCCTTCAGCTCTTTCCCATCCTGAATGGCATAGACTTGATTCGAAATCAATTGCACAGGGTTTGCTTGAGAAAACGCAGTCTCCACCAATAGCAAACCCAGAATCAGCATGCTGAGCGTGATGAACTTCGATGGCATTGATACGATTCTCCTATTACTCGCCTACAAGGAAAACAAACCTCGCCTATAATTATAGGGCAGGCATCGTTTTTGGCACTTTCAAGCACAATTGGCAATGTGCTTTATGCTAAAATCCTAGCCTCAAATGATCTTAGATACCCCTGTTTTCGTCTGTTTTTGGAAGAAAAGCAAGGTTTTTTCCAAATTTTGTCCTATCTGGAGATTCTCGTGACACATCGATTTTCAACCATTCAAGCCGCTGTAGACGCTATGCACCGCGGTGAAGTGATCATCGTGGTAGATGCGGAAGACCGCGAGAATGAAGGCGATTTTGTCGCTGCCGCTGAAAAAGTGACACCAGAGATGGTCAATTTTATGATTACTCAGGGTCGAGGACTCCTGTGTGCTCCGATTTTGCCCGCTGCCTGTAAGCAATTTGATCTGCATCCGATGGTCGAGCGCAACAACGCCCCGCTACAAACCGCCTTCTTAACACCTATTGATCACAAGACCTCGAAGACAGGTATCACCGCCAGTGAACGATCCGACACCATCAAAGCACTCGTTGACCCCGAGGCGACCGTCGATGATTTTGTGAAGCCAGGGCATGTCTATCCGTTGTTGGCCAAAGAAGGAGGCGTCCTTCGCCGGGCCGGTCACACCGAAGCATCCATCGACTTAGCGCGGATGGCAGGCTTAGAACCAGCCGGTATCTTGTGCGAAATTTTAAATGAAGCCGGCGACCGGGCCAATCGAGACGAATTGATCGAACTGGCCGAAAAATTTAAGCTCGAAATTATTTCCATCGAACAGTTAATCGCCCATCGCAGGGTCAACGAAAAACTGGTGAACCGAGCCGCGGAAGCACAACTGCCGACCAAGTATGGTCAGTTTCAAGTGGTCGTTTATGGAGTCGAGTTTGAAGATCAAGAGCCGATCGTGATTTACATGGGCGATCTCTCGTCGGTCGAAGCCCCATTGGTTCGCTTGCATTCCAGTTGCTTTACTGGCGATTTGATTAGTTCGTTACGTTGCGATTGTGGCGATCAATTGCAAATGGCGCTGGAAGCAATCAGCAAAGAAGGCGTCGGTGCACTGGTCTACTTGCCTCAAGAAGGACGCGGCATAGGGCTCAAGCACAAGATACTTGCTTACAACTTACAAGACGATGGACTCGATACCGTTGAAGCCAATCATGCACTAGGCTTCAAATCGGATACCCGCGACTATGGAATTGGCCTGCAAATTCTCAAAGACCTAGGGCTCTCCAAAGTACGCCTACTGACCAACAACCCGAAAAAAACCGATGCCTTTATCTACGGCGGGTTTGATCTAGAAGTGGTCGATCAAGTCTCCATCAAACCAGAATACAACGTACACAACCAACGCTACCTCGACACCAAACGCGACAAAATGGGCCACGACTTGCCCTAATGAGTCCTTTTTAACGTGACACTGTTTTCGAACTGCTCTATAACAGCCGGGCCCTATGAACGAACCAACTGCCTTTTTAAATAACTCCTGGGTCTCTCCTGCAGAAGTCGTAGTCAGTGCGACCGATGCTGGTTTTATGCTCGGCGTAACTGTCGCCGAACAACTTCGCACCTTCGGCGGAAAAATCTTTCGCCTAGAAGGGCACTTAGATCGACTGCAAAATAGTCTCGACACCTTGGGCATCGAGAACCCATTAAGTCGAGATCGACTCAGCGAAGTCATTCACGAACTGGCCGCACACAACCATGCGTTGCTTCCCGCTGGCAGCGATCTGGGCATCGCCATCTTTGTCACACCAGGCTCACTTTCCACTTATGAAACCGAACAATGTTCGCCAGTGATCGGCATTCATTCTCGTGAAATCGCTTTCAGTTCGTTTGCCAATCTTTACACTACCGGCCAATCACTGGCGATTCCACAAGTCCGACAAACGCCGCTGGAATGCTGGCCGCGAGAATTAAAAATTCGCTCCCGAGCCCACTACTACCTGGCCGACCGCGAAGCCAAACGCATTGACCCAACATCCCGCGCCGTGATGGTCGACTTAGACGAAAACGTAATGGAGGCCACCACCGCCAACTTAGTGGCCTACAAGCAATCAGAAGGAATCATCTGCCCACCACGGCATTTGATCTTGCCCGGCATCAGTTTAGCAATGCTAGAAACACTGGCCGAACAACTCAACATCCCGATGAACCATCGCAACATCTCCGCCACAGAACTGGCCGAAGTCGATGAAGTATTACTCACCAGCACCTCGCCCTGCGTGTTGCCCTGCGTCACGCTAGACAACCGCCCGATCCAAACCGGCAAACCTGGCCCCGTGTTTGAACAACTAATCACCGCCTGGAGTGAATCGGTCGGGATGGATATTCGAGAACAAGCGGAACGATTTGCCGCGTTATAAAAATCGAAGAAGGCTTGAATCAATCGATGAGCGATCTGTAGTCTTTTCTATTCTTCAACCTAGATTTTTGGGTGCCACTGGCTCCGCCAGTGAGAAGTGCGATCCATCTGTGCATCTCTTAGTTTCCAATTCAACCATAATTAACCATTGGTTAAATTTCAAGAAAACCCCCTCTGGTGCGGTCGACTTAACCGATGGTTATGTTTTGTAGACCGTTTTCATCGGTTGATCCGTTGCTGCTCCGTTTTCTGCGTTGTTGTAACTACCAGTCTCAAACGACTTACGGCAAGTCGAATTTTGGATATCTCCGATTTGACCGAAACATAACCTTTGGTTAAATATATGACCGCGGTTAAATCGGCAAGTCGCACTTTTCAAACCGGTGAAAATAACAATTTTCCCCCCAGTAGAAATCCAATCAAAGGGTAGCCCAGGTTGCTCGCAACCTGGGTCGGCACAGCCGACAAGAGGCCACAAACGGCGGCATAATTTATCACGAAACTGCCCCATAACCCTCTGGTCCAATTTACAAAACAAACGTAAGGCCCGCCGGGTGTTTTGTTTGGAAACCCTGTAGGTCAGGTTCTACCTGACAGAAACTACATTCCGATTTCGCTTCTCAATCAAAACAGTAATTCAAACCCCAATCACTCTTCACACTGGCGAAGCCAGTGGCACCCGAAAAGGGATTTTGGTTGTGTTAGTTTTCGTCCGTGTCACCATTCGCCATCCATCTGATTTTGTGGTCTCAATCCTAATCGACAAACGATTCTTTTCAGTAGAACGAATTTTGGGGATGGGTTATAATGATTGGCTTGCGTTTTATTTTAGACCGTCCATTCTACTTGGCTCAACCGCCTTTAATATGAATTATTAAATAATGAAATCTAGATTAGAAGCATCTGGGCCTAAACCTCTTCAAGTTACACTCTCAAAAAAATCTGCATCCCTCACCCTGACTGGCGGTCTATTAGCGGTAACACTAGGCCTAGCTCTTGAGTTCTACATCTATCCCACTTATGAAAGACATCTAGAAGGCGTGATAGTAATTAATGGATGGTTTTTTACAGCATTTGGTGGATTGTTTACCTGGATTGGAATAAATGAATTATTAATGAAACCTGTTCACCTAGATATAAACCAAGATGGCATCCATTCCCCAAGGGTAAAGGTAAGCATACCTTGGGATAAAATTCTGAACGTAAGATACGTCTCTCCGCCAGAAGGTGGAGGTGGGGCTAGTTTTTGCTTAGTGAAAGTTAATGACCCAGAGCTATTTTCTAAAATTAAGCGTATGCAATTTAAACATTGGGCATTCAAACACCACTTTGAACCAGATGAAGTACCCATCTTTATTCCACCATTTACAATAGATGAAGCTACACTGTTAGCAACTATCAATTCCTTTAGGGATTCATTTCTAAATTCACCACGAATTGAGAGCTAAGCAGGCTGGATGATCTTCAACAAAAAACTTTTCAGCCGATTGTAACGTCCACGACCAACCCATTCAATCAAAACCAAACCGCATCGCCGCCATCCATTTGGTTGTGTGGCGTCAATCACCATCGGCCAAAGCACCTGCAAAAAATCAACCATCCACTTCGCAAAGAAATCGTAGCCGATTCGATGTGTGAAACGTAGTTGAAGCAAACCGGATAAACAGGCGGCTGGCCTAAATAGGCAGCCACCCTACGGCACTTCTTAATCAAGAACTTTTGCAGTTGTCCAGAGTGAGCCTTCAGGTGCAGAATTTGATTGTTTCAATAACTGTGCAATCTCAGCAGTCAGCTTCAACGCCTGATCTAAAGCGGCCGCCCAAGGCCCGGTGGTGGCTCTTTGCCAACCCGGCAAGGCAATTTCTACTGCGGGGTCTTCATCCGTTGGGGCTAATGGATTTTCTGGCAGTTGATCATAATAGGTTCGCAAGCTGGTGGTTGAACCCAAGAATTCTCGTAAGCCATACTGATCCGCAAGGGCCGCTTGCAGCCGCAAACAGGCATGCTCTCGAACTCGCTGCAAAGAGTCGGTAATATCCAATCCCCAGTCTGGTTTTTGGAGAGCCGGTGGTCCTTCGACCAACGCATGACAACATTCGTGCAAAACCATTTGTGCCAAACTATCATCGGCATCCAGCGTTTCAGGCGATCCAATTGTCAGCACACCTTTTCCATCCCAAGACGCAAACACGGTGCTGTCACGCCGTATGGTTATTCCCATCTGCTTGGCCGCAGCAATCCAAATCAATTCCAGCGGGTCTTGGTAAGTGTGGGTAATTTTTCTCATAGGTATTTTGAGACGCTGATAATCAGTGGTTTTCGGACTGTGAATTTCCAATTTAATTGATGAAACTTTAGTCAAGTATATCTGATTGAGGGGGAATCATTCAAGAATCTTAGTTGGGTAGTTTTTTGGGAATTATCACTAAGAATATCTTGAATGAGGTGTGGTTTTGCAGCTTGGATTTGCTTTAAGCCGAGTCCTGCGTTAGTATTATCATACATGCAAACTGTTTACGAACCGAGGTATCTTCGATTGAACATCTCAAAAGACACAGCTTCATTGAATGATTTCAAACAAAACACCGATGCACATCTGGCTAGTCTTAAAGAATCTGGTCGGCCGGAAATTCTAACTATCGATGGCAAACCCCAGGTTGTCGTGCAAGACATCGAATCATATCAGGCTCTAGTAGATAAAGCCGAGTATGTCGAAACCGTCAAGGCAGTTCAAGCCGGAATTGATTCTCATAATCGAGGTGAAGGGGTAGAAATTGAGGAAGCGTTTGAACAGATTAATAAGCAACTGGGTCTACAGTCTGATAAATGAAATTCTATCGAGTTTATACGATTCCCGCTGTTCATCTCAGCATACTAGATAGTTATGAATACATTGCTGAAGAATCTCCACAAGCGGCCTTAGATTGGTTGTCAGGAATTAAAGAAGCGATAAAGTCCCTCGAACACCTGCCGCAAAGATGTGGATTTATTCGAGAGCAAGACGCTTTTCAGAACGAAATTAGAGAACTTCGATTCCAATCGTTTCGTATAATATTCCAAATCTCGGAATCAGACTCTCTAGTGGAAGTTTTAGCGTTGCGACACGCGGCTCAAGATTCCTGGAAAGACGGCGGAAAGAACTAAGGCTTGTCAGCCCTCTATCACTACCTGTCGACTACCGCCAATCACTCCAGCCCAACATTCTCGTCAGTGCCACCCGCCGCAGCAATCCAAATCAATTCCAGCGGGTCTTGGTAAGTGTGGGTAATTTTTCGCATTATTCAGTTTCTGTTGCCGTGACTTAGAAGAGAACATAGAGAAAAACAGCTCTGTCGGGTGGTTTTGCTTGATATGTTCAGAGGAGGCGGGTAAAATCCCATGTTATACATTTGTTTTTCACTGTTTGTGACCTTTTCTCTTTACTTACTACAAACAAATTGCAGAATAACATGATCATACGTCTCACACTTCTCTCTTCAATTGTGGTTCTCTTCTCCTCGAACACCCTGCTTCTAGCACAAGAGACCGCCGTCACCGTCTTCCAATTTACCAGTCCTAGTGTGGTTCGGTTGCATAACGCGGCTTCGGCAGGGACTGGAGTTGTGCTAAACAACGATGGTTTGATTTTAACAAATGCGCACGTGATCGGCAGCCCTCTGCCGTTTCGTTGCACTTGCGAAGTGATGAAAGACGGAAAACGTCAGACCGTAGTTTTTGAAAAAGTGAAGATCTTAAAAACGCACAAAGAACTTGACTTGGCATTAGTGCAAATTGACCCAAAAGAACATCGGGCAACCTTGGCCCCTTGCCAACTGGCAAAGTATAAAGGCATTACTGGTCAACGTGTTTACGCCATCGGCAACCCTGGCACCGACAGCGAGGTCTCTTTAAACAAAACGATCACCGAAGGTTTGCTAAGTGGTGTAGATCGAGAAGTTGATGGAGATACTTATTATCAAATCAGTGCGGCCATCAACCCTGGTAACTCTGGTGGCCCACTTTGTGATAGCAAAGGCGCTGTGATTGGAATCGTTACACTTAAACTAACCGATGTCGACAATGTCGGTTTTGCATTGCCGGTGTACGATATCAAGATGGAAGATTTTCACCCTTATACCAGGAAGACCATTGATGCGGCCAAAGCAAGGGAGTTACTCGCAAAGGCTGGCCCAATCATTGAACAAGTAAGGCTCGTTCGTCAAAAAGTCAGTGCCGCTAGGACGGAGGTAGGACAGGAGATTGTTCTTCCCCTCAAATCCGAAATCATGTTAGTCGTTGGAATGCAAATGGCCCAGGCAGCGGCATACTATGATCCGAATAACATAGAGGTTTTTATTCTACTTGGAAACGTGTTTTTTAATGCTAGTGAATATCCATCTGCAGAACCCTATTTCAAGGAAGCTATTCGCATGAACCCTTGGTGTGGATCCGGGGCTTATGAATTGTTAGGGAAATCATTAGGTCAACAAGATAGAGACTCTGATGCAAACATTATTTACATTGAAGGAGTATTGAAATACCCTGCAAACGCTGCCCTATGGCAAATGGTTCACTATAAGTATTACCATAAAAAAGATTATGTGGAGGGAAGCCTTTGCAGTCTATATCAGATTTATATTTCTACCCAAATCACGAAAAAACCAGATATGGTGGCCTCTGGGAAGAGAAGCTTTCAAAGATGCTACAAGTTCTTCACGCCTGCTCAAAAAAATGATCTCCCAACCGACAAGCAAATTCGTGATCATTTAGTTGGAATAGTAAACAAGGCAAAAGAACTAAGGAGCTCAGGCTATAATGCCATCACTCCAGCGTTTGGTCGCTGGATGGAAAAAGAGACCGGCACAAAAATCCGCACATCTAATAAAAGGTATTCAGTGCTTCCGAAGTAAAATATGTGTAAGCATATGTCATCTAAAATATCTGGCGATTCACGTCTCAATAAGCTTGAAAGAACTCAATGACTATTAGTTGTACCTGTGGGTATCTTGTTCCTGATGACGTAGAAAAAAGTTCTGAATCATTACGATGTCCTGAGTGTCAAATGATCATCAATATTCTTCCAGAGGATAAAGAAAAGAAACCATTTATCTCATTTTCGTCAGAACACCCTGATCCGAACTTTGACGCTAAATCGCATGAAAGAAAAATGCTTGAACTCTCCTTTACAACGGTAGATCAAATCTCTGCATTAATTGGTGTATTTGCTTTGTGCTTGGTTTTTTTTGGCTTTTACATGATGCTTAGCTACGCAATTATCGAAGAATTCCGGTTTGGCGTAATCTGTCTTATCGTAGGAACTCCTGTGGTAATTAGTAGTATTGGCTTTCACTTACGAAAAACGTGGTCTTTACCCATCTTGTATGTATGTGTGATCCCGATGTTTTTTACGATAGCATTGATCATCCCCGCAATCTCTTTTATCAGTTGCCTGAACCGAGTGGCCCCGCATCTTTCTGCTAATAAAAAACATACGCCTGATTGATTAGCCGGTTCAACTATCGAATCGTTGTCTTGAAATCTTTCGGCTTCAATGCCAACAGCGAGCAGGTAACATTTCGCATCAACTTTTCTGCAGAGTTGCCTAGTAGTACGCCAGAAATTCCGCTGCGGGCAATTGTGCCGATGCAAAGCAAGTCGATGTTTTCTTGTTCGATCACTTCTTGAATCATGCTGCCAGGGTCGCCTTGGGCGATGGTTACAATCGGTTCTTTGCCGCACTCTTGAACCGCTGGTCGATTCACACATAGTTGCATTAGTTCGGCAGCTTCTACGGCCAGTTTGCCTTCAACTTCTTCATGTGATTCGAGGCCCATCAGTTCTTTAAGAATCGGAATATCTCGATGCGATTCGATTACGTGCAGCACATGCAAATCTTCGCCGCGAAGTTTGGCCGCCAGGGCCCCATAATCTAAAGCGGTATCGGCCACTTCGGAGAAGTCGGTGGCCACCAACACGCCAGAACGCCCCTGGTGTGGCTGCACCACAAACACAGGGCAAGGGCAATAACGCAGCAACCGTTGTCCGGTACTTCCCAATAAAGACTCGCCCACAATGTTATGGTGCTTGGTCCCAATGACCACTACTTCAAAACCATCTTGTGTCACTGTGCGAATCAGTTCGACCCACGGTTTGCCAAATTTCACAGAATAGGTTGTATGAATGCCAGCAGATTCGGCCTTGGCGGCAATCTTTTTCAGCACTTCCAAGGCTTGGTCAACCACATTGAAACTATCGGAATCGCTTTGTTCGATCAGATAAATCGTTTTCGCATTCAAGTCCATCGAATACTGAAGATGCAGTTCGGCCTCGTTTTCTTTTGCAAACTGAATCCCCCGATCAATGGCCTCCTGATTCGGCTCCGAAAGTTCGTCACTGGCCAAATGACTGGCAAAAGAAAGATCGACCCCAACCAAGACTTTTTTAAACAAATCCATTGTTTCCCCTGAAGATTTCTGTAGTGCCTGATAGCTTGTAAGTAAAAAACTGCCCAAGTAATAAAGTATAGCATACTGTCTTGTACTCGATATATTACGTGATCAACTAAATGATAGCCGTCCCAGATGGTTTCTTAGCTTCTCTTCAAAGCATTTGAGGACTTTCTCAGCAACAGGATTTACGTGTGATACTCCTGGAATCGATCTCCAAAATCCGGCATCCATAGAATCCGACTTGATTCCATACCAGTCATCGCAATGCCTAGTGTTATGCCGAAAAGACTGATATTCCAAATCTGTAATTCCAAGCGACTTGAACTCACTCAATAGAGATTGAAGTTGTTTCTTTTTGAATGACTTAGCACAAAGAATTGTTGGATTAGTTTTTTCGAAAACTTCGCCAGTTCGCATTACCTTCAGATGACAACCTGATCTATCCTCCCACCAAATTCCACTATCGATCCCAGATCCATCCCACCACAGGCGAGCGAAGACTAGAAAAGAGTCTGCTGTTTCTAAGAACTCAAGTTGCTCGTGTGGGATTGTTTCAGTCATAATCTGGATTGCTAAGGCACTACGGTTTCGTCTTTGCCTGCAAATACGCAAACAGATCGCGTATCTGTTGGGCGTTTAATTCATTCAGCAGCTTGTCAGGCATTAGCGAAGTGCTGATTGCCTGGGGGCCGCGTTCGATTTTGTCGACCGGAACTACCACGATTCCTTTGTCGGCATTTTGGATGGTGATCGTCTTCGGGGTGCGTTCTCGAATGAACCCGCTAAGCACCAGGCCATCGGTCGTGAGCAGTTGGAAGTTGGTAAACTCTTCACGAATGGCCGCGCTAGGGTCAATGGTCGAAAGCAACAGGAAATCAAGGTTGGTACGTTCGTAGCCGGTGAGGTCAGGTCCAATCTCTTTGCCTTCGCCGAACAGTTTATGGCATTTGGCACAACTGTTGGTGTAGAGCAGTTTTCCTTTGCTGGCATCTCCTTTGCCGGTGCTTAAGATCGAGAGGACTTGGCGGATCTGGTCTTGGTTCTCGGCCGGAGTCGAACGCGTGTTGCCCCAGATTTTTTTCACACGGTCATTAATATCAGACTGCTGATGCAGTTTCATCGTATCGACTAACGAAAGTGAAACATGCGAGAAAGGAATCTGTTTGTTCTCGATGGCCACCAGCAGTGTTAGAGCCCAAGTGCTGCGCGAGCCAAGCACGTCGAGCAAGTTGTCTCGCAAGTCGGTACTAGACGAGATGCTTGGATACGCGGCAGTCAGACGTTCGGCAATCTCAGGTACATCAAATCGACGCAACGCCAGAATCGATTCACGTCGGACATCGGACTCAGTCGATTTTTCAACCAGATTTAGCAAGCCAGGAATTGCTGATTCTTTCCCGACTTGTCCCAACAGGTGAATGTACTTGAGACGCGTAGCTTTCGAGTTCTTTTTGTTAGCAATGTATTCCAACACATGTTGGTGCGCCTGATCGTCTCCGCCTCGTAATCGTAAACCAACACGATTAGGCGAGAGCGGATCGGCACCACTAGTGGCGGAAAGCATGGCCGCGAGTAAACGCTGGGGTAACTGCGGAATCGATTGACCTGCAAACGCGGTTTCGATGGAAGCGAGCAGCTTGTTGGCCGCTTGTTCATTCGGCGCGGTCTCTAATAGTTGGGCCAAACTGGTCAAGTTCTCAGGCGTGGCTTCTGCCGCATAGCGTTGTGCCAGTCTCGGAAGAATGGTATCGGCCAATAGCGGTTTGCTCCAAGCTTCGGCTGCGTTGAATGCTTGCAAGGTTTCACGGCTATGGCTAACCGCTTTGTCTTCGATGGCCCACCAGTAGAGCAGCGGCAAGTAGCGGTCTTTTGCATCTTCATCACGTCGAACTAATTGTTCCAGGATTTTAACCGAGACTTCGCCCGGCAGTCGTTTGGCTGAACAGGCCAGTTGGCTGCGAACTTCTGCGTGTGTGTCGTTTGCGGCCATGTCTACCAATTGTGGCACAACGCCTGGCGAGACCTGTTGGCGGTCGCCCAATAAACGCACGGCCCAAACGCGTACATTAGGGTTCGCATGTTCCAGGGCTTCCAAGGCAAACAGGTCGTCAAAGCCGCCGCTGTTATCGATGGCCCAGCATAGTTCCAACGCGAATTGGCCTTCGCTTTGATGAAATTGTTCTTTTAGTTGAGGAACAATGCTTTTGTCTTTACGCTCGCCCAATAATCGCTGTGCTGTTGCACGGAACCATTTGTTGGAGTGCTTGAGTTGTTCGACTAGTTCCATTGAACTTAGTTTTCCAAGATCAAACGGCGCGGGAAACTTGGCCTCTTTACTGCGAACTCGCCAAATACGACCCCGCTCGCGGTCCCAGGTGTCACGTGGGTCAACGTGCGTTAAACGTGTGTCGTACCAGTCGATCACATAGACATAGCCATCGGGGCCTACTTTGATATCGACCGGGCGAAACCATTGGTCATCGGTAGCGACCACATGTTCCAGGTCTTCGGTCTTCCAAGTGGAACCTTCAGGTATCATTTTGCTTAATGCCACATAGTTGTGCAGCGGCACAGGGGCAAACAAATGATTGTTATATTTCTCAGGCAGGCTTCCCCCTTCGTAACGAACCAGCGTGTGACTAAAGCGTTCGATATTGGCATGGGGGATATGCGGAATAAATCCATAGGCGTGTGGGTTCGTTAGCTCGCCATGTTTGCCCCAGTTTTTGCGGAAGTACCCGCCCTGCACAAAATGAAAACCGCGAGTGTTGCCGCCATTGTGGCCTGAATAAAGTCGGCCTTGGCTATCGATTTCAATACAGAACGTGTTGCCACCTCCTTCGGCGAAAACTTCAAACTGTTTGGTTGTGGGGTGATATCGCCAGATAGCTTGCCCTTTGAAGTGATTGGGTTCAGTATCAATGCCAGGTCGTTTAACAAACGCCCAGCAGGTGCTGCCTTGGGCTCCGTACAACCATCCGTCTGGTCCCCAGGTTAGACTGTTGGCCACCGCGTGTGTGTCTTCGAGACCGAATCCTTCCAAGTGAACTTCAGGGTCACCATCAGGAATATCATCGTGGTTCTTATCAGCGAAGAACAATAGATACGGAGGGTTCATCACCCAAACACCATCTTTACCAGGCAAGGCACTGGTGACGATATTGAGCCCATCGATAAAGGTTTTTTGTTTGTCGTAGTTGCCATCGCCGTTGGTGTCTTCGTGAATGGTAATCTTGTCACGCCCACGATCATGATGCGGCGGGGCGAGCGGAACTTTATCAAACACCGCGCGAAGATGTTGGTCGTACTTCACCACTTTTAGGCCAGCGGGAAATGGATACTGCAAATACTGCACAACCCACATGCGTCCACGTTCATCGAAATTGATGCAAATCGGTTGCCGTACTTCTGGTTCACTTAGCACCAATTCAATTTCTAAATCATCCGGCACTTGAAATGCGGCTTGTGATTCGGCGGTTGTTTTGGGCTTAATGCTAAAATCACCTACAACTCCACGGCCTTTGAACTGACGGATATGTTCGCGGGTCGCTTCGTTACCTGCGATTTCTTTTTTGCTCTCCTGTACTGGTTTTGCTTCTTGAGCAAAGATCGCATTCGACAATAACGAAGGTAAGATCAGGTAAGCAAACAACAGTAGATGAGCTCGAGTCAATGTATTCATTTTTGATTCAACAATATATGGAATGCGAAGAACGGGAAGGGCGAGGGAATTGATGTCGTTTTTGTAGAGCGAAGAGAGTTGGATAGGTAGTAACGCAATACGCATCAGAAGTAGTATAAACAATTTCTGACGCAAAAGCGAAAAAGTAGTTTTCGACCTGATTTTGTGGGTTTGCGTGTTGTTTCAGCCGAATGATAGGAATAAAGTCCAGTCGGTTCGGTAAAACTGTCTGATCCAGAGTGATTGTAGCAGCTTCAGCTTGATTTTTTACCCTGTTTTCGACTACTCTAGAGGTAGTGCGATCCGTTCTAATTTTCCCCTCCCCTTGGGATCGTCCCTCCTACTGATAATTTGCTTCGTTGAAATGGTTGATTATGCTCAAGCTTCGTTTCTTGATGTCGTTGTTCCTTGTTCTGCACTGCTCAGTTTTTGCGTTGGCAGAAGAGGAAGAGTTCTCAGCAGCGCAAATAAAATTCTTTGAGAAAGAAATCCAACCGATCTTGGTCAAACGCTGCATTGAATGTCATGGCGAAGAGAAACAAGAGAATGATCTGCGGTTAGATTCCCGTGCGGCCATTCTTAACGGCTCGGTCTCTGGCGACGTAGTTGACCCCGATGATGTGGATGGCAGCTTGTTGATTCGTGCGATCCGTTTTCAAGACGAAGATTACGAGATGCCCCCAGAAGGGCAAATGCCCGATAAAGAAATCGCGGCAATCGCCAAATGGATCGAGATGGGTCTGCCATGGACCAAGAGCGAGGAACCAGAAGAAGTTCCACTCACGTTTGATCAACTGGTTGAAAAACATCAAGCCGAACATTGGGCCTATCAGCCAGTCAGCAATCCAGCAGCTCCGCATGTAAAACAGCAGAAGAAGGCAGCGAACCCGATTGATCACTTCACGCTGAACCGATTGGAAGAAAAACAGCTTACGCTCTCTGAACCTGCCGACAGACGAACTTTAATTCGTCGCGCCACTTACGACCTGCATGGCGTTCCGCCCACGTTTGCTGAGACCGAAGCATTTATCAACGACAAAGATCCACAAGCGTACGATAAGCTAATCGACCGCTTGTTGGCATCCCATCGCTATGGCCAACAATGGGGTCGCCACTGGTTAGACATTGCCCGCTATGCCGATACGGTCGGCTATTTAACCGGAGGCCGTGACACCCGTTTTCCGTACTCGTACACCTATCGAGACTATGTGATTAAAGCGTTGAATGATGACTTGCCGTATACCGAGTTTGTGAAAGAGCAACTGGCAGCCGATTACTTTGTCAAAGAGGACGATCCCAAATTGGCCGCACTCGGCTTTTTGACCGTGGGTCGTAAATTCTTGAAGCCAGATGAAACCATTGATGATCGAATTGATGTGGTCATGCGGGGTTTTCAGGCAATGACCATCGGTTGTGCCCGTTGCCATAATCATAAGTACGATGCCATCTCGCAAGCTGATTATTACAGCCTATACGGTGTGTTCACTAGTATCGAACAACATACCCCGCTGATCGGTAACCCAGAAGAAACACCAGGCTACGATGAATACAAAAAACAATTAGATAAATTTGAAGCCGAGGTCGTGGCCTATGATCAAAAAATCTATGATGCCGTGATCGTCGAAAATCGTACGTACTTTACCGACTATCTCATGCGGGCTGTTTCCAAGAAGACCGATGTTGAATTAGCGGAACTAGAGTTCGCAGAGATGAAGGCTCTCAATATACGGCGGCGTGTTGTGCAATTGTGGCGAGCCTATTTAGTACGTCATGCCAAGCCAGACAACTTGGTTTTCTCGCCATGGAAATTGGCCATTGCCATTCCAGAAAATGAGTTCGCAGAGAAATATCCGCCGCTGCTGGAATTGTTAAAAATCAAACAGGATGAGCCTGGCTTCATTCCGTTGAACCCCTTGGTCCGTCAGCGGATGTTAGAGATGAACCCCAAATCCTATCCTGAGTTCGCCCATGTTTTCGGATCACTCTTCAAAGAGATCACCGCCAAATGGGTAGAGCACGGGGCCAATGATGCCGCCAAGGAAAAACTGACCGAGCCTGAGCAGCAAATCATGACTATGTTGTTGCTGCCAGATTCTCCACTGATGGTCAAATTTGATCAAATTGCTTCGTTGTCTCGGCGAGATGAACGCAACAATCGTCAACCGGCTCAGAACAAAGTGACAAAACACAAGGCCAGTTCGCCTGGAGCACCGGCCCATGCCATGGCAGTCAAAGATTTGGCGCGACCTCGAGAACCCGTCATCTTTTTGCGTGGGAACGCCGCTCGTCGTGGGGATAAAGTGCCACGGCAATTTCTTCAAGTTGTGTCGACTGTGGAAGCACCTAAACCGTTCCAAAATGGAAGTGGTCGCTTAGAACTGGCAGAGCATATCATCAGCGACGACAACCCGTTGACTGCCCGCGTGCTGGTTAACCGAGCTTGGATGCACCACTTCGATAATCCGCTAGTTTTAACACCCAGTGATTTTGGAGTTCGTAGTGATCCGCCAACGCATCCAGAACTACTTGATCATTTGGCCACGTATGTTCGTGAGAACAACTGGTCGCAAAAGAAGCTACATAAATACATCATGCTGTCGAACACCTATCAGCAATCGAGTGTCGATCGACCTGATGCCAGGGCCGTTGATCCTGAGAATAGACTGATCTGGAAAATGAACCGCCGCCGACTTTCGTTTGAAGAAATGCGAGACTCGGTACTGGCCGCCAATGGTGCGCTGGATGATGCCTTGGGCGGGGTTGCGGTTAAAATTCTGGAGAAGCCTTATCCAACGCGACGCACGGTGTACGGCTTTATTGATCGACAAGATTTGCCCAACTTGTATCGCGTGTTTGACTTCCCGAACCCTGATGCCACTAGTCCTCAGCGTTCAAAAACTACGGTGCCGCAACAGGCACTTTATATGCTCAACAATGAGTTTGTGATTGAACAAGCCAAAGCATTGGCGACGCGGATTCTTGAGCAAGGTGGAAAACGTCCCGAGATGATTCGCGAGTTCTATCAAACCATATTGCAACGCAATCCGACGGCTACCGAACTGAAACTAGCCATGACATTTATACAGACTGCCGTGGAACAACGCGAACCAGAAACCAAAATCGGCGCCGTACATCAGTTGGCCCATGCCTTGATGCAATCGAATGAATTTATGTTTGTTGATTAGCGGCTAGAGACTCGGTGTGCCACTGGCTCCGCCAGTGCTGTATTGCAGTTAGGCTCAGACTCTTCCTAGAAATTAGTAACTGTCTGAGTTAAACCGAATCCATATCGTTCGATATTTTTTATACACAAACAGATTATTTGTACTTCACACTGGCGAAGCCAGTGGCACCCAATGAAGTAACTTTTAAACCAAAGCATCAGCTAAAGAAAACCAATCATGGATAATCACGCACAAGAAAATAACGCCATGCCCATCATGGATCGCCGCCAACTTTTGCAGCGCTGTGGAACCGGATTGGGAATGATGGGTTTGGCCGGACTTCTCGGCGATCAAGGAATGTTGGCCAGTTCGGCACAAGCGGATAGTTATTCCAATCCACTGGCACCAAAACAGCCGCATTTTCCGGCCAAAGCCAAGTATGTAATTCACCTGTTCATGAATGGCGGGCCATCGCATTTAGATACGTTTGATCGCAAACCGTTTCTGGAAAAGTTTGCTGGTAAGACATTGCCTGAAGGAAAAAACTTACGCACCGAACGTAAAACTGGCGCCGCGTTTCCTTCGCCCTTTAAATTCAAAAAGTATGGCGAATCGGGAATCGAAGTCAGCGAACTATTCGCAAAAACAGCCGAACATATCGACGACATCGCCGTAATTCGTTCGATGCAGGCCCAAGTGCCGAACCACGAACCTTCACTGGCATTGATGAACTGCGGAGAGTCGGTCGCAGTGCGTCCAAGCATGGGTAGTTGGATCACGTATGGCTTAGGTACAGAGAATCAAAACTTGCCCGGCTTTGTGGCCATGTGTCCTGGAGGCTATCCGGTTCGGCAAACGCAAAACTGGCAGTCGGCCTTCTTGCCAGGTATCTACCAAGGCACGCACATTGATACCAATCATACCGATATTGGCAAGCTGATCGAGAATGTCAAAAACACCACGATTGGCAAAAAAGATCAAAAGCGGCAGCTTGATTTATTACAACAACTCAACGCGGCCCATAGAGAACAACGGGGCCATGACCCGGCGCTCGACGCACGAATTCAATCGTTTGAACTCGCCTATCGGATGCAGACCGAAGCGACCGAAGCGTTCGACGTTTCCAAAGAACCGAAGAACATATTGGAAGCTTACGGCAAAGGCACTCAGGCCCGCCAGATTTTAATTGCCCGGCGTCTGGTGGAACGGGGCGTGCGGTACGTTCAAGTCTGGCATGGCCAAGGGCAGCCTTGGGACAGCCACGATGACATCGAAAAACAGCATCGTAAACTAGCAGGACAGTGCGACGGAGCCATTGCCGCATTAATCGCCGACTTGAAACGGCTCGGCCTGTTTGAAGAAACCTTGATCCTGTGGGGCGGCGAGTTTGGTAGAACCCCAACGGTCGAACTACCCCAAGCCGGCGCCAATCAAGGCCGTATCAACGGCCGCGATCACAATCATCACGGGTTTACCGTTTGGATGGCCGGCGGCGGTGTCAAAGGAGGCCAAGTCTACGGAGCCACCGACGAAACCGGTTTCAAGGCCGTCGAAAAACCGATGCCAGTGCATGATCTTCACGCCACGATGATGAAACTTCTAGGGTTCGATCATAAACGGTTGACGTACCGTTATGCTGGTAGAGATTATCGACTGACCGATGTCCATGGGAGCGTGGTGGATGAGCTGATTGCTTAGAAGGACATGTAGAGAGATAGTTGATAAGTTATAACCACTCTTCGTAAGGCGTGAGCGCCACATCAATTCTATCATTCCGTATCAGCACTCCACCATGGTATACGACGAACATCTTAACGACCGAGTGAGTCGCGTGCTGGTCAATCGTCAGGGGATTGTGGCGAAGAAAATGTTTGGTGGCATGGGTTACATGTTGAACGGTAATCTGTGTGTGGCCATTTCCAAGGATGCTTTGATTGCCAGGATTGGCCCAGAGAATTATGAGGATGCGTTAGAGCAGCCTGATGTGTCTGAATTTTCTCCCACTGGCAAACCGATGCGGGGCTGGGTTCTGATTTCGCCCGAGGCATTGGATGACGAAGATGAACTGGAAGCTTGGATTCGCGTGGCGTATCGATTTGCCAAGAGTTTGCCTCCGAAGTAGATGTTCTGAAGTTGCGCGGTTTTAATTTCGGGGTCGACGCTAGTCGATCAGAGGTTAGAGAGTTTTCTATTATTCCCTTATAAATCAAGGCTCAAACTAGTTTGAAAATTCCAATTGAGTTCGATAAATCTTGGCCGCTGTAACCTCTGATGGCCTACGGCCACACCGACGACGTTCCGAATACGTTTGTTCCCGAAGCCTGGCCAACTCCGGAACCGTCATCGCTGCCACCCGATGTTAAAGTGCTATCTCTAAAGGACTTGACGCCAATTTATATCAACATCGCATAACTTCAAAAAGTAGATGCTAGATTAATTGATGAATGAGGGCCGCAGGTCTCTTTCGTGCTTGCATTGCTATAACTGATATCAACGCTTGCACTGCAAATAGGCATACGTTATTACCGGTTCTAAGCAACTCGTTGAAATTCCAGGTCTTTACGGTAATTCAGATAAACTTGCACCTTCAGTTTTCCGAAGAAGGATTACGAGAGAATACCGGCACCACCTCCTGAATTTTAACCTACCTACATCGTGTGAACCCGCCGGAAGGGATTGGAACAAGTGAATAACCTCTCCATAATCATCACCGCCTTGCGTGGCTCTGAACCGCTGGAAGAGACCTTGCTATCGGTCTTGGAAAACCGACCTGACGATTCCGAAATCATCGTGGTCCATTCTGGTTTTTATCAAGACCCATACAACTTGCAAGAAGAAGTGCAGTTTGTCGCAGCCCCGCATGCTCGTCAGGAAGTTGACTGCTTGAACCTTGGCGCCACGTACGCATCAGGCGAGATCCTGCATACTCTCGCTTCAGGTTTGTCTGTGCAAGCTGGTTGGACCGATGCCGCCACCAGGTTGTTTTCTGACCAAAGAACCTTTGCCGTGAGCCCTGTGATTCAAGAGCAGAATTCTCAAATTCAGGCCACTGGCGTTTCGATTGATGCCGCTGGCATGCCTGCTATGCAGACTGAAAGTAACAGCGGTAAAGTTGCAGGCCCTTGGCATGGAGCCGGATTCTATCAGAGTGATCTGTTGCACATGCTGGGCGGCTTTAATTCTTCGTTTGGAGGACTGTTTGCCGATGTCGACTTGGCTGCGATTGCGGGCGAGTTAAATTTAGCATGCCAAGTTGCCGAGAACGCTCAAGTCACATTAAGTGGAAAACTGCCTAGCGTGGCAACCAACTTTGCGTCTGCAAGTAAAAGCAAACGACTGCAAGCCAAACATGCGAAACTTGGCCAAGATGTATCAACGGTGTCGCACTGGCTTTCAATCCTGCAACGCTCTGCTGGAACGTTGCCCAGCCGTGGCGCATTGACCTATGTGATTGGCCAATTGCTGGCTTCCTCAACACTACATCGTCAAGATCGAATTGATCTAGAATCGATTGCAGCCGAATTGGAATCGTATTTGGAACGTAGTGCCATTTTGCAAATGGTATCGATTCCAAGCCCTCACGAATCAAGCGACTGGCAGGCTCACAAGAGAGCGGCCTAGATTAAAGATCGAATTTCAGTCAACGCAAAACGAAAAAGACGACACTTCTCGGTGAACTCCACCACTTTTAACCTTCTACCTGACCATAATGTCGTCATCAAAAAACGGATCGAGCTTCCTTCAAAAGATGTCTCACGCCAAGTCGCAAAGGCGCCAAGGAAGGAAAAAATAAGCTTTTAACACAGAGGCACAGAGAGAACAGAGGGCCGGGTTTCAGACTTCATCTTGTTGATCATGTTCATCTTGTCAAAAAAAGAATCTCACGCGAAGCCTCGAAGCAGCTAAGGAGTTTTGCTTCAAACTTTCTTGGCGCCTTTGCGCCTTTGCGTGATTTATTTTTCGTTTGCTTGATGAGTATTTATGACGCACAAGAATCAATGACCGGGCTCGAAACAGAATAACAAGGTGACAC
>NVWB01000159.1 GCA_002733575.1 Blastopirellula sp. | reverse complement strand
CATGATTAACGGAGAGCGAATTCCTCCTTCGGAGACAAATGTTTTGAACATCCGAAAAGGTGTCATGCTAACTTGAGCCCAGGCGGGACCGGCCGCCATTCTTGAATACTGGCGACCCAGGTTCTCGAATCGGTTGTCAGAGTTTCGCTCGACCCAAGCTTCGTCGGTATTTGGGTACTGGTACATGTAGAGGCCGTTCGCCCCGTTGTCTGACAAGAAAATAACCAACGTGTTTTCCCATTGTCCGGTCTGCTTGAGATGTTTGAACAGTCTTCCTATTTGATGGTCGATGTTTGCGATCATCGCGGCATAGACTTCCATTCTTCGGGATTCTAGTTTCTTCTGTTGGTCTGTGATTTCCTCCCAAGACTTGATCGAGGGAAGTCGGGGAAACGCTTTCGCATCTTGAGAAATGAAGCCAAGTTCCTTTAATCGCTTGAGACGGGTTTGGCGAAGCGCGTCATAGCCTGCATCGTACTTTCCCTTATACTTATCGACCCAGTCATCCGGGGCATGCAGAGGATCGTGCGGAGCAGTAAACGCGAGATAGCCGAAAAATGGTTGGTCAGCAGGGCCTTCATCAAGATACTCAATCAGCTTGCTAGTGTAGAATTCCGATGAATAGAAACCCTTGGGCACATGCACGCGAACTCCATTCTCACGGTAGATCGGTGTGTAGTTGGCGTACATCATCCACTCATCATCGAAATGGCTAGTACCACCGGAAAGCATGGTGTACGCTTTTTGGAAGCCGCGTCGGGAAGGGTCTTGCTCAGGTTCTTCACCGAGATGCCATTTCCCTGCCATGGCGGTAAAATAACCGGCGTCTCGCAAGAGCGAAGGAATACTCACAACTCGATCATTCAAAAAACCTTCGTACCCAGGTTGCCCCTTTTGATTGGGCGTTACAAGTTCACCCATCGAGCCTAGCCCAGAGAGATGATTGTCTGTTCCACTAAACATCATAGAACGGGTGGGCGAGCACGAAGGCGCGGTGTGGAAGTCTGAGAACAGCATGCCCGACTTGGCCAGGGCATCTAGATTCGGAGTGTCAATCTCTCCACCGAAGGGGCCAATATCGGAGTAACCCATGTCATCAGCCACGATGAGCAAAATGTTGGGCCTAGTATCTGCGGCATAACAGAGACGGGCAATTGCCAGTAAGAGAAAGACGCATGACGTGAAAGACATCTTGAGCATAGTTGATGATTCCCAAACGGTGAATGGAAATGAGAAGGAGCCTGACCTATTTTACAACCTAATAGGGACCAGTAAGAGTTAGTATAGCAGATCGTCTTGTCATATTCCAAAAATCCTGAAATCGGTTTAATCAGGCTTTGATGAGATCACTCACAAGATTACCCACCAGAACCCTTAAGCGTTGCAATCAAATAATCGGTAATACTTTCGTGAACAACATCCGCCGCACCAGGGTAGACGAGTTCACACTTTAGGCCGTTCTCTTCGCAATGCTCTTTGAGTTTGACGCCGAAGTTGGCCGTGTGGGTTGGGTCTTTTTGGTCTTTGCCGATGGCTGGAACGGCTGTGAAGAACATATAAACCGGAGGATCGCCGGCGTTTGCCAAGGCGTAGGGAGAGTATTCGGCAATCCATGGCATAATGCTTTCACGCTCGGCTAGGAACTGGGCGAAGTTCTTTTTGCCGAAGGCGTGCCCGCCGTAGCGGCTGTTCGGCGTCCACTCGACCATTTGCTTCGGGTCGAGCGTGGTCTGCGGGGCCTTGACCGCAGCACACCACAGTCGGGTCGATTCGCGTGCAACGGGGTCTTTGCTGTTTGGGTCTGCCAGGTCATCGTGATAAGCCAGCCACAAGCTAGAACAGGCACCCGCCGATCCGCCGTTTGCGCCAATCCGTTTTTTGTCGATATTCCAATCAGCCGCCTTACTACGAACAAACTGCAAAGCCCGGGCCGCATCGTGCAGCGGTGCCTTGACCGGGGGCGAAACATCTTGGGAATGGGCCATTAATCGATAGTTAATCGCCACGACCGAGATGCCCGCTTTGAGTAAGGCATTAGGATCAACAAAACGGTCAAGCCGTTCCTTGCTTCCGCCGACCCAGCCGCCGCCATGAATCACAAAAACAAGCGGCGTCGGCTTGTCCGATTCCGCCTTCCAAAAATCAAGCACATGCCGCTCATGATCGCCATAGCGAACACCAGACAAAGTGGCCTTGGGAACCGAGGCAGCGTAAGCCGGTGCGGCCTTCGGCGGAGCTTTCTTTTGTGCATGGGCCGTGACAGTGATGGCAAGCAGGCAGGCCAAGCTGCAAGTGAACTGAACGAATGGGTGTTGTGGTTTCATGATTGTTGTTTCTCTAAAAAGTAGGGTGGATGAAATCTTTATTTTTATCCACCTTCAAACGGTTTTCAATTGCTATCAGACTTTTCATCGCTGGAGAGTAGCTCGAAAGATGTAGCAACGAAACGATCATTCTCGACATGACCTTGTACACTTGCTTGACGCACTGCATTACAAAAGCCATCGTCAGAGTGGGCATCCCCATGATCGTCGATTCCAGTTCCATCGACGAAATATGCTTTCCCATCGATACGGACTGCGAGGTCACATCCGTTTCCTGCGAGTCCAAACTGGCACTCCCCACAGGCCGCTTCAACGACGAACGCCTGATCCTGTGGAGTTGTGATTACAGTGTGATGATCTGGTTGCACTTCTGCAGCTTGCTCCTGACAGCCTATCACGAGTGTGACGAGAGCAAGCACAACGAAAAATTGAGGCGTGGAATGTTGCATGTGAAACGATTCTTTCGACTTTGATTCTGATTTCAAAACTTACTGGAGTTTTGAAGTTTTGTAGGGTGGATGAAATCTTTACTTCCATCCACCTTCAAACGGTTTTCAATTAAAATTGATTGTCACGTCGATTAAACTCTCAGAATGACAAAACCGAAGAGCGATGACGCTAGGTCTATCCGTTATGAGCTAGTTACAGTCCATCATTCTACAGAACGGTTTCTTATAATTCAATCATCATGAGTGATAGAGCAGAATCCACAGACTGATTGTTATAACCATGCCTTTTATCAACGACCTAATCGAGCCGGATAGAGTCTAACTCGATTATTTCTTCCAAGGTAATCGGCGTCGCATTGTTGATTTCTCTATCGTGAGGTGCGAGAATATGTGTGTGAATGAAACTTGAAATACTCTCAATTGGCGGCGGGGGTACGTCGTCGTAATTATTGCAACCAGTACTCTTAATCATCCCATTGCACTTCAGAGAAATATGAATATTATCGACATCAAAATACCCGTAATCGTAGTAATCATATAACTGGACAAAATTCTCTCCACGTAGTTTCGCCAAAAGAGCCGACAACTCTTTTTTTGATAACTTAAACTCAGCACGAGAATACTTTCCTGGTTGTATTCTGTGATTTAAGTGATAATAAATAACTTCACCGTTTGCAGAGACTCGTAGCTTCCAATAGACATGCATCGCATTTCCGTACGAATAAGAAAACCCGGAGAAGTTTTCCACCGCAATATCTTCTTCCGTCATCGCAGAAGTATTTGCTGTTAGTTTTATGCGAGGAGGAAACATTACCAAGATTAATTTCACCGCACAAGCGATGACAAGGATAGCTAGAAATATATGCTTCAGTTTGAACATGTTTCACCTAAGAATAGGTCATGAGTTTAAGTTCACATTCTAGGTGACACGTAAAACGATCACAAGCGAATAGCTTCGTAGGGGCGAATTATTTCATCCAACCTAGGGCCCTTATTCGCACTGGAAGAACCAATACTCCCAATGAACGCTAAAAACTCCACACAAACGTAGCTTCCACCGGTAATCTCGTTTACGATAAAGGTTATCGTTCGATTCGATTTCACTTGTTTCTAGAAAGCACAGTTTCAATATATTATGCCGGAAGCTCAGTGGTTTTATGCCGAGGGAGATATTCGCAAAGGGCCCTTTTCGGTTGCCGAGTTGAAGAGCATTGCGCAGTCAGGCAAAGTGACGCCTGAGAGCTTGATCTGGCGTTCCGGTTTTGAAGAGTGGGTCACCGCTGCGAGAGTCAAAGGCTTATTTCCAGAAGACAATGCTTCAGAAGACAAGCAAAGCAGTGAGTCTGAACCGGCTACAGATGTAGAGCCTGGCGAAGCGAGTTCTGATTCACCCACGGAATCCACTCCAACGCATGACCACTGGCCTGTCAGCCCGAAGAGAACGGCTCCGAAGTTTTCTTCCCTGCTCATCGCCAAGGCGACTGTTGCGATTGGACTGGTGTTGATTATCTTTTCTCGCGGATGCGATTCGCTAGAACAGCGTTATGCCGAAAGTTTAAGTGGGCAGCTTGAGTTGTTGAAAGCAGATTTTGATGCCACGTGGGAAACGAAACGCGAGCTGCTAACCTTGCGCCGGGATGAACTGCAAGCGAATCGGCAACGATCAGCATCTGAGAATACTGAATTGCAAAGCTCAATCAGTGACTTGCAGAAAATTGGCCAACAAGAGCAACAAGCAAAAACAGTCCAACAACGGGAGGCATGGACACCTCTACAGAAAACTGCCAGCAGGGTTTCCGCATCACGCAAAGTACATGGCTTTTACACAGAGATACTATTTCTGCTGAGCGCGATGATTCTATGCACAGGGCTAATCTTCGTCAGTATGGTAGGCGAAGGACATCAACGCTGGGTTACCTTGCTGTTGTTGGGCATTATTCTGTTTAAGTTTCTGATTATGACTTAACGAAATGCCTGGAAACCGACTGGCCTTTCTGGTTCTAGCTTGGAATAAATTTTCTGCTTGGCACTGGTGACTAGTGCATCACGGATTGCTATATTTGGGGTAATCACACCTCACACATTCCCACGAGTTACCTATCATGGCAGAGTACAAGCTTCCCAAGCCCCAAAAAATCAAAAAGTCTGGCAACAAAGAAGTTGTCTTGGTAGCCAGTGGAGACTTGCGTCTTTCGGCGAATCAAAAATGCTGGCCAGCACAACTTGCCATGGAACAATCGTTGACCAGTGCCATCGAGAGTGAAGGTTACAAGGTTCGCAGGGCACATGCGTTTGACAAAGAACAAGGGCATGGATTCATTGCATCGCAGGAACAAGGGATGCAGGTGTTTTCCGGAATTGACCCTAACGCAAAGTTGATTGTGGCCGAAGCGGTGTGGCAGTATTCACATCATGTGCTGGCCGGGTTGATTTCTCACAAGGGGCCCATCTTAACGGTTGCCAACTGGTCTGGCACGTGGCCAGGCTTGGTGGGCATGTTGAACTTGAATGGTTCGATGACCAAAGCGGGCGTTAGTTACAGCACACTCTGGGGCGAGAAGTTTACAGACGCGAAGTTCCGAAGCAACTTGGGCAAGTGGTTGTCCAAGGGAACCCTACGACACGCCACCAAACATGTGACCAGTTATAGCAAAGTAAAAGTGCCTCTCAAAGAAAAGAAATTGGGCACCGCTCTTGCGACACAAATGCAACAAGAGAAGGCCATCATGGGCGTCTTCGATGAAGGTTGCATGGGAATGTTCAACGCAATTATCCCTGATCACCTGTTGAACCCAACTGGCTTGTTTAAAGAACGCTTAAGCCAATCGGCGTTGTATTATGAAGCGAGTTGTGTTTCTAATGACGAAGGCAATGCTGTGCGTCAGTGGATGGAAAAGAAAGGGCTCAAGTTCAAAACTGGATCTGATCATGACATCGATTTAACCAACCTGCAAATTCTGAAACAGTGCAAGATGTACGTTGCCGCATTGCGAATTGCGGATGATTATGGATGTGACACGATTGGTATTCAATACCAACAAGGGCTCAAAGACCTCATGCCTGCTTCCGATTTGGCCGAAGGCACGTTGAACAACAAAAATCGGCCGCCTGTTAGAAGCCGAGATGGTTCACGTATATTATACAAAGGCGAACCGCTGCCGCATTTCAATGAAGTGGACGAGTGTGCCGGAATCGATGGGCTGATGACCTACCGAATTCACAAAGCGATGGGTCAGCCGGTAGAAAACACATTGCACGATATCCGTTGGGGTGACATAGATAAGTCTGGCTCTACCGACGAGTATGTTTGGGTCTTCTTAATCTCTGGTGCCGCACCGCCTGAACATTTCATCGGCGGCTGGAAAGGGGCAACCAGTGTACGTCAACCGCCGATGTACTTCCCCAATGGCGGCGGAACACTCAAAGGGATTTCCAAGCCGGGCGAAATTATTTGGTCTCGCGTTTATGTCGAAAATGATCGGCTCAAGATGGATCTCGGCAGAGCGGGCGTTCTGAAGCTCACCGATAAAGAAACCAAACGCCGCTGGGAGGCGACCACGCCCCAATGGCCCATCATGCACGCGGTAACGTATGGCGTTTCACGCGATCAAATGATGGCCCGACACAAGAGCAATCATATTCAAGTCGCCTACGCCAAAACGGCCGCCGATGCCGATAAAGCGATGTTCGCCAAAGCCGCGATGGCCGATGCCCTGGGCATGGAAGTGGCCATTTGCGGATCGAGAAAGAATGGGAAGCCTTGGAATTAAGACGCTATCCTAGCGGGGCAGTCTTCCGTCGGCATGCGAAGTGATGCCGGTGCTGTTGCGGTCGAAGACCCAGTAACCGTTGGTGCCGCTCACTACGGGGCGTAGCCATTGCCGGTTATTGGCCGACTGGCCGTAGTGAATGATCGAGAAAATATCGCAGATGATCGACGTGTTATCGCCATAGTACGAGTGCCCGACGAGACTGGAATCAATGGCCGAGACATCGATCGTTTCGATTCCAGGAGCAATGATCATCCCATCGCCTGAATCACCGGCTCTTGCAAAGCCATTGATATTTTTCGACGCGATCAGTGCGAGGTCATTACGCGAGGCATACAACGTGACTCGCTCGGCGGTCTTGATGATCTGTGGTGCGATTTCGTTATGAAACACATCGGCGTCAACATCAGGTGCCGCTAAGATCACTTGATTGAACATCTGGGCATTGCCTTCAAACTCGTACGCAATTTCTTTCAGCGCTGTGCCCAGGGCTCGATTGCCCATGCTGTGTGCAATCAGGTTGACTGACTTGGCTCCGCTGTTACGCGAAAGCTTGATCAAAAATTCTTTTAAATGCGTGACGGTCCACAGAGAGTTTTGTCTATCGATATTGTACCCCGCGATATTGGCTTGCGATGGCCAGCTATAAAATAGCGGCACGCCTTGAAAGTTCAAGTCATGAGAAATCTGAGCCGTACGCCGGGCCGCATCTTCAAATGATACGTTGTAGCCATGCACAAATACCAGTAATTCACCACTGGGCGTTTGCGATACTCTTTGTTTTAGATCCGCGAAGAATGTCTCTTCTTCTTTGGAGAGCACTTCCAGCAACACCACATGCTTTTCAGGTGCTTCGGTTAATTCTAGTTTTAAGATCGAAGGTGCTTCCAACTGGCCAGCTTCGTGTGACTTGGGAATGCTAACTTTGCATTGACCGAAATCAAGTTCACCACGTTCTGATCCATAAATCATACTTGCTGTAGAAACTGCTCGGTCATATTTATCGGCATCAGAGATAGCATCCTTCGCGAGGAATAAGGTCACTGAGATGCCCAGGATTCCAAATATCGTGGCCGCTTTAGGTCGTTTTATAACGAGGAAGAACCCACCAAGTACCACGGTTGCACCGAACGAGCCAAACGTAGAATAGAAGTTGGCCATGCGATCCGAGATCGAATCGGCAGCAACCCCTTTGCGGTCGGTGCCGTAGAACAGCTCAACCACATCGTAGTCTTTGTACTGTTGCACTTTGTCGATTTCTGGTGCCATGGCGGACTGCATTTCGGCTGTTGCAACTCTTGGTTGCACTTGTATTACTGGCGCACTCTCGGGCTCAACCGCCATTTGCATGGCTTGAGGTTGCATTGCCTGTTTGGGTTGCGCAATTGGCTGTGATCGTAACAGTGCGTTGGGTTGACCGGTTTTGGGTATTCCAGAAAGCTGACGGTCTCGGATCTGCACATCACCGATATCAGTGCGACTTAGAGATCGGGGAATGAACTCTGCTGGATTCGTCGGTTGAATCAGCGGCTCTGTTCGTAATCTATAATCTGGAGCAACAGGCTGAACGAACTCAGGTGCCGCTTGCACTGGTTGCGGCTGTTCAAACGGCGCGGCTGGTTGCAAGGGATTGTCTAGCTGCTGTTGATCCACAGGCTGGACATGCTCTGTTTCACCGCTCATCGAGGTATCACCACCGTTGCTACAACCTAATAATAGTACGAGTTGAATACTACCAATGAGCAAAAAACCGCAGATGAATTGTCGTTGTTTCATAACCTTAACCGCTTCGATATTGAATGATTTTAAAAACCAGAATTTTGCTATCCGTTGGTGCTGCACAAAGGTCAACACAGATCGAGAATAATAGGATTTTTTACCCACCCCGCAAAGAGGGATTTTTGAGAATACTCCAGATGGCTAGTAGCGGTGCTAGCAGATACCGGAATCCGGGTGGCACAAAATTAAAAAAGGCTCTTTATTCACGCGAGAATTTTTCCCAATCTTAATCCGAAGTGTAAGTTTTGAAGTTGCGCGGTTTTAAATTTCGGGTGGCCGCGATGTTGGTTTTGGAGATTACTCGCCACTCAATTACGCATATTCAAAACGACGTCGGGGTCGACGTTAGTCGATTAGAGGTTAGAGAGTTTTCCATTAATGCCCTAGAAATCTAGGCTTTATTGAAGCGCGAGGACGCTATTTGAATTCGGTGAATCTTGGCCGCTGTAACCTCTGATGGCCTACGGCCACACCGACGACGTTCCGAATACGGTTGTTCCCGAAGCAGAGCCAACTCCGGAATCGTCATCGCTGCCACCCAAGCTTAAAGTGCGATCACTAAAGTACTTAACACCAATTTATCTCAAAACCGCGCAACTTCAAAACTTACGCTTCGCGCTTGTGATTATGGAACAAACGCATTCGGAACGTCGTGTTCCCAGAGAGAATCAGTTGTCTTCTTTGTCTACAAATTCAGATAGTTCGGCCATTGATTGATCAAGTTCTCGCTGATACCACTTGAGCAGCATTTCTTTAGTAATCGATTGCTTAGTTTCACCCTCTTCATTTTTTTCAGAAACCTTGGCTTCATTAATTTCAGTCTCTAAGCGAGCACAGCTTTTTTTGAGTGACTCGGCTCGATCTGCCAGTAAGGCTTTTGTGAAGACCAATTCGTCGGGAGTTCGCTTGGTAGCATCTTCAGGTGTTGATACCTTTTCACCGACTTGAGGTATGAATTCTCTTTCACCAATTTGTCGCTGATTCATGAAAGTTGGCGAAACAATCTCAATCCGTTCCACATGCAAAGCATCGAGCATTTTTTCTCGCAGACGAGACTTGGCGCTAATCAGATTTTTGACATCTTCTAAATGACCTGCGATGCGATACACGATGGAGTAATCACCAAGCTCTAATATCTGAGTAAATGCGTGATCGAGACCTGCCTGTTCTGCTGCTCTACCTAAGGCCAAACTAACTTGCGGATGGGGAACATCGTATCCTAGGGAAACCGTGGCGGAGATAATCGTGCCGCTAGAGCGAACCACTTTGACTGGTTGCGAGACCAGAAAGAAGTTAGGAAGCGTAACTAAATCACTGTCCTCAGTTTGAATTTCAGTATGAAATAAACCCGTGTCAGAGACCCGCCCGATTTGATCTCCGACTTCAATAAAGTCGCCTAATCGAAAATTACGAAACAAGCGTAGTAATAGGCCAGCCATTAAATTACTGACAAACGAAGTCGATGCCAGAGCAGCAGCGGTGGTCAATAACAGCCCAATAAACCCGACCATCAACCGGAGAGAGTCCCCTTTTTCATCCGCATTCTCAGAAGAAGAATCAGGTAAAATCATCAGCGTTAAAAAAATAACACATAAGGCCGAGAGAGAAAGAATAATAACTCGCCGATAAGGAAAGCGAGAACTGCCCGTGGTTACCAGAGAGCCACGAGGGAAAAGCATCCAGTTAATGCCAATCAGTAGGGCAAGAAACACGAAGATGATGACAAACGTGGGCATCACTTGCTGAAAGAAAAGATCCCAATCCACGGATGACTTTCTCTAGAGAACAACGAGGACTTTTGATCTGAACGAAGAAAGAACAGCCTGTTGATTTCGTCAACAGACTGTCACCATTCGCTTTAAGCAGATTCTTCTTTGTCAAATTTAAACTGAACCGTGGCAAGCAACAACATGCCCCAGCCAAGCAAGATAACAATTCCACCAATAGGAATGAGAAGTCCGTACTGATTAATTTCTGGATTATACGATTCAGCGTACATTGGACCGCAAAACATTACCGTACCAATAATAAACGACAGTCCACTAAGCACGGCAGTTCCTTTGCCACGAGTTGAGACGGAGGCTAAAAGTGTGACGAAGAGAATACCGAATGCGTTATACATCTGATATTTGGCAGCAATTAAATATTTGGTTAGACGTGAATTTTTCTCGGCGCTGAAAGACGCATTTACAGTAGCAGTTGCCGCACTGGCTGCCGTACCGAGTTCCGATGCATCGTCCGAGGCGGGGTCAATGACATTTCCGTCGATATCGGTTTGAACAGCATCAGTTCCTGCTTCTTCAGTTCCTGCTTCTTCAGTTCCAGCTTCTTCAGCTTCCTCAGCTTCCTCAGCTTCGGTACCCTCTGTATCGGCCTCTTCACTCTCGCCATCCGATTCATCAGCTGAAGTCTCCTCAGCCCCATCCGCTGCTGGATAGCTTTGAATGAGTCGATTCGCATGCTCTTCTGACAGCTTATTTTCTAGCAGATGTTTGCCCATTGCACCTGCAATAACCGCAGACATACCGAGAATCGCTCCGAGAACCATTATTAATTTCAACATTTAAAACTCCAATGAACAAAAACAGAAGAATGGAATATCTAAAAGAAAGAATTATTATAACTTGACTATGCCTGCATTGCAAAGTAGGAGCAGCGCAAAAAGAAACCGCCGTAATTGTACCTAAAGTACAGGTCACGGCGGCCGGAGGTCAGTCCGATAAGTTTTTTGAAAAGAAATCAGGTTTAGTTTGAGCCAAGGCCCAAATTTTCTTCCTCTTCTTCTTGAATAATGATTCGTGGTGTAACCATCATCATCAAGCTTTGAGTTTCTCGTCCGATACCAACATTGCGGAACAATCGATTGATATAAGGGATTTTGCTCATCACAGGAATTCCACGTTCACGTCGTTCTTCACTCAAGCGTTTAATACCACCGAGCAACACGGTACCACCATCTGGCACACTAACTGTCGTTCTTACCGTAATGAATGAGAACTCAGGTTGCTGAACCGTACTACCTGAAGTTGTTGTTTCGATGATCTCACCAGATTCTCCGCCATCGGTAGCATCAGGATTAACCGACGATGTATCTGTTCGAGATGTCGTAGTTCCTTCAAAGGTGAACTCTTCAACATTTCCAATCGTGCTAAAGAAAGGAACCAAGGTAAGCCGGACAAACCGACGATCAGGTGAGACAACCGCTTGAACACTAAGTGAAGTTCCTTCGTTCAAGACAACAATCACTGGTTGTTGTGCTGCGGCAAAGTCGCCCACGACAGGAATAACACTTGTTACGAAAGGCCGTTGAGTCGTATCTGAAACATTCGCCACTTGACCGTTGAACAACGTCACCTTCGGAGCCTGCATCACATTCGATCTCAAGTCTCCTTGAGCGGCTTGCATGACAAAGAAAGCTTCAATATCGCTTAGCATCGCAAACCCAAAGGTTGCACCCACATTACCTGCACCAGCTCCAAAACCTCCGATACTCGGAATCGTATTGCCAAAGGTGTTTTGGGCAAACGAAAGATCAAAATCGGAAGTTGGATCACCTTGGTTATCTAAACCAAAGGTAACACTTGGGCTACCATCGTTATCACGATTAGTTCCAGGGCCGACTGTATTGTCTTTGATATCAAAGTCAAAATCGACACCAATTCGTTCAAAGAAATTATCGTTCAAGGTAATGAATCGAACTTCAATGGTCACTTGCAAGTCTTGCAGGCGACGTAGCTGTTCTAGCAGATCGGTAATCTTATCATGAACTTCTTGTGTTTGGCTAATTACCAAGCTCAAGTTGGTATCAAATTCTTTGATAGCACCTGGTCCACCAAGTTCTTCCCAGGATTCTGGCTCAATGGTTGAGGAAATGAGTTCGATTAAAGCATCAAAATCGGGTTGTACATTACCACCCATGCCACCACCCATGCCACCACCAGAACCGAAGCCCATGCCTTGTGGTTGGCCACTTTGGACTTGGCCACTGCCACGCATACCTGGCAGCATGCCTGGGACATTTTGTGCCATGACTGAAGTGTTGTTAAGATTACTTCCACCAGCCATAAAGGCCAGAGGAGAAACCGGAGCTGCGCTTCTGCCACCACCGTAACCGATGGTTTCATAAGCGGCTTTAATAGCACCTGGCAAACCAATATCGTAGCTTGGTATAAAGTTTGGAATTGGTATCACTAAGTCAGCCACATTGTAAGTCTCAGTGTACAGGTCTTCACTTTTTTGTGTCTCACTGATGATTTTCAATGCTTCATCTTGAATGACATAGCTAAGACGTAGCGGCTGTAAAATATGATTCAAGGCACTTTTCAGCATGATCGGCTGCTGCATCTTGATCGTTACTTCCGTGCTATAAGTTACGCCTTCATGCGCTAGACCTAATGAGTCTAGACGAACATTAATGCCTGCCATGTTGGCAAGTGTATCCATCACGGTTTGCAGTGGTTGTTTTTCAAAATTGACATCCACTTTTGTTTTCAAAGCTTCTTGAATTCGCAATTCGTCTTCGGTTAAGCGACTACTGCGTTCTAAGAATTTCTGTCGTCTCGCAGTTAAATCACCCCATTCTCTTACATTCGGATTGAACTGATATGGGTTGTTGTCATCAAACGGTGTACTCGATAGGTCAGCGTTTGATAACGCGATGACGGTATTGTTTTCTTTGTCGTCGCGAATTTGCATGTTATTTGCCATGCGACGGGCGAAGATCGATTTCCAAATCAAGGTCTGTACGACTGGATTTAGAGGTGCCAGTTCGCGTGCTTGACGGGCAATCACTTCGGCTTCTGCCCAACGTTGTTGGTCCATCAGTTCGTTGAACTGATCAACCATGCCGGCAATTTGTTCACTGGTTTCAACAACCAGATTTCGTTCATCACGAATTCGTTGCTTGATTGCCGCGTTCGTTGCATCGAGTTCGATTTGAGAACCGTTGACACGAATGTAGGCTTCAATTGATTCCGCACTACGATCAAGACGTGATAGTAGCTGTTTTTTACTGTTGGAATCGAGTGCCGACTGATCAACCCGAGATCGCATTTCCATCAAGCGACTAAGGGCACTTTTAGGATCAGACTCTCGCATACGATCAGCCATAGACTGTTCTTGTGTGACTTCGGCAACTATTTGCTTCAGTAGAACTTGTTGTTTGGCATCGACTTCTTCTAGTGGAGAATTATTTACCTGACGCACTTCGGTGGTGACAGGCGGAGTTCTCAACTGCAAGTGTTCTTGCAGACGCTGACGTGTTTTCGGATCAAGATTCCCTTCAAACTTCCAGGCTTCCACAAACAGGTCTCGTGCTTTTTGTCTGTCTCCAGCCAATAGTGATTGTTCACCTTCGCTGATGTAACGATAAGCAGGATTAATATCACTGGTTGCACTAGCTGGACGAGTCTGAGTTAGATCTTGACCTGGGTTATAAACTCCCTGAGCAACAGGGTAAGGATTCAATCCAGGTGTACCAGCAAAGTTTGATGCTTGACGAACTCCGCCTAACTGAGACTTGGCCTTTGAAATCTCAAAGATCATTAACTCAGGAAGAATGTCACCATTACGATGATAAGTGTCAGGCACATTCATCGCTTTGGCTTGCGCGGCCATCTGTTCGGCTTGCAATATGTTTCCACGGCCCAGTGCAAGTTTCGCTTCAATCAATAACGCTTGTTCTTGATTCAATGATCCAGTTTGTCCAGTAGAGGCAATAGGCCCAACGGCACTTGGCATTGTAACAGGAGAACGAAGACGTTGAGTGATTTTGTTCTTCAGAAGTTGAGGTGTATATTTTGATCGACTGTAATCGTTATTCAGAAACTCTGCTTGTTGAATTAAGCTAGAAGCTTCTGCAATTTGATTGTAAGCAATCAATCCATCGGCCTGTTCAAGCAACAATTCACCGAACCGATTCTTGGTAAATTCGTCTCTTCTGCCTTGATTGATTTGAACTGTTTTGCGAATCAAGGTATCCACAATCGCAGGCGAATCTTCGTTTGCAGAATAGATGACTCCCAAGTTATTGGCTTGTGCTGCATATCTGGCCGCGAGTGCTGTATTGCCTTGGGCAAGCTCTCGTCGGGCATCGAGCAACAACTTTTTACCGGTTTCAAGTCCAGCGTTCTGCTGGCCAAACTGGTTGTAGGATGTTGCAGCAACTGCTGGCAGCCGTGTTGGCTGGGCAGGGTTCCCAAAATTTGGAGTGATTGGAGTTTGCCCTTGACCTGCGAATTGTGATCGATTGATCAGTGCAGATGCAGGCTGAGCAGCTTTGAGTTTCACCAGTGAAGCCCAAGCTTGTTCTGGGGTGTCTTGAAACTTGCTAAAAATGGGATCGGATTGCACGTTCAGCTTTGAAGCTTGTGCAATAAAGTTTTCTGCCTTGAGGAAATCATTTTCCCTCATGGCCTGTCTAGCTTGCTTCAACAACGCTTGCTGTTGTTGCACTGCTGACTGATTGCCAAAATTTTGTCCGCTACTCACTGTCGTTGAGAGCAGTTGTATCTCAACAATCGGATTAGCTAATAGGTCATGGCCTGCCGTAATTAATACGGCCACAGCCAAACTGCTGGTCAACACTCTCGCGGCAAAATTCAACGCGACTCTCCTTGTCTGATCTGCATGAGCATGATTCGCTGCCGGGCGAATCTTATGTGGAAATCCATTTCCAAACATTCTTTTGTTCCCCTGAGGTTCTATGTCAAACAAGTTTATCACTTGCTTTTAGAAACAGTGGTTGGTCATTGCTTCGGCAACGATTCATCGAATTATCTAAGTCGTATTTTTAACAAGCGGTTAATTACGTGAAAACCCCAAACCCGTCAAGCTCAATTCTGAGCAGTGTACGGATTTTTTTCTAAACAAGTTTTTTGGTAACTAACACATTGCAGGCAATGATAGCATTGCCAATGCGATTTCTGTTGATTACAAATCGAATAAGAAAACGCAGGCAGTGAAATACTCAATCCGAGAAAACACCGCAATAGCAATCTAAGAGATATTCAGAAAGTTTTTACAAGAAAAAAACCAAGGCACCTACTTTCAGAAGTAAGTGCCTTGATTCATTTAAATTAAGATGTTCATTGAGTTAAGAATCGGAAGATTATTAATTCAATCAGTACGATCTCTTAGTAGCCACCACAACCATCGCCGCCGCCATAATCATCGTAGCCACCGCCACCATAAGGGTCTTTAGATTTTTTTGGAGCCTTCTTCTTTTTAACTTCTGGTTTAGCGAAGTTAAACAGGTTGAAGTTTGTGGAGTCATCCAGTTCGTCATGAATTGAGATGTTACCGGCAGAGTCAATGAGAAGGACTTCACTAGGCATCGTAAGCTTGTTCTTCTTGTCATCAACATATCTGCCAGGCAGTTTTTCGCCTCCACGTATATCTAAAACCATCGTTCCGGTATTCATTGAATACGCTTCGAGTTTCGTGAATTTCATAGTGCCTGGATTTAGAACCCAAGTATCTTGCTCTGTCGCAACAACAACTCCCCGCTTCACTTTTTTGTCTTCTTGAGTAACCATGGCTTCTTCCGTCTTATCCCAATTCATCCCCAGTAAATGAACCTCTGGTTCTGCAATGGAAAGTAAGACCGGGTTTTTTGGATCATTTGTGTATTTACGTCCCACTTTGGTGACTCCACCTGCCAAAACATTGCTGCTTGCAGGAATGGTCACTGGAGCACTATCTTCGCTAAATGCCGTCTTTCTCCAGAAAACCCGTTGAGGTCTTTTGGGATCTGTTGTGAGTGCCGCTTCTTCTTTGGCGACTTCATCTTTGAGCCGTGTCTTCACGTCAACACCAAGTGAACGACGATCTGGTGCGGCACCTGGCGATTGCGGATGATTAGGATCTTCGATCCACAGCATCACTTTATAGCGATAAGTTTTGCCAGAGCTGACAGTCGTGTCGTAGAAACGGAACATTTTGAATTCGGCATCGAATGTTGCGTAAGAACTTCCATAACCGCCACCTTCGCCGCCGTACCCACCACAGCCTGCACCTGCACCGTACCCACCACAGCCGGCACCTGCACCGTATCCACCACAGTCTGCACCATATCCACCGCCTGCACCTGGGACACCTGCTCCATATCCACCACAGTCTGCACCATATCCGCCTCCGGCACCTGGTGCACCGTAAGGATTTCTTCCTGGAAGTTGTCCTGGAAGCCCAGGCACAGGACTGACTGGGCCCTCTGGTTCTTCTAGTCCGGGATTAACTAACGGGCCTTCCAGCCTTCGTGGCGCAAATTCTGGGATCTCAGAGTGAAGAGCACCCACCGAAGCATCATGCATTAAAACAGGTGGCATGGGTGAGGTTAATAACGGGTGAAGATATTCGGTTGCCGCAACTTGATCTGGCCTATAGAGCCACTTTTGGACTTGAAGCGCGGAAGAATTGGAGTTGGCTTGCATCGCCCATTCAGACCATGTGCCATCAAAATTCTGTTCGCTGCGATAGACTTCATAGAAAATATAGTTGGGGTAATCGCGCTGCCGGTTATGGTTTGCTGCATTTTCGAATGCGAGATCAAACGCTTCTTTTTGTTTTTGCAAAGGGACTAATCCCGTAAGCACTGCTAAGTAGGTTCCTTCTACTTTGCTGGCTGCTGTTGCACGCGCTGGGCCAAACTCCCTTTGCTGTTGGGCTGTTAGAGTTGGAGGTGCATTAGGGTCTGGTCCGGTAGTGCCTTGACCATAGCCTTCTCCACCGTAGAGATCACATCCACCGGGAGCCCCATAACCTTCGCCTCCATAATCTTCGCCACCACAGGCTTCGACACCATAGCCTTCGCCACCGTAGAGATCACCACCATCATTACCATAGCCAGCTGCGTTCTGAGCTCTGGTTGATGTAACGATAGGAGTGAAGAATGCCTTGACCTCAAGTTTTTCTAATGGAATTATCGTAGGGTCTGTTCTTTTAGTAACCGTGTTTTCAGTTCGAGGTCTGGTAGAACGAAGCATTTCAAGTGGACCAGCTGGCACGGGGATATTTGCATCCTTGGCAGCTTTAGCGTAGTCACTATTTTTAATTCGAACTTCTTGATCTTTAACTCGATCCCAGTCCGAAGTTAGTATGCGATCTGTGGCACTCTTTGCCGCCTTAGCTACTGCATCTGGGGTAGTATCAATCGAGTCACGTTGGAACCCAAAGTAGACAAACAATCCTACCAGTAGAATTGTGATTCCAAATACAATTTTTTCTATGTGCAGAATCAGTTTTGTTTTGATTCCACCGCTCTGTAAGTCTAATTTCGACATGATAAGATCTCCAGAATTGTCGGTATTCCTGTTCCGAGTAATTTCTCTTAAGGCCGCTGCCTTGGAAAAACGAATCCTTGCTACTTTGAACTGAAACCCTCTGCAATAAATGACTTGAGGGAATCTATTCTCTACGAACTATTTTTTTGTCTCTGCCCGTGGTATTTGATTTTCATTCAGTCTCAGCGGCGGGGTCGTCGCTGGTCTCTTCTGAAACACTACTGCTAGGGCCACCGCCCTCTAGCAATTCTCGATTGACTGGGTTGTAGATGTAAATGATTCCGTAAACTTCAACTGGCACATCAAAATGCGTATCGTCAACTACTTTCTGGCTGGTTCCTCCGCCACCGTAGACACCACATTCACCGCCACCGTAGCCGCCAGAATCATCGCCATAGCTATCACAGCCACCGCCACCGTAGCCGCCACAATCACCGCCGTAGTCACCACCACCACCGCCGTAACCACCAAGTGAGCCACCTGATGTTGCACTGGTATTCACACGAACTTGGCGAACTTCGACCATCAAATCAGAGTTACTACACTCGATCAGAAGTTTGTCTAGCTTGCGTTCATCAATGATTAAATTCAGACGAACGGGAAGACGTTTGGCAACAGCCAGATAATACTTATCGGCACTCGGAGCAGTCATGTCCGTTTTCAAGTCTGCGGCAGAAAGTTTTTTGTAGTCTTTATCAACATAGCGATAATTGGCCGGATCAGTTGAAGTGGTTGCGGTTCCGTAACCACCCTCTTCACCGCCTTCTCCCATATCATAGCCACCGCAACCGCCACCTTCTCCCATATCATAGCCACCGCATCCACCGCATCCATCGCTGCCACATCCTTCATCGTAGCCAGCAGATTCACAGCCATCATCCCCATATTCATCACCATAACCACCGGGAGTGGAACTCGCTCCTAAAGCTGTCATCACTTTAGAATTAATGCGGGCAACATCTCGACCGAACTGAATCGATTTAATCTGTTTAATGGCAGCTTGATGAGGCTCTTCGATATTTCCGTTGGTTTTAGCAATGATTTTCATCAACGCATTCAGCACCCAAAGATCCTCTTGAGCATAAAGCAGTTCTTTTGTCGTTGGAGTTTGATTTGCACTGCTTGACCAGTCGAAGCTTCCTAGAATTTGTGACTGGTTGGCAGTATCCCACTGAACCAACGGGGGTTTCTCTTTAGGAATCAGAGGATTTCCTACACCAGGATCCCCGTAGCCACCACTCTCACCACCGCAGTCACCATAACCACCACAAGATTCGGTGTCAAAACCATAGTCACTACCACCCCCGCCACTTGCTTTTTTGGCGGTCCATTTGCTTCCAATAATGCCTGCTAATTTGGGCAATTCTTCTTTGATATAGTCGCGATAACGCTCTCGATAGTATTTCCCAAGAGTCCGTTTTTCATCGAGTGCTTCGATCGGACGACCCAAGAGTAATGCATTAATTTGATCCGTGAAGCTCGAACCCTGAACATTTAATTCCTTAGGCCAAACTAAATCTTGTTGTTGTTTATTCCATTTTTCTTGCCAGGCTTGCTTGATATCAAGACGATACTCTGCCAGCAGTACATCCATGCCTGCTTGGTACTTGGCATTCGGATGATCGACTGTGTTTGCAATCGTTTCTGCGGCTATGAGTTTGCTATCAATTTCAGTTGCACGAGTTGCAAATTCTTTATCCAGTGCGCCAGTGGCTAACATCCAGGTTACTAAGCTGGCGATCATCATCACGCCACAGAGAATCCAGAAGTTATGTTTTTTAATCATTTCCATCGTATTATTCATCCCCTCCTATTTCTTCTTCAGTTTCTAAGACTTCATCAGCTTCAGGCTCGTCTGTTATCTCGCCTGCAGCGACTGCGGCAGCGTGTCTTTGGTTTTCTAAACGGACGCTTAACGGAGTTTCACGCCAACAGAATTGAATGACAAATTCGTATTTTCTAACAGTAAGTGACCGAGGATTGTCAGGGTCTTCAACCACAGAAAGATTCCCTGGACCGGCACCTGCTCCACCTGGAATTGCCATTGGGTCCGTGGGATCAGGTATTGCAGGCGGAAGATAATCAGGATTGTCGACCTTAAAATCGTAAGGTGTTTTATCCGCAATAATTAACGCATGAGAAATACCCAGCTCTCGCATCGAGACCGAAACCATTTGCCCACTTTTGTCAGGCAGCATCAGGCTACCGCTATCAAGCTGGTTAAGTAGCGTGTCTCGAACATATTGAGCATCAGAGTCAGAAAGGATTTTTTTCCCTTTGACACTATTGTGATAGTGATACCCGCTCAGTTGAATTACCCAACCACTTTCGGTAGGGCCAGCCCGTTCATCTGCTGCTTCCTCGGCGGTTGGTTCCGCTCCTTCATCACCAGCAAAGTCTTCACCTGCGTCACCCTCAACAATTTCTAAGTCAGCAGGATCAACTCCCTCTTCGGCTTCTGCCCCTGCTTCGGCGGCAGCAGCTTCTAGGGCCGCTTTTTCCGTTTTTTTCTGGAGATCCAATCTTAACTCGATGGTCTCTTCAAATTTCCCTTTGACACCCTCGGTATACCATTTAGTGAGATCAGGAAAATATTCATTTTCGATGGAATCAATATAAAGGTTCGGGCGTTCGTTAATCGGTTTCTCAGAAACTTGTCCTGCTGGAACGGTAGGATCAACAGGTAATGCGACAGAAATCGCTCGCATTAATTCAGGCCAAAGCCGACGGTTCTCAGCATTCCCAACAACATAAGCCCCAATTTCTTTCAGCTTCAGGGCATCGGCAAGTTGCGTTGAATCAGTCGATTTGTGCCTGGCACTTGTCGACACGATCGAATCAACTTTGCCAATCGAATCATCGAAGGCTGGAATAAAGGCAGCGTTTCGAGCAACCGCATGGAATGAGTAGTTAATGACACAAGCGAGAAACAACGCAGCAACCGCACCAATGGCCCAAGGTTTTTTACCACGGATCAAACGTTCCACAACAATTTCTTGTGGCAGCAAATTGGTTTGCAGTGTTGATTTCTGAAGTCCTTGAAGACAAAGACCGTAACAGGTTGGAAAGGACAAGATATGATCATGGAACGCCGGTGCTGAAGTCACATCGGTTCCCGTCATCTTTTGGAACCCTTCCACTTCGACGACATCATAGCCCAGGTTCTTACCCAGATACGAGATGAGCCCTGGCATCTTCATTGCGTTGCCAACAGGTACAATTTTGGTGATCTTCGCTTTGCGATCAAGTGTTTGGAAAAATCCAATCGACCTTTGCAGTTCGGTAACAAAATCATTGAATACTGGACGCATTGCCTGGAAAATCAACTTCGGATCTTCGGCTTCTCGAGCATTTTTCTTCAGATGCTCTGCCTTGGCAAATGTCAACTTCAATTCGGCTGTTAATTTCTTGGTAAAGTGATTGCCTCCGATAGGGAGACTTCGTTGCCAGACACGAAAACCATTGGTAATTACCAAGTCAGTGGTTTCGGTGCCCATCGAAATCACAGCATAAGAATCGGGTTGATTATCTGGATCGTACTCTCCTTTTGACGGGTTGGTTGGCAACAGGTCATGCGTGACATAGTTGTAGAGAGAGACGGGTGTGAGTTGGATAAAATCAATATCGATTTCCGCATCGTTAAACGGCTGCAAAGAGCGAAACACTTGATCTCGCTTCATCGCAAAGATACCGACTTCGGCATCCATCGCAATACCTTCGAAGTCTTGAGCGCCAGGCATCTGTTGGAAATCCCAGACCACATCCTCTAGTGGGAAAGGAATTTGTTGTTTTGCTTCGTACCGAACAATATCGGGAATTCGCTTCGCTTCAACCGGAGGCGCTTTAAAGAAACGACTTAGACCTGCTTGACCAGGAACAGATATCGCTACGGAGTCGCCCGTGAGATCGTTTCGTGAGAGAAACTCACTGAGCGCATCACGTACCATTTCTTCTGGATTGGCTTCTGCCTGAGTCAGCAACTTAGGGTACTCAATATAATCAAACGCATCTGCTACGAGCCAAAATCCATCTTCATGAACTTTGCACCGCAACGCTTTGATTGCGCTGTGTCCGATATCGATTCCCCAGACACTTTTACTGCTGGCCATAGATCGTCCTCAATGTTCCGTAGGTAATCCGCTTCACAATATAATTGTGAAAGATAGGAGGTTTGCGTAAAAAAAGACTTACAAAGTTGAAGAGTATCCTCAACTATAGAACCTTCATACGCTGTTTGGATAGTAATTATTTAATTGCTACTGAGTGATAGCAAGACAAGATAATAGGATAAGTGTACTTTCGCTAAAAGATGAATAATCCATCTGATGGTCAATTCTACTGCGCAAACGAGGCTTTTGTCAATCAAATTGCGGGGATGTTTTTAATTCCTAAGTCCTTACCAATTAAGGACATATCGAAAACAGGCCGCTGATCTTAAAAGAAAAATTATTATCTGACCCGGGGGCAAGTCCGATGATCACCAAGGCCAGTAGTCAGCAAGGGAACAGTTTTTTCGTTTTTATCCCTATTGAAATAAACACCGTAACTACTTTACCTGAAACACTTTGCGTCACAACAAGGGTTTGTCTGCACGAGACTTGCTTCTAATTATTGTTTATACTCGTGTATCTCAGCAACTAGCCCCATCAAGCATGCCAAATCTTGGCTTTCACAAAATTTCATAAGTATTAAGTCTCAAAATGTATCGTGAAGTACTGATATTATTGCCTTGCCATAGCCTAGAAGACTTTCCAACCTATCACGAAGGTGAGGAAGCCGAGAGCTTGCTCGCTTGTTGGACTGCCATGTGGCATCCTCGATTCATCGCGTCTTCTCACAAAATGCCGCAATGGAGCAGGGTCGATGATCCGCCTGAAGATATTGAAGGGAAGTTAATACTAGTTCCAAGTATTAGTCAGCAAGAATTACCTGCTGGCTTCACACGTCGCGCTACGGAAAACGGCGCGACTGTCATACGCCGGATGAAAGATCGAGAAGAGATCTTAGCGAAAGCGTTGACACCTTTTTCTGAGCAATCGCCGATTGACGAAGAACTGGCTGCCGATTTTTTAGCGCTAGGATACTGCTACCTTCAAGTCGAATTGCTCACGCGACAAATGCGGTACTCTAGTAGTCTGGACGAACTTTACTTTAACGACAAAGTCGTTGAAGCGGCGGATGCGTTAATTGACGGAAAACCGGAAGAGTGTAAAGAAGCCCTGCAAGCATGCTTTGATGTGCTGGCCGAAGAACGAAACCAATTCTATTCGGTCGACTCGTACTTCGTTGACATTACCTTATGTGCATCTACGGTGCTCGGTCCTTCGCTTACCAAGGAACTAAAGAATTATTCAAACTCCAACTTCATGATTTCAGGTGAAGTCCTAGCAGAGCTGGCAGAGAAGAAACCTGAGAACTTAGAGCGACTCAAGCAGAAACTGAGCGAAGAATCCGTAGGGCTCATTGGCGGTGAATATCACGAAGGCACTTTGCCTCTCCAAAGCCCAGAAGCGATCTTGGCCAACTTTCAGCAAGGGCACCAAGTTTATGAAAAACATCTCGGCAAACGCCCCACGGTATTCGGGCGACGTCGATTTGGTCTTTCTCCCTTTTTGCCGCAACTGCTGAGTAATTTAGGTTACCAAGGTGCCTTTCATATATCGCTAGACGAGGGCTCCTATCCTGAAAGTGCTCAGTCGAAAGTCCGGTGGGAAGGTTTCGACGGGACGTCCATCGATGCACTTGCCAAACCGCCAATCGACGCCAGCAAGCCTGATGGCTTTCTCGGGTTGTTCATGCGACTAGGCGAGGCGATGGATTCAGAGCATGTCGCAACGGTCTGCTTTGCTCATTGGCCCTCAATGACCTGCACATGGTATGAAGATCTTCGCCGGATTGAACGCTACGCGGCCTGTTTAGGGAAGTTTGTCACGGTGGAACAGTATTTCCAAGAGACTGACATTCCTCCATTTCATGATAACTTCACATCCAACATTTATCGCTCTCCTTATTTCAAGCAAAGTGCGATCAAAAAGCAGCAAGATCCAATCTCAACCCATCTTCTGCAAAACCAGTATAACGCCCGCATTGCAACGCAAAATGCAGTGAACACTTTCTCGGCATTAATCAGCAACAAGTTGCCTGAGCAGGAACTAGGCCGCTTCCGATTTGACATTGAACCCCAGTCAGAGAAGCAGCACCTCAATTCCCTAATAAAAGAGACCGACTCACAAGTCGACGCTGCTTTGCAACATTTCATTGCCGCCATGCCGCGTACTTCGTCAAAAGAAATCTCTGCCTATCTCGCCATCAATCCAAACTTGTTTAATTCCGTAGGCGGGGTTGAACTCAATCGACTGGCCCACCTTCCGGCAAGTAAAGTGGCTGTCGTTGCCTCAGGCGAATCCGATGGCGATAAGCACGCATCCATAAACATTCCAGCTTGTGGTTACGCTTGGATTAATGAAGCACCTGGGAAGCCAGAGAAAGCGGAAAAACCACTGGGCGAAGGAAATATACTGCGAAATGAGTTCATGGAAGTTCACATTAGCGAAACCACCGGTGCCATCGAGTCGATCTATGATTTCAAAACACGCGGCAATCGCCTCTCCCAACAGTTGGCACTTCGATTGCCTGGGCCACGCCCCAAATCTGGTTCGCGTTACGTGAGCCCCGATGCAACCGCGGTTTATAGTAAAATGGCCGCAGACGAAGTCACTCTCGCGGTAAGCACTCCGGCCATGGGAAAGATCGTGACCCGCGGACGATTAGTGGACGCAGAAGGAAACGTACAAGCAAAATTTGAGCAAACCTACCAGCTTTGGAGATCGAGTCGAGTTCTGGAAGTTGGGATTGAACTTGAGCCATTTACCGAAACCAAAGGCGATCCTTGGAGTTCGTATTACTGTTGCCGTTTTGCTTGGAGCGATGAGACGGCCTCAATCTATCGCGATGTGAATTGGGTGCGTAGACGCTCGGAAAGCAACCGAATTGAAGCACCTAATTTTGTAGAAATCGAAAACGGCAAATCGAGAACGGCAATCCTTACCGGAGGGCTCCCATTTCATCGCAAGATGAAACGCCGAATGTTGGAAAGCATTCTGTCAGTACGTGGAGAGTCAACCAAGAAATTTCGCTTAGGTATCGCCATCGATGCACCTTATCCGATTCAAGCAGCCCGTGATTTTGCTTATCGTCCTACTGCCCTATTTGAAACCGCATCAGCTCCAGGCCCTGGCGCCAGTTCATGGACATTTCATTGCAGTGCAAAAAATGTATTGGCCACTCACTGGGAACCACTTGTAGAAGAGGGCAAAGTTGTCGGGTTTAGCGTCCGGTTGCTGGAAACAGAAAGTCGAGATGCCAAAGGCACGTTGCGTTGTCTTCGCAATGTAGAGCGGGCAAGTGTTGTTGATTTCTGTGGAGAAAAATTGAGCGACTGTACGATTAAAGAAGATAAAATCCATATCCAACTCGCACCAGGTCAGTGGCAACAGATTAACGCCTATTGGTAGTCAATATTTTATCTTTACAATTCCACAAAGTGCATTTTTTTAATACGGAATAATCTTACATGATGGTTGTCACGATTGACGGACCAGCAGGTGCTGGAAAAAGCACCATCGCAAAGCAACTTGCCATCCGCCTTGGGTTTGCATTTTTAGACACCGGTGCAATGTACCGAACGGTTGCTCTTGCCGGGCTGCGTGCCAACTGTGACTGGAACTCCGAATCACAGCTGGCAAGAATTGCAAAAGAGTCGGAAATTCGAGTGACCGAAAACCACGTTTATTTGAACGACGAGGATGTTTCGCAGGTCATTCGTACACCTGAGGTGACCGAAGTCACGAAGCATTCGGCCAACAACCGACAAGTTCGTTTGCAGTTGGTTGAATTGCAAAGATCGTTTGCAGCAGAAAACAATGCCAATGACAAAGGAGTTGTCACCGAAGGACGCGATCAAGGCAGTTTGGTTTTCCCAACTGCCCGGTGCAAGATCTATTTGACCGCCACGCCTGAAGAACGAGCCCGGCGAAGAGTGGCAGATTTTGCCACACAAGGCAAGTCGCTCTCCTACGAGGAAGTGCTTCGACAGCAAAACCTGCGTGATCATCAAGATGAATCTCGAAGCTTAGGCGCATTAATCAAAGCAGACGACGCCGTCGAAGTCCTCACCGATGGCATGTCGCCAGATGAAGTCATCGAGGAACTCGCTTTGATTGTTTCCAAGAAATCTAATTAGTCAGACCCTCTCACAGATAGCCCCCATGAACCGCCATTCTCTTGATAAACGAATCTTCTACAGTGTGGTCCGTAATGGAATGCGTCTGATCACCATTTTGTTCTTTCGCATCCGCTGCACTGGCCGTGAAAACTGGCCGAAAGAAGGAGGTGGGCTCGCCTGTGCGAATCACCAGAGTTTCCTTGATCCTTTACTCGTCGGTTTGACATGTGATAGAAGAATGAGTTATTTGGCACGCAAGTCTTTATTTAAATTTGGACCCATTCGCTCTATGACAGATTACTTTCATGCAATCCCAGTTGACCGAGAGCGAGGTGGTTTGGCAGGCCTGAAAGAAACATTAAAGCGACTGAAAAAGCAAGAAATGGTGTTAATTTTCCCCGAAGGAACCCGCACCAAAGATGGCCAGGTTCGTCGACTCAAGCCGGGCTTTATCTCTCTTGCCCGGCGTAGCGGCGTGCCTCTGATCCCTATCGGCTTAGATGGAGCCTTTCAATCATGGCCACGAACTCAATTGCTGCCTTGGCCCCAACCACTACACGTTGTGATCGGAAAGCCTCTAACGCAGCTAGAGATTAAAGAACTCGATGATGAGCAGCTTTTGGCTGAAATGCAAAAACGGGTTGAATTGGCTTTCCAGAAAGCTAATTCACATAAACAACATGCCTTATTTCCGAAATTCAGAGTAGACATATCTTAAAAGAACAGTAACAATCCAGGCACTTCGATCTTCCCCACACTGGAGCCTGCCTAATGAAACGACTGCCCTGTAAACACAATTTGTCTCTATGTGACAACAAATCATTATTGAAATCATTGTCGCTTTTATTCATCCTGGCTATCATGCTGTGCCAAACGAGTCTCGTTGTGGCCGATCCTTGGCCACAGATATTGGGGCCGAATCGTGATGGGATATCCCAGGAAAAGAATCTGATTAGCTCCTGGCCAGCTGCGGGTCCAAAAATCAACTGGCGAGTGACTGGCGGCATTGGGATGTCAGGCATCGTGGTAGATCGGGGCCAGGTCATCACCATGGTCGAGTCAAACCAACAGCAAACCGTGATTGCTTTAGCTGCCGGTTCTGGAAAAGTGGTTTGGCAAACTCCTGTGGCACCTGCCTATAAAAATGCGATGGGGCCAGGCTCGCGTGCCACGCCGACGATTGCAGGTGATCAAGTTTTCATCTTCACCGGTGAAGGAATTCTGGCCGCTTTAGATTTTGAATCTGGAAAGATTCAGTGGATACACAATGTTGTCAAAGATTTAAAAGGGAAGCCGGCCGAATATGGCATGGCCAGTTCACCACTGGTGATAGGCAACCAAGTAATCGTGACCGCCGGTGCTGCAAACGGAGCAGTTGTTGCCTTTGATACCAAAACCGGAAAACAAAATTGGCAAACCGGCAACGAAACCACAGGGTACTCTTCTGCAGCGATACTGAACGTAAATGGTGAACAACAACTGGTCGCATTCACTGGCAGTGCGTTGTTAGGAATTCAGCCAACAGGTGGTCAGTTGTTATGGCGATATCCTTATGTGACCGATTACAACTGTAATATCGTGACCCCGATTTCTATTAACGGCGATGTGTTTATCTCTTCAGGTGAAAATCATGGGTGCGTGCTACTGAGTATTCAGAAACAAGCGGGCCAGTATGCCGTGAAAGAAAAATGGACTTCGCTCACTTCTCGAAGCGTAATGCGAAACGAATGGCAGACTTCGGTACTGCTAGATGGCTACTTATACGGAATGGATAATGTGGGCAGCGCTGGCCCTGTAACACATTTGACCTGCATCAACGCTGTAACCGGAGAGCGAGTTTGGCAGCAGTTACGTTTCGGTAAAAGTAATTTATCTGCGGCTGATGGAAAACTATTTATCTCGACGATGAAGGGTGAACTAGTCATTGTGAAAGCATCGCCTGATGGTTATCAGGAACTTGGCAGAGCAACCGTGATAGAAACCACCCGGCAAGCCCCCGTTATTTCAAACGGCCAGTTATATCTTCGTGACAATCAAAAGATCGTTTGTATTGACCTGAAAAAATAGGTCCATTGTTGATACTTCTCACCGAACTCCACCGAGAACTTAGTGAGGTAGGGTGGATGAAATCTTTATTTCCATCCACCTTCAAAGCGTTTTCTATCGGAATTGAGGGCCATTTCACTGGCATGTTAAAATTCTCTAGCCCCTAGAGACTGCTGCCGAGTCGTGTTAAATTATCGCGATGGCCATTACACCAATGATGCAACAGTACCACGACGCCAAAGAGGTTTGTGGTGACGCGATTTTGTTTTTCCGCATGGGAGACTTTTACGAGCTTTTCCATGAAGACGCAAAGATTGCGTCTCGTGTGTTAGGGATGACGCTAACCAGCCGCGAAAAGGGCGAAAACGCCACGCCGATGGCCGGGTTCCCCCATCACCAGCTTGAAAATTATCTCGGTAAATTAATCCAAAAAGGCTATCGCGTCGGCATCTGTGATCAGGTCGAAGACCCCAAGCAGGCCAAGGGGATTGTTCGCCGAGAAATCACCCGCATCGTTACGCCGGGTACTTTGACCGACGACGCGCTGTTGGACCCTAGGCAAAGTAATTTTCTGGCGGCTGTGGTAACCAATTCAAAATCAAAAAAGAATACTTCGCCCGAAGTAGGGTTGGCCTGGGTCGAGCTTTCCACTGGAAGATTTTTTGCTGGCACATTTCCAACTGCAAGGCTTGCGGATCAATTGGCTCGAATCAATCCTTCGGAATGTTTAGAGGCCGATGAGGCCCAAGTCATTCCGGCCCATTTGCATGAATCGATCCATGTCACTCGCCGACCTGCCTGGGCGTTTGCACTGGATAGTGCCACCAAACAATTGACCAAGCATTTTGAAACGAAAAGTCTGGAAGGCTTCGGTTTCAACGAGGGCGACTCCTCGGCGATTCGCGCGGCCGGCGCAATTCTTGATTACTTGGTTGAAACGCAGCGTACCTCGCTGGCACACATTGATCAGATCACTCCCTATCATGCCAGTACCACCCTGGAAATCGACGAAGCCACACGACGATCATTAGAACTGACGCAAACCATGCGAGATGGTCGCCGCGAAGGTTCACTGCTGGAGGTGATTGATCGTTGTGTCACCGCCATGGGGAGCCGACTGCTGGCCGATTGGCTAGCCAACCCATTGACCGACAAACCGAAGATAACACTTCGTCAAGATGCGGTTGAAGAACTGCTGAATGAACCGGCACTCTCGCGCGACTTGTCCGAAAGTCTTTCCGATGTGTACGACCTGCAACGGCTACTGGCGCGGGTAATGACCGGAAGAGCCAGTCCGCGAGACTTGAGCTATGTAGGGCGAACGCTGAATCGATTGCCGCACATCAAAGCCAAAATCACTGCGCGGAGCAGCCATTTGCTTTGTGATCTCGAATCGAATCTCGATTTGTGTGCCGACTTGCGAAGCAAGCTAGACAACGCACTAGTCGACGATTGCCCACTGCTGGCGAAAGATGGTGGGCTAATCCGCGAAGGCTACCATAGCGATCTAGATCAATTTCGAAAACTGGCAACCGGCGGCAAACAGTGGATAGCCGAATACCAAGCGGCGGAAGGGGTGAAGTGCGAAATCCCTAATCTTAAAGTTGGGTTCAATCGTGTCTTTGGGTATTACCTCGAAGTCAGCAACGGGCACAAAGACAAAGTGCCCGATTACTTCATCCGCAAGCAAACTTTGAAAAATGCGGAACGCTACATCACACCCGAGCTAAAAGAGTACGAAGAAAAAGTTCTCTCGGCCGACGACAAAGCAAAATCGTTAGAGTATGACTTGTTCACACAACTACGCGATGCGGTTCAAGCTGCTGGAAAACAACTTCAAGTCAACGCTTATGTATTGGCCGAACTAGATTGTTTAGTAGCACTTGCCAATCTTGCACGCGAGAGAAATTATTGCCGACCCTCAATAGTAGAGACACCAGAATTAAAAATTCTCGATGGCCGACATCCCGTGTTGGATATCAATATGGCCGAAGGGGAATTTGTGCCCAATGATAGTCTACTGAGCAAAGAGGATGGCCAAATCATGATTATCACCGGACCGAACATGGCCGGTAAAAGTACCTATATCCGGCAAGTGGCCCTGCTGACGCTAATGGCACAGATGGGCAGTTTTGTGCCTGCACGAGAAGCAGTGATAGGCATAGCCGACAGAATCTTCGCACGTGTTGGCGCCAGTGATGAACTATCACGTGGGCAAAGTACGTTTATGGTTGAAATGACCGAAACTGCTCGAATATTGAACACCGCTACTGAACGCAGTTTGGTCATCCTTGACGAAATCGGTCGAGGTACCAGCACGTATGACGGGGTTTCGTTAGCTTGGTCGATTGTTGAGTACCTGCACGATCAAATCGCCTGCCGCACTCTGTTTGCAACGCATTACCATGAATTAACCGACCTTTCTTCGTCTCTGCCGAGCGTGCGTAACTTAAACGTGGCGGTCAAAGAATGGGAAGACAAGGTGATCTTTTTGCATAAGATCATTCCTGGTTCCGCCGATAAAAGTTATGGGATTTATGTAGCACGCCTGGCTGGCGTTCCCAAGACAGTCAATGAACGGGCAAAGCAAATTCTGAGTCAACTAGAAGCTGAGCATTTAAACGCAGATGGCAGCCCTAAAATTTCCGTGAAAAAAGACCGGCATCCTAAGTCAGATATACAGCTCACTTTATTCGGCCCCCAAGAACATCCATTGCTAGACGAAATCCGCAATCTTGATGTCTCTAACACAACGCCCGTCCAAGCGATTCAGGTTTTGCACGATTGGGTTCAACAATTGCAGGATGAGAAGAACAAGTAATCTTATTATGCCGCTTTACGAAGTTTGAGCAATGTTTGATTGCGTCTATAAAAAAAGGTGGAAGGATTAATCCTTCCACCTTTTTTTGTCAAACAACGTATTTATTGAGATCGCGTCTTAGTGAGCGTGATCATGATCAAAGTCTGGTTTTTTGCCTTCGTACGATTCGTAGAATTCGTAAATGGCCGACTGTAGGGCTTTGGCCGTTGCGGGATCGGCACTCTGCTTGCTTTTCATAGCAGCAACAATCACTTTGTGAGCCGCTTTGAGTTGCACGGTGTAATTCTTGGCATCGGCTTTGATTCGTTGTGCCATAAAGTAATCGCCGATCACTTTTTGTGCATTCGAAGCGTGGGCTTCTTTGGTGGTGACCCAGCGTACTAGCTGATTCAATGACTGTGCATCGTGCTTACCGGCTAGTTCAGCAATACTGGCTTGGGCTTTCGCAATGGTTTTGTAGTCTTCAAGTAGCTCTACAAAACGACGTTGATCGCCGTAAATACCGCAAGGAACTTGACAATGAGCTTTGACAAATTGGACAGGGCCTGCAAATAACAGGGCCAATGTTGCAAGTAAAAGAACGCGTTTCATGGTGTTTCTCCTCAGAAAATAGAATGCACATAAGTGGAAGGAATTGACGTGAACTTAAGGTAAGTCGTCTGTAATCTTACCATCTAAAGAACGTAAGAGAGCCCCCTGGCGACAAAAACAGAGTTATTTTGCAGTTACAGCCGCTCTAATTCGGTAAAGCTCTTCAAAGAAGACTTTCTGGTCCTTTTTATCTTCGAGTTGCTCGCTGGTTCTTTCGGGCTGAGAAGTTAAGTCCCAAGCTCGGTTATTGCACTCAATCGCAAACCAACGGTGCATTTTTTGGATATTGGAGTCTGTTGGTTGATCCATAGATGGTCTCCTTCACTTGTAAGCTCGTAGAATAAAAGGAACTTGAATCCGATTTTTTACTCAGACTCAAGATTCTCAATTCTAGCAATACCGCGTATTGAATTCTATTCTGCAATACACATTCGTCTTCTAGGCGGATGTCCAGGCTACTCGGTTACGATTCATAGAATAACCTCTAGTATTCCAAAATAGTTCTTGCATCTTCCATATATCTTGTCGATAATTCATGGGCGTTTCTCAGGATTTGACTTGATGTCTTTTTCACCTGATCTTTTTTCCCTTGTTTTTTATTATGACTACGGTTGATAAAAACATTCCAATCTCTCAGATTGCTAAGCAAGGTTGCGAACGGAATACTTCGATCTTCGGCTTAGCTCTTGGCCATGTTCCTAGTTGGGCGATCAGTATGCTGGTTCACGCAGCAATTATTGTCATGCTGTTTAGCCAGACTTTCACAGAGGAACCAATGAACAACAATCTCTTGATAGTAGGTGGATCTGAGGAAGAACTGGAAGATTTAGTGCAGTTTGAAATGACTCAAGATCGCCAAATCTTTGAACTACCGGAACTCGAGATCCCGAACCTTGTTGCGACTCTTGAATTGACAGACTTTGTTTCAACCATTGAATTAGGTGCAGATTCTCAAGCAGAAATGGGCGAATTAGATTGGGAAAGCAATATCACTGAAGACATTGCTGGGCTGTTCGGGGAAGCAGATCTTGGTATGTCGCTTAGAACGGGTGGCGGTACCGGGCAAGCGACCTTTTTTGGTGTTCAGACCAGGGGCAACCGCTTTGTCTATGTCGTTGATAATTCTGTTAGTATGAACAACGGTAAGTTTGAGACGGCAATTAATGAAATCAAAAAGTCGGTAGCAAAATTAGAACCAGAGCATGAATTTTATGTGATCTTCTATAGCGATACTTCCTATCCGCTGTTCTACCCTGAAGTGCAACGCACTTTAGTTCCAGCTACCGAGGCCAATAAAAAGAAGCTGGACCAATGGTTAGGCAAAGTACATCGTTGCGCTGAAACTCGTGGTGAAGCGGCGATGGATTTGGCCCTGAGAATGCGGCCAGATGGTCTTTATCTATTAGGAGATGGAGCCTTTACCGACAGAGCGATTTTCAAGACCATCGCGATTGCGGAAGATCATAATGTGACTATTCACACGCTTGGTTTTGGAATGACAAGCAGGGATTCATTGGGGTTTGTCAGGTTAGCCAAAGCGTATAACGGAACATTTCAGAATGTCGAAGTGACTGCCCAAATGCGTGCGTACTCCAAGACGGTCAATCGCCCGAATGATAAGCGACGAAATGGGGTCTGGGGAATCAACATAAATTAATACAGCACACAGAGACTGATGATTCATCGCAGTTGACCCCAATTCGAACAGATATCTATCAGCAACTCCCAAGGGCCAAAAATCAATTTCCATCCTGTTTGCGGTTATGTTTACCTTAAAACAGAGAAAACGGAGCATTATTCCCCTATAACAACTTTGGATTATCCAGAATGGTTCTTGTCTAATTTGTAATTCTTGTCGATAATGAATAAACGCTTGTCGATATGACTTACCGTCTATTTCACCTAATCTTTTCTTCTATTGGTTTTCAGTATGGCTACGGTTGATAAGAACATCCCCGTTTCTGAGGATACTGCGCACGATACGATTGACCTTACAGTCGACGTAAACAAGGGCGATCAGGAATCGACTGATGTGGTGCGTACCAGTGGGTCACAAGTGGAGTCCAATCAAGCAGAAGATTCAGAGGATGTGTATGAAGAAAAGTCCTCTTTCGGATTTGCTCTCGGGCAGGTGCCGGGCTGGGCTGTTAGCATGCTGGTTCATGCCGTAATTCTTGTAGCGCTGTTTTGCCTGACTTTCAAGCTTGAACCGAACAACGACAAGATGATGATAGTCGGTGCTACAGAGGAAGAACTGGAAGAACTCGAACAGTTTGAACTCACCCAGGACGACCAAATTCTAGAACTACAGGAAGTTGAAATCCCCAACCCTGTTGCAGCCCTAGAATTGACAGATTTTATGTCTACCATTGACTTAGGTGCAGATGCTCAAGCAGAGATGGGCGAAATTGCTTTAGAAGATGATATTACCGGAGATATCGCAGGGCTATTCGGGGCATCCGATCTTGGCATGTCACAAATGGGTGGGGGCAGCGGCACAGCAACATTCTTTGGTGTGCAAACCAATGGCAACCGGTTCATCTATGTCGTTGATAATTCCAACAGTATGAGCAATGGCAAGTTTGAAACGGCCATCTATGAGATCAAAAAGTCGGTAGCTCTACTAAAACCAGAACACGAATTCTATGTGATCTTCTACAGCGATGCTTCTTACCCACTGTTCTACCCTGAAGTTCAACGCTATCCAGTGGCAGCCACCCAAGCGAATAAAAAGAAGTTGGATAAGTGGTTAGGTACGGTTCATCGTTGCCTAAGAACTAATGGTGAAGCAGCAATGGATTTAGCGATGCGTATGCGGCCCGATGGACTCTATCTGTTAGGCGATGGTGCCTTTGGTGATAAAGCCGTTCCCAAGACATTGGCGAATGCTGAAAATAACAATGTCATTATTCACACACTTGGATTTGGCATGAAACCCCAGGCCGCAAAGAGTTTTGACGAATTGGCCAAAGCGTACAACGGAACATTTCAAAATGTAGAAGTGACTGCCGAAATGCGTGCTTATTCGAAGACGGTCAAACGTCCTAGAAATAACAAAAAAAATGGAGTCTGGGGAATCAATCTAAATTAATAGACGCTAGGCTCAGGCTATCTTTAAGTTGCGTGTTCCATGATTCACGAAAAGTGTTTCTTCGTTTTCTGGATTCGATATATCCCAATTCAAGATCAATCTAAACATTGCCTTTCTGGGAAGACGAGTGAGTTCTGAAAGCGATGGCAGCGACTTTTGAAACGCACTAGTCGAGAAAGCTTTTCTTACATTGTCTGATCTGGCATTTGCTTCTCGCCAATCTTTTTCTGCGCGACTTACGCGAAGACTCGAAGCAACGCAATCTGGTTTTGATTTAATTTATTGAAATAATGGAATTGAATCAAATTCGCATCGCAGGGCGACTGGGTACCTAAAATCTACTGCGTTTCGTGGGCTTTCTTCGTCATTATACGATCGCAGATTGTTTTTTCCATGCTGAAAAGGCAACGCGATAATCCACATGGGTGACATTCGGAATTCCTGAAAAGTATGTTTTTTATTTCCGCGTAATTCTTCACGAAAACACATGTGCAACCGTCTATGCGTGATGTAGAGTAGACAGCCTTGTGCCCGTATAACGCGGCTCATTCTCCCACACTCTTCCGGCTTCTTAAATCAAAGGACTTCGATGAAAAAATCCCGATCCAAGCAAGGTTTCACCCTTGTTGAACTCTTAGTTGTTATCGCCATTATTGGAATTCTGATAGCTCTGTTATTACCCGCGGTACAACAAGCCCGTGAAGCCGCTCGTCGGATGCAGTGTACGAACCAAATGAAGCAATTAGGTCTTGCTACACACAACTTTCACGACACTTTTCGATACTTTCCCGAAGGCTGGAATGAAGAACCTGCTTCTTCTGGGAATCCTCGAAAGCTAGGAACTCTTTTCTACTATATTCTTCCGTTCATCGAACAAGGCAGCCTTTACGATCTGACTCAACCAGATTCTTTTGAGAACAACAAGGTGATTGGTGGTCTTGGAAATAAAGCTGCTCGAGGACAAATTGTGAAAGATTATCTTTGTCCATCTGATGCGACTGGTGGGGATTCAATTTTCAATCCAGACTGGACTACAGCTTCCTATGAATTCAATTTTCATACGTTCGTTGGGCTCAACCCAGACACCGCAAATCATGCTCAAATCATCGCAGCCAAGCCCCTAGGCATGAGAGACATCACAGATGGAACATCAAATACCATCCTATTCGCTGAGACGCTTCAGAGATGTGGAAACCATGCTACGATCTGGTCGCATGGTTCCTGGAACATTCCATATATGCCAATGTTTGGTGGTGGTGATGTAGGAGGTCAAATGGCTTTTGGTCCAACCTCTATTCCTCAAAAAGCGAAAAACAAGCAAGATTGTGACGCACTTCGCACAACCGCATCTGGTCACCCAGGTGGAGTGAACGTTGTCTTGGGTGATGGTAGTACGCAATTTGTTCCTAACACAATTGACGGAGACGTTTGGTGGAACTTGGTCCAGCACCAAGATGGCAATGTTGTTGGAGAGTGGTAATCTAACCCTATCGATTCTCAACCAATACTCTAGTTACAGGTCGCACAGCACTTAGAAACAACAAGTGCTGTGTGGCATCTTTTACACACCTCATAATTATGGAAGATATCAATCGCATGTCATTGTCTCGTTTTGTTCTATGTAGCTGCTTACTTGTTTTACTGATGGGCTGTGGAGGAGAATCGTCATCGACGATTTCTGGAAAGATCTCTCACAAAGGGAAAGATTTAAATTCAGGAACGATCCTTTTTCAAGCGGCATCAGGCGAAGTGGAGTCGACTCAAATTCAGAGTGATGGAACGTATACGGTTTCAGGATTGCCAAAAGGCTCTGCGAAAATTTCTGTCAACGTACTACCAGCGCCTATGCCTGGTCCAGGTGGAGTCATGACCGCCGAACCTGGGACATTTGAAGCCAACCCGGTACAAATTCCGAAAAAGTATGACAATGTCGCAAAATCTGGCCTCACGGTTGAATTGGCCGGTGGAGCACAAACACACGACATCGTTTTGGAATAAGATTCCAGCTGAGCCCTTTGGGCCAAGTAATTTACAGATACAAAACGGGTAGCCACTAAGGTTGCCCGTTTTTTGTTTTCTTGCAGGCCGAATCGCGTTCGATGGTGGCTGAAATATCTCGAACTGATTCGCATTCCCCTAAACCAACGACGTGGCTACCCAAAATACGAAACTTGCTTCGGAGCTGATATTTTCGCAGCAGAACAGCGATGACAAAAATACTCTAAGTGAAGATGCTAGCAGTCTCGTGAATGTCTATTGACCCACGGAGTTTTGATTTCTATACTCCCGATCCCTAACTTAGTAACCATCGGCCCCGCAATTCGCCGACTTTAATTTTTCTAAGAGGATTTTGGAGAAAATCATGAATGCTCGAAGTCAAGGAAGATTTCGTATGACCTGGAAAACATGGGGAATCCTTACAACAGGGTTCGCACTATTGGTAACTGGAATTTACATCGCTCGACAAGAGCAAGGTCCGCCAGAAGCCGAAGCACAAGCCCCTCTGGCACAACGCCCGATCGCTCCCACCACGGTACAGCCTCGGGTCGCAGACACATCGAAAAACATTCGAGACGTTGCTGTCGTCAATCGTGTGACGATCACCCGAGATCAATTAGGTGCAGAAGCTTTGCTTAGACACGGCGAAGAAGTACTTGAGAGCCAAGTCAACAAGCATCTAATTCTGCAAGCTTGCCAGAAATACGGCATTAAAATTACGGATGGGCACTTAGATGCTGAGATCGCCAAGATTGCTAAAAAATTCAATCTTCCCGTCGATCGTTGGTATGCCATGCTTCAAGAAGAACGTAATGTAACTCCCAGCCGGTATCGCCGCGATATCATCTGGCCCACCTTGGCACTGCGAGCCCTGGCCGCTGACCGCCTGAAAGTTTCGGATGAAGAAGTTCAAAATGCTTGGGAAGCCAACTATGGCCCGAAAGTTAAGGTTCGCATGATCTCAGTCAAAGATCGTGGCTTGGCCGAAGAACTTCGAGTCAAAGCAGTCAACGCACCAGAAACTTTTTCGAACCTTGCCAAAGAACATTCGCAAGATCAAAACAGTGCATCTGCCAACGGATTAATTCCGCCAGTTCGTCGCCACGTTGGAATGAAAGAGATTGAAGAGGCAGTCTTCAACCTAAAAGAAGGCGAGATCTCTCATGTGATCTTTGTAGCCGAGCAGTATTTGATCTTCAAATGCGAAGCCCACTTGCCTGCCACGGTAATTTCGCCACAAGATGTTCCAGCCATTCAAGGGCGGTTAGTGGATAAAATTCGTGATAACAAGATGCGTGACTCGGCCGGAGATATTTTCAAAGAACTTCAACAACAGGCGGAGATTGTCAACGTCTTCAACGACCCAATCAGAAGCAAGCAAATGCCTGGGGTTGCTGTTGTGATCAATGGCAGACAGATCAGCACACTCGAACTGCAAGAAGAATGTATTGTTCGGTTTGGCTTAGAAGTGTTGGAAGGCGAGATTAATCGCACAGTCTTAACCCAAGCACTGGAAACACGACAGATCTTAGTCACCGAAGCCGACCTGGATGCAGAGATCAAACGGGCCGCTTATTCGTTTGGTTTCCTACTTGATGATGGAAAAACTCCTGATTTAGAAGGATGGCTTGAGAAAGTCACCACCGATCAAGGCGTGAGCGTGGAACTTTATGTACGTGATGCCGTTTGGCCTACGGTTGCTTTGAAGAAGCTAGTTCAAGATCGAGTTAAAATCACCGACGAAGATTTGCGTAAAGGCTACGAAGCCAACTACGGAGAGCGTGCTCAGATACTTGCCATCGTGTTAGATACTCAGCGTCGGGCTCAAGAAGTTTGGGATATGGCACGTCGCAATCCTACCGAAAAATTCTTTGGTGAACTGTCTGCCCAGTATTCGATTGAACCGGTTTCCAAGAATAACGATGGACAAGTTCCACCGCTCCGTCGCTTTGGAGGCCAACCTGCTCTAGAAGAGGAAGCATTCCGCTTGCAACATGGCGAACTTTCTGGAATTGTCGCTGTCGGCAAACAGTTTATCATCCTCAGAAGCTTAGGCAAAACGAAGTCTACCATTGATAGCATCGAAGATGTTCGTGAAGAACTGACACGCGATATCATGGAAAAGAAAATCCGTGTGGAGATGAGCAAAGAGTTTGAACTGATTCGTCAGGATGCTCAGATTCACAATTATTTGGCCAATACCTCGCAATCTGGTAAAACCAGCCGGTCAGTAGCTGGCAAGCCGTTTGTAATCCCCTCAACGCTAAAGTAGTTGAGTTAAGTGGTATTCAACCCAATTGCTAAATGAAATCAATTAAAAGGCTTCGGTAATTACGCCGAAGCCTTTTTCTTTTAACTCAGCGAACTCTCCTTAGTCTCCCTTGCTCAATGGGCGAACAATCTTAGAATGAACGCAGGCGAGTCAAGTTTAACTAGCCAGCATGATACATCTTGTGAGAAATAGTTTTTCTCTTTCTCGCAAGTTTCCTCTTGAAAGGTATTTGGTCGATGACCGCGACCCCCAACGGACAACCGTCAGAAGGTGAAACTCCTTTTGAGATCAATTTGGCTCAGCGAGTCCTTCGCTTGCCCCCTTATATGTTTGGCCGAATCAACAATTTGTTGTATCAAAAACGTCGAGCAGGTAGCGATGTAATTGATCTCGGCATGGGCAATCCCTCGGATCCTCCCGAAGAATTCGTGATGGAGAAGATGTGTGAAGCGGTCAATAACCCAAACAACCACGGATACAGTAAATCCAACGGCATCCGTAACTTACGGCGTGAAGTCGCCTCGAAGTACCTGAAAAAATACGGTGCCCGACTCGACCCTGAGACGGAAGTGATGTCGTGCCTTGGGTCCAAAGAAGGCTTTTCGCACATGTGCCTGGCGTTAATGGGCCCTGGTGATACGGCAATTGTCCCTGCACCCTATTTCCCGGTACACATGTACGCGGTAGCTCTAGCATCAGGCAATGTAATTGCGCTGGATGTGAATGATAGCGAGAAGTTCCTCTCGAATGTGGCATATACCTGCGAGCAACTCTATCCGAAGCCTAAATTACTTATTTTGTGTTATCCACATAATCCATCGACAGCGATAATTGAGCCAGAGTTCTATTTGGATGTGGTCAAAATCGCCAAAAAATATGGGTTAATGGTCATCAGCGACTTTGCTTACGCAGATATCGCGTTTGATGGCTACAAGCCTCCAAGCTTTCTTTCAGCCCCTGGAGCCAAGGATGTAGGCGTAGAATTCACCACAATGAGCAAAGGCTACAACATGGCTGGCTGGCGTGTCGGCTTCTGCTGTGGCAATTCAGAGATGATCCGTGGGCTCGGCACCATCAAGGGCTATTACGATTACGGCATGTTCCAAGCCGTACAAATTGCAGCAATTGTGGCCCTGCGTGAAGGAGATGCTGCGGTAGAACAACAAAGCAAAATCTATCAAGGTCGCCGAGATGTACTGGTCGATGGTCTACGCAGACTCGGCTGGGAAGTCGAATCACCCAAAGCAGGGATGTTTTTGTGGGCGAAAATCCCAGAAAAATGGACCAACAAGATGTCTACCATGGATTTTGCCATGATGTTGCTCGAAAAGGGCGATGTGGCAGTAAGCCCTGGCAGCGGGTTCGGTCCGCTAGGAGAAGGGTATTTACGCATGGCATTGGTCGAAAATGAGAACCGTCTGCGTCAAGCAGTAAGGCATATTAGCCGCTGTCTGAAGCAAGAAGAAGGGTCTACGGTCTCAGTTACCTAAAATTTCTAGCGAAATCTGAGGCAGAATTGATAATTTTCTGGTCAAAAGAAAAGAATTCTGGCAATGCGCCCCTGCTTTTTGCTTCGGGTGCTATTCGCCCGCTCGTATCGAAAATATAATGGCGGAAATTTGTACTTCGTCCATCTTTAGGTAAAGAAGTGGCGATCTACCAAGAAATAAAAAAAGGAGAACTCTCGCTCGCCGAAACAAGAGTCCTCCAAGTATGGCTGTCCGAGAATTAACCCGGAGACCCACAGCCGTAATGAAGGCTATCGGGCTTTCGCAAGCAAGACTTTAAGTGGGCCTGCCACAAAGTTCAACCTTTGAAGATAGTCCGATTATTCCGGCTACCTGCTAAGAAATTATTTAGAACGACCCCCATAGATTCACACATAAGACGATCCTGTATAACCGGATTTCTTTACCACATTTAACCGACCGACAGCAAATTATGAACAAGAGTCAACCAGCGAAACTGGCTTTAGAAGACGGAACAATTTTTAACGGTTTTTCTTTTGGGGCAACCGGCGAAGTCGATGGAGAAGTTTGCTTCAATACTTCGATGACGGGCTATCAAGAAATTTTGACTGACCCCAGTTATCGTGGACAAATTCTTACGATGACTTACACCCAGATTGGCAACTACGGGGTGAATCGTGAAGACATGGAGAGCGATACGGTTCACATGTCAGGCTTCATCGTGCGTGAGAACTGCCGGAGAATGAGTAACTTTCGGGCCAATCAAACGCTGGAAGATTTTCTCAAAGAAAAAAATGTGGTTGGCATGACCGGCATCGATACCCGGGCATTGGTCAGACGCTTGCGTTCTGCAGGATCAATGCGTGGCGTGCTATCAACCGAAGACCTCGACGATGCCTCATTGATCGCCAAGGCGAAAAGCAGCCCTGGCTTAGTTGGGCGCGACTTAATCAGTGAAGTAATGCCCAAAGAATCAAAAGTGTGGAGCGAAAAGTTAAGCCACTGGGTCAAGCTGGCTGACAAGCAACGAAGAGAGCTGTCGATTGAGACCGCTGACTTGCATGTGGTAGCATTAGACTTTGGCATGAAATGGAATATCCCCCGCCATCTACAAGACACCGGCTGCAAAGTTACCGTACTGCCAGGCACAGCAACTGCGGAAGAAGTGTTGAGTCATAACCCCGACGGCATCTTTCTCTCCAACGGACCTGGTGACCCTGAACCTTTGACTGCTCAGATTGAGACAATTCAAAATTTACTAGGAAAGAAACCAATTTTTGGTATCTGTCTTGGGCATCAACTGCTATCGCTGGCCTGTGGTGCAAAGACATTCAAGTTGAAATTTGGTCACCGGGGCGCCAATCAGCCGGTGATGGATACCGAAACCAGCAAAGTGGAAATCACCAGCCAGAATCATGGCTTTGCTGTGGAAGAAGAGTCGCTGCCTGATTGCTTAGAAATCACCCATCGCAATCTGAACGATAACACTGTAGCAGGCGTTAAACATAAAGAGCTACCTGCCTTTAGTGTGCAGTATCATCCTGAAGCCTCTGCTGGCCCCCATGATAGCGAGTACCTGTTCCAGCGTTTCCGCGAACTGATGCTTGCTACTAAGCAACAAGAACCGGTTGCCTAAATAGCACTTGTACTCAATGAAGACCGCGTCGATTCAACAAACACATAATTAGGTAAACACCTCATGGCCGACAGTCGCCCGAATATCATCTTCATTATTACTGATCAACAGCGCTACGATACCATCAACGCCCTGGGCTTTGATTATATGGAGACCCCGAACCTAGATCGTTTGGTCAATGAAGGCGTCTCGTTCAGCCAATGTCATGTAACGGCCGCTTCGTGTGCTCCGGCCCGGGCCAGTTTGTTCAAAGGCTATTATCCACACACCACCGGTATTCTTAAAAACGCCGATCGCTGGCGAAAGTCATGGATTGAGTCGCTCAACGATGCTGGCTATCACTGCACCAACATCGGCAAAATGCACACCTGGCCATTCACCACGCCGCTAGGGTTCGATGAGCGGTATGTGGTCGAAAACAAAGATCGCTATCTAGAAGGGCGTTATTTCTTTGACGAATGGGACAAAGCCCTCGCTGCACGTGGGCTAATCAAGCAACAACGAGAGCTCTACCGAAAGCTCGACGACTACCGAGATCGACTTGGTGCTTTCGAGTGGGAACTCGATGAAGACATGCACCCTGACATGTTTGTTGGAGACATGGCCACTTGGTGGTTGAACACTTATCCAAAAACAGAGCCGTTGTTCTTGCAAATTGGTTTCCCTGGCCCACATCCTCCGTACGATCCCATTCCACGCTATACCGAATCGTACATGAAGAAAGAGTTGCCACTGCTGGAAGTGACGCAAGAAGAACTCGACAATCAACCTGAGCCTTACAAAGAACTTCGGGTGCATAACCAAGAGATCGATCATGATTCGGTTGTGTTAGAACTCAACCCAACCCACGAACAACGCCACAAGCAACGTGCTTACTATTTGGCAAACGTGACCATGATTGACGAAAAAGTAGGTCAAATCATGGATGCCCTAGAGAACAACGGCTACGGCGATAACACCATTGTGATCTTCACTTCCGATCACGGAGACTGCCTGACCGATCATGGGCACAGTCAGAAATGGACAATGTACGATGATATCACACGTGTACCACTCATAATTTGGGCACCAGATCGATACAAGGGTGGCCGAACCGTAGATGAACTAATGCAGCAAATGGATTTAGGCCCGACCATCTTAGAAATGGCCGGCGTTGAAGTGCCGCCATCACTCGAAGCCGAAACTGTGCTGCCAGCACTCGAAGGCAAAGAATTCAAAGGCCGGGATCACGTCTATGCCGAACAAGCCAAAGACGGCATTTTGACAGGCACGCAGTTCATGACGATGGTACGCAACCACGACTGGAAACTGGTTCACTTCCTAGACGAACCTTGGGGACAACTGTTCGATTTGAAGAGTGACCCTACCGAAGTCGTGAACCTTTGGGAATCAGCCGACCATCAAGCGAAGAAACAAGAACTGCTCGATGAACTCCGAGAGTTCCGCATCCGCAGCGGGTTGAAAACCGCCGACTGGGCACAAGACTGGCGATAAGTGGTCGCTGCTGAAGCAATAAAAGAAGAAGCCCTCTCTCGGAGTGATATCGAGAGAGGGCTTTTATTGTATTTGTTGAGAACGCCTGGTAAGTGTGATACATTTAGCTTCACTGTTCCGTACTAGACCGTAATAGTGCGGCATTTGATTATTGTATTTGCTAACGATTATTCTCCGTGAACACTGATCGAACTCCCAATCCGAATGTGCCGCCAACCGTCGCTGACGCGTTCGTGGCCTATATGCGCAATCACGACTTCATACTTGATTATTCAATGAGATCGTTGACTGATATGTTCGACAGAATTCTCGACCTACCACTACTGCAATCCAATTCAGTTCTCCCCGTTATGGTTCATGGTGACGAGATGCAATTCGACATCAATTCTGCCGCATCCGCTTACCTTGGCGAGACGATCTCGCGAATTTACGATGGAACTTGGGCTGGACATTTTAATACCGAGTCGATTGTCAACTTCTACACATCGAAAATCACGTTCGGGGATTATTGCCTCAATCCCATCGCTTGGCTTTCCTATCGTGTCACGAACGGACGGGAAGAAGGATCGGTCGAGGATTGGCTTTCGCGTGTGACACCATCATTTGAGGCACGCAAGGATTTGACACCAAAAACTGGTTTTATCGAAGACATATACTGAATATGATCGAACGAGACTCGAATACGCTTACGACGCAAGTCGACAAGAGGCTGGAGAGGTTTCCATTTTTTCTTTCTTTTCAGTGTCGATATGACTGAGGACCTCCTATTGATTTCGGTAAACCTTGCCGCTGTAACCTCTGTTCGCCGGTCACACCGACGACGTTCCGAATACGTTTGATCCCGAAGCATAGCCAACACCGGAATCGTCGGCGGTGCTACCCAAGATGGAAGCAGCAACCTACCGAAGCGGCAAAATCACTTCTGCCGATCCGAATTCGGTTTCAAATTTTGAGCCAACGTCATTAAACCCTTTGCGGGTCATGCAGAGGGCAAGGTAGGCATCGGCGAGTGGGCTATCGCAAACGGTTCCCACTTTGGCGATTTCTTTGCCTTCGTGTTTGATAGAACTGCCTGATACTGGACAGGTCTCGCCGCTGAATTTCACCAGCACAAGTTTTTTATTCACGTGGCCCATCGCGTCGATTCTAGCCACGGTCTCTTGGCCCAGGTAACAGCCTTTGTTGAAATCTATTGCCTTCTCCGTTCGATTGGCCTCTTGCGCCAAGTGGTCTTCGGTCAAGTCGACGCCAGATTCGGGGAAGCCGGATTCAATTCTGAGAATATCAAGAACGCTGGCATCTACCTCGCCAACCGACTTTTCCGACAAGGCTTGTTGAAGTAACTCTCGATGTTCGACTGCGGCTATCAATGAGAAGGCATTCGCACCATAGACGGGCGTCTTTAGCAAAGTAATCGCAGCGTCTTTGAATTGAACTGGAACATGTTGGCAAGCTGCTGTAGGAAGATCGGTTTGAAACATGGCTTTCAACGTCTCTTCGGCCTGTGGTCCAGCAACAACTAGTTCACAAGTCTCCGCAGTCACTTCGGTCAACTCGACATCTTCAATCATCGCATACTTGCCCAGATGCTTCAGAATCGCCCCGGCCTCGTTCGGCCCTGTTTCTAGCAAGATGCGTTCTTCTTGCTTCATCACAATTACATGAGAAACAACTTTGCCTTGTAGCGAAGTAATCAAAGCCTCGCAGCCCTGCCCGACTGGAAGATCATTCACCTGATTGGTACACATGTTATGCAGAAACCGAACCCTGGCCTCGTCAGTAAGTTCAAGCCGCGTACGCTGAGAAACATCAGCCCAAGTGGCCGCCTGAGTTAGGGTGGTGTATTGTTCCTGATGAACTTCCGAGAGTGTCATAGCCTAGCAATCCGTTGTGTAGGGTCCGCTACTGCGGACCAAAGGTAGTAAGTTAATCGGG
>NVWB01000158.1 GCA_002733575.1 Blastopirellula sp. | reverse complement strand
AAAACCCAAGCCCAATAGAAACCACCACTTACCAATGCTATCATGCCAAGGTGCTATCACCTGAAAACTTGGGTAATGACAAGGGATTCATCCCCTGGAATCGAATCACCCAAAGTACAAGAAAGCCCCAGACGGGGCGATATCGAATAAGTTGAGTGGTTTAGGCGTCTAATTACGCATTCTAGGAAGAAAAGTAATCGGAATTCGGTCTCGTAGGGTGGCTGCCTCTTTAGGCCAGCCGCCTGTATGTGTGTACTGAATCATTGAAGAGTAATGAGTGATTATTAGGATTGATTTAACAGACGCCATTTTTCATTTGAGCAACACCAACAGACGAAAAGACTCTCTTCTCTCATTCAATCAAATTATTTGAAACTCCATCTATATCAAGCGAAATGAATCAACACTGTTCAAGATGGTTTCTCCTTTGTGAATTAAAAACAACAGACAGGCGGCTGGCCCAAAAGGGCAGCCACCCTACGGTTTTCTAACATTGGATCTTAATCCGGTTGATTATACCGATACATCACATCGGTGCGTAGCACGTATTTACGGCCACCTGTGACTGGCTGTCCTTTGTGGCGGATTTGATGAATGAAGAACAATGCCATGCCTTTTTCTGGTTTGATATCAATTTCTTCAATCGTGGTTTCGCCACCAGTAAATCCATCGTTCAGATAAACCATGAACGTCAGAAAACTGCGTTCGCCATTGTCACGTTCAAAGCAACCATCGTAGTGCCAATCGAACTGTTGCCCAACATCATAACGATAGAAACGCAACCGCTCATTCACACCGCACGAAGACCAACTCCGCAGTTTGTGTGGAATATAATCTTGAATGCGAGACCACAGATCATCCGCTCTAGGTAAATCGTCAAGCATCACCCGAGTATTGTTCCGCACATCTTGCCGAATCATAGGGCCCATTGCCGTATTTATCGGCGCATCAGCATAGCCCATCGATTCCGACAACTCTATATACGCATCACATTCTTCCGGTGAGAAGAATTCAGAAACCGTAAAAATTTGTTCGCTAATCCAGTTATATTCAGGCATGAGATAATTCAGTATCAAAAGAGGCATGAAGCTAGTGGAGACACCAGGGCGAGGCGAAGGTTCAGTTTATCAGAAACACATTTCAGACCAACTGGCATTGGCGAAATACCTGGATTGAATCATAATCGAACTCTTTAATATCTATAAAAACCTACTGGTGATTACATGACTTCATGGTGGAAAAAAATTCCGCGTGTGCGATTAAGTTTGCGGGCATTCTTTGTCATGCTCTCCCTTCTTTGTTTAGCACTGGCTTGGCTCGGGCTTGAAGTTCGCAGGGGGCAAGAGCGGGAGAAAGCATTTGTGCAGCTTTCTGAATTGGGCGTCCTTCTTTGCTATGAACATCAAATCACGGACTTACACTTTGACGGTGAAACATTTGGGTGGTTTACAGGCGAACGCCCGTTACCGTCGATTGTTTATGACTTATTCGGGGAGCACTTCATGCTTCGTGCAAAGTTTGTGCGGATCTATGACCCTGAATTCAAGGAAGAGATGTGGGAATGCTTGTCCCATTTCCCAGAAGTACGCGGGCTGGAATTCTCCGTCGGCAATTATGATCAATTGCAACTCTCCCACCTCCGCTCGTTTCAGAAATTAGAAGAAGTATCGCTACAGTATACGGATATTGAACTGACAGATACGGAAGTTAAGCTGTTCTCCGAATTGCCCAATTTGAAAGTATTGACACCTTCACTGATTAAGCCTGATCAGGTAATGCGTGATAAACTGGAAGCAGCACTACCACATTGCGTGATACAAGGACGCAATGGCAAGTTCATGTGGCTTCCCGAAGGATATCGAGGCTGGGTCATGCAGAACCCAAAAGTGCCTGTAGGCAAGTGAAAGCCACCCTACGATTTTCTAAGCCCATTCACACGAATGAGGTAACCAACACCGCAATACACCAATACGTCAAAGACAAGATAGTCACACAGACCAGTGTAACAATATGTTTTCTGAGCCCGCGTTGATAGATCTCGAATGCCATTAGCATTGAAATACCAATCAAGGTCAGTGAGATACATTCAATAACGACTGAGCTAAAGAATGGATAGGCAATAATCGCCCAAACAGCGAGTCCCAAACATCCAAGAAACAACCAAGCCGTGGCTGGGCGAGGGGAAAACAAAACCAAATAGAGAAGCGTGGCTCCCAAAAACAATGGGCTTGAGAATTGCAACAAGATCCCAATAAGCATAAAGTTGGAAAAATTAGTTAAGTACGCTATCGAAACGAATATCATTTCACGTAAATTCGGCTGAATCAGAATTCCTAGCCAAGCTGCAATAATGGTGGTCGTGATCAGCAGCGACCGAATACTAAATTGAATCTTCTTAGGTTCGTTATGTGGAAAATCGTTCATATCAAGATTCTACCACCAAACTAGCATCACCCGCCAGCATCACTTACAATCAAAGACTTCTATATCGATCTCTACATAATAAACCCTTTAGTAAAGCCGAAGATTGCAACATGAGTTCATGGTGGAAAAAAATCCCGCGTGTGCGAATAAGTTTGCGGGCTTTCTTTGTCATGCTCTCCGTTCTCTGTTTGCCACTGGCTTGGCTAGGGCTTGAAGTTCGTAGGGCTCAAGTGCGGGGAAAGGCATATGTGCGGTTAGCTGAACTAGGCGTCCAACTGCGTTATGAGCATCCCGGCAATCGAGTAGATATTAAAGGTCGAAAATTAGTTTTTATCCCTGGCGAACGTCCGTTGCGAGAGATTGTCTTTATCACAGGTGAACGCCCGTTGCCAGAGATTGTCTATAAATGGTTCGGGGAACACTTTATGCTTCGTGCAAAATGTGTAAGTACCTTTGATAATTCATTGAGCGAGGAGACTTGGGAAAACTTGTCTCATTTTCCCGAATTACGAGGGATGGAAATAGTCCACTCAACAAAGCTCGATCCTTCAACTCTCTTGCATTTACAATCGTTTCAAAAGCTAGAAGAACTGTCGCTGCGGAATACGGATCTAATACTTACCGATGCAAACGTCAAGCTGTTCACTGAGTTACCTAATCTAAAAATGCTATCGCCTCCCTATGTTAGAACAGATCAAGCGATGCGAGATAAACTGAAAGCCGAACTTCCCGATTGCTTGATACAAGACCTTGATGGGAAAAACATGTGGGATCACCGCATGGATCTCGGCAGGGGAGTACCTGTGCGTAAGAGACGACCAATGAAACTAGTCCTTCCACCAAACTAGCATCACTCGCCAGCATCACTTACAATCAAGGGCTTCTGCATTCATTCTTCTACTGAGAAAGAAGTCTTCACCATGTCGTTAATAAAATTCTCTGTTGGGTTGTTGTTTTGTTTTTCGTCACACATTGCAGCGGCAGCCGAAAAACCGAATGTCATTATCCTGACTGCCGATCAACTGCGGGCCAGCAGCGTTGGCTACAACGGTGATACCAAAGCGATGACGCCGAACTTGGATCAGCTTGCCAAGCAAGGGGTGAACTTGACGAACTATGTGGTCAACACACCGGTTTGTTCGGCGTTTCGGGCTACGCTGATGACCGGCAAGCATGCTAGTAGTGCCGGGTTGATTGTCAACGAGATTCGCATCAACCCGAATCAAGATTGTTTGGCCCATGTGCTGACTGCCAGCGGATACGAGACCGCCCACATTGGCAAGTGGCACTTGTGGGCGGCCCAAGCTGGGCATCACCAGGATGTGCAAAATGCGTTCATTCCGCCGGGCCCTTACCGGCTAGGGTTCGATGGATACTTTGCGGCTTACAACTTCAATCACAACAACTATCGGGCCTATTATTTTGAAGACACACCCCAGCGAAAACAAATTGCCGGGCACGGCACCGAACACTTTACTGACTTGGCGATTAAGTTCATGAAGGAGAAAGCCCCGCTGGATAAACCGTTCTTTTTGAATGTTGCGTTTAGCCCGCCGCATGATCCTTGGACGAAAGAAAATGTTCCGCCAGGCTGGCTAGAGAAGTTCGACAACGTGAAATTTGAACTGCCGAAAACTTGGACCGATAAACCTGATCCACGCATGGATCGTAACACCGACCCGAAGAAATGGCTCAAACGCTGGAAGCCGAACCTGCCGGAATACATGCGGATCTATTACGCGATGACGGCCCATCTCGATTGGAACATCGGACGAATCCTTAAAGCCCTCGACGAAACTGGCGAAGCTGACAACACGATTGTGATTTTCACTTCCGACCATGGCGAACAATTTGGGCACAACTCGCGAGTCTACAAGATGACGTTCTACGATCAATCGGCCCGGGTTCCGATATTGATCCGCTGGCCGAAGCATATCGCCGCTGGTTCTAAGAATGACATGTGCATGTCGGCGGTTGATCTCATGCCAACACTATTGGGTTTAGTCGGATCAAAAGTTCCCGCAGCGGTTGAAGGAATGAATCTCTCGAATCCACTACAAGACAAGCCAGGCCCTGTGCCAGAGTTCGCCCTGCTACAAGGAATGGGTCACACCTTTCTCTGGATCGACGGCATCGAATGGCGAGCCATTCGCAACAAACAATACACGTATGCCCGGTATAAGTCAGACGGCAAAGAACTACTGTTCGACAACCTGAACGACCCCCAGCAGGCCCACGACTTGGCCGCAGTACCAAAACACCTGGCCACTTTGGAAGCACTTCGCGGAAAAATGGCCGACAAGATGAACCAACTCAACGACAACTTTGAACTCTGCACCTGGTACCGTGATCACTGGCTAGAAAACCGAGTGATCCTGCGTGGTGCCCAAGGAAAGTTTGAAAGAACCACCGGCCCAAATGTTGAGGTCGATACGGAGTATTCACCGGTGACGGAAGAGGTGAAGTAGTGGACAAAATGAATCAAGCGGAATTTGATAAATACATTGCTCAATTAAGAAGCGATGATTCTATGACCTATGAAGATGGCTTTCATTCACTGGATACAAGAGTTGACGAAGTGCTTGTTCAATTAATAGAGCTAGAAGAGAAAGAAACCGAGGAAGATTTTAAGTCCAAGTTGGTAGAACTTATTGGTTGTTCAATACAACCGGAAGCAATTGAGCTTCTTAAGAAAAGATTATCTAGCCCCTTTTATGAAGTCAGGATATGGGCTTACAGTTCTCTTTGCCATTCCGAATCCAAGGAAGGGAATCAAATTGCTGAGGAATACAAAGTGAAGAACCCGGATGAAGAATTTTTGTAAGAGTTCAGCCATCTGAAGTCTTACGATTTTCAATATTTCTCATGCCAAGTCGTAAAGAAAAGAAGAAAGAGGTTTTACCACGAAGGCACCAAGACACAAAGGAAAGAAAATCTTGAATTCAAATCCTTCGTGTCTTCGAGCCTTCGTGGTTTAATAATTCATTTCTAAATAGGTAGGTCAGTGCTGTGCCTGACGGAGATTGAGAGCCGAGATTGCTTCCATGTCAGGCACAGCACTGACCTACGGAATTTGACCCAGCACGAACACTAAGCTGTTCTAAAACTTCACCTCAAGTGATTTCTCATCATTACTGGCCTTCAGATTCCTCAGCGTCTTCATATTCCCAGTATCTGGGTTACCGACCTTTACATTGTAAACACCGGGCTTGAAGACTTTGGGGCGGAAGCTCTCGGTGCAGACGCGTAGGGAATAAATATGTTCGCCGGTGGCGGCGTTGAAGACTTGGACTACGGGCATTTTGATTCCAGTGAATTCAAGTGTGGGCAAGTACGCGGTCGCTTGTTTGCCGTAGTTATCGGTGATGTTGATCGTCTTCGGCCAGCCGGGAAATTGATCTTCTGGATTCAGGTTGTTCGAGTCTATTTGCAATCGATAGCATTCGATATCGATCTTGCATTCGTCTTTGCGGAAGCGAACGATTCCGTAGCCAGAGGATTTATCGTGAAGCGTGTTGATCACCCCTTTGCGGTTTTCGAGAGCCGGATTGCCAATGGCCCAAACGGTCACTTTGTTGTGTAAGCCGTCCAAATACTCGCCGGTGTTCGGGCCGCCTACGCGATTGCGGACGGGCTTGCCTTCTTTATCGGGAATCCAACTTCGAGGGTATCCAGCGGCGATGCTGGGCACACAAAACGCGAAGCCGGAGTCATTCCAGTCATCAACGCCGTAATGAATGAGCGAGGGCAAATGTTGATCGCCAGCGAAGTGAAACGCGTAGCCTTTGCGGAACTCTTTGATCGCATTGTTGCGAGGTGTTTGTGGCCAGCCATTGCTGTCGAGATCGGCCACGAGATACATTTTGTTGCCGCCGTGATAGTTGGCCAAGTTGACAAAAATGGTTTGGCTGAGCACGCACTTCGCATCGGCCCCTTTGAAGTCTTTGGCCCAATCTTTCAGGAAGTTCAACTGGCGATCTCCCAGCAATGTGAGGCCTGGCAGATCGATGCTTTTCGGATCAAAATCTGGATCTGGCACATGATCGGCACGGCCTTTCCAGTAGTTGACTTTGCCTTTAGGGCCTGACTTGAACATGCGATCCATGACGATGGCAAAGCTAACGCGGCCATACAGCATGTCGGTATGAATGGGCGTGATGCCTTGTTGAATTGGGTCAGGGTCAACCAAGTCAGGGTGATGCGAACACTGCGTGCGATGCACGGCCAGCACCATTTGTGCCGGCTGAGCGTAGCCACCAGCATCGTGTTCTTTCATAGTGATTGCGTTGCCGCCGTTGCCCCAGATGTTGCCTTGGTAAACATCGTGGTCATCGGGCAGGCAGATACTCACGCGGTCTCGCATCAAATCTCCAAAGGCCCAGCCGAAGAGATACCATTTTCGTAAATAGTTTAAAATCGAACGATCGGCAGGCGTGCGAATGATGCCGTAACCGCCGACGCTTTCATAGAGTTGATCGCCAGAGAAGAAGAGCATGTCCGGGTTTTCAATGGCCACATTGCTGGTGACTTCGTTGTTCGGAAAACCAGAGTCGGTATTACCAGTGAAGCCTGCAACGACCAGGTCTCGATCAAGGGGCTCTTTGCGAACTGTACCTTCGTAGGTGTCTAGCAGTTGGTTGCCGCTGTTGTCTTTGGTTTCGTACACTAAGCGGTAGTCAACATCTGCGGTGGCACTCCAATCGGCAATCCGAAACGTGGCCGTGCAGGCATCGTTATCTATTTTGGCAGTGGCGAGATCAATCCACTTCGCACCTTTTTTGATTTGCAAGCTGACCGTGTCTGAATCTTTTTCCGACAGCGGCGGCATTTGGGCGGTTAGTTTCAACACGCCACGGCTGAGTGTGTGCATTGACCATAGGATTGGGCCCCAGCGATGATCGGCGTTTTCTTCAATACGAAGTCCACTGACCGAAAAGTTACTGAACTCAAAACGGGCCTTGCCTGTTTGTTGGTGATTATTAACGAAGGCAATGTTGCCATAGATGCCTGGCGATGGGATATTGTTTTTTGTGACCGAACCAAGTTCTTTGCCGTTTTGATCGACCGCAGTCACGGTGATTTTAAAGTTGGCACCTTGCGGTTGAACATTGGCTTTAAGTGTTAAGTTCGAGATTTTAACATTGTCGAGCTTCTTTTCGATATTGCCTGCGAAGAGTGTTCCATCGGTGCGGATGCCCAGGTTATAGCCGCTGCGTCCATGAATGGTGCGGGCCCGGTAGTCGTCGACTTCTGATTGAATACCGATGCGTAGCCCGACCGATCCGGTTGCTCTTTTGGCGGTATCGATTCTTGAGACGGTGACTTCTGCCTGAAATCCGGCTCCTTGTTTCGTGATTTGATGCGAGAGGAGATGGACGTTTCGATTTCCGGCACCGGTGATGCACTGAACTTTACCATCGGCTACGACCCAATCTTCCATCGGGTTGGCCCAATACTCGGGGCCGATCCAGACGCGATCAGGGATCGCTGAGAAGTCGGATTGATATTCGGCAGCGGAACTGGTTTGCGTGACCGCAAATAGCGACAAGCTGGCAAGAAGTACAAGGTAGCGAGACATGGCAGGGCTCCCGATCAATTGATTGGCATAGATGTCAAACGGTTGTGTGAAGAACTTAATGATAGATTGCTGCGGGGCAGTTGGCAAATGGGGAGCCAGTATTTGCGAGAACAGCCTAGATTTGTACTACCAGACTTAGATTGGATAGCCCCGTTTTTGTCAATTCACAATCTCAAACGAGTATCATAAGTTTTAATGCCGTGTACTTATTCCAACGCCGAAGGTGTTGTACTTCAAAGCCCAGGGTTCGCATGGATGCGAAGCAGTAATGCGTACCCTGGGTTATGATGCATCAAAATCAACGCTGAAAGTGTTGTACAATCGAGAATTATCTTGTTCAACCCTTTCAGGGTAGGCTTCTGCTTGAACGATGTCCCAGGGTGGCGCGGCTTTGTCGCTGACCCTGGGCTATGGAGTGAAACGCCGTTGGCGTTTTTGCTGATATCGTTCTTATAACACCACTGACATTTTCTGAAAGTTGCCTTATTCTTTTTCAGTCTCTGATGCTTCTTTCGGCTCGGCTTTAGCTTCTTCTTCGGCTGGCTCTGCCTCTTCAGACGCTGCCTCTTCAGTTGGCTTAGGCTCTTCCTTGGTCTCCTCTTCCTTCGGAGTCGCTTCCTTTTCATCTGACTTGGTTGGGATATCATCAACCGAAGTCTCTTGCTTCTTCGCCGGTTCTTCTTTCATTGGCATAGGTTCTGCCGGAGTGGGTTCTGTTTTTTCAACAGGCTCCGATGTTTCAGTCGACTCTTTTTTGCCTGGAGCCGGTGGTGCCGTTTGGGGAGTTACAGGCGCTGTTGGGGCTGGTGTGTTGTTGTTCAGCACACTGACAGGTGGTCTTGATGGGAAACCTTGTTCAAACAGTCCAGCTGGCTTGGCGATTAACTGGTTTCGTTTGAGGAATATCTTTTTGAACTGTTCGTCTGAAATCACATAGTACCAATCGGCGAAGCGTGAGTTGAGTTCATAGATTTTTCTCATCGTGGCATTGCGTTGTTCTTGATAGGCGTCTTGGTTGCGATCGTTTTCTAGAATGATTTCGTCTCGCACTTTCGCAAGTGCCTCGATATCAACATTGTCTCCTTCTTTTAGTTCTGGTACTTCGACTAGTACTGGCTTCACCAATTGGCTTTGGTTCAGTTCAGCCTTGACGAACAAAAATCGGTTCAATGAGCCAGCTTCATCTCCGGTAGGTTGTTCTTTGCCGAAGAGGAGTCGGTATCGAATAAAATCTCTGGTTTCGACAATCAGTTCCCCATTGTTCCCGTTGAGCGATATTTCCTGTTGCCCTGGTAGTTGAACAGGAAAGAACCCGTTTTCGTGGAGCGTTTGTAGATCTTCAGGAGAAAAGTTTCCGGTTAATTTCAAATTCTCAGCCAGGCCGGCTGGCTTGCGCACGGCGTTGACGATCAGTAGTTCGTCTAACCCATTTCGGACGTCATCCAATTTTTCCGTGTCGAGACTTTCATTTGCAGCCAGTTTGGCCGGAACCATTTGACCCATCGATGGCTCAAGTAATGCACCTAATATCCATTTGCTGGTTCGCTCATCGTAAGCCACGGTGGCATCCATGCGTGGCAGATAGCTATAGATGAGTTCTCCATTCGCTGCTGGTTGAGGTTGCAGTAAGTAGTCTTTGAATTCAATGATCTTGACATCAAACGGATTAATTCGCAGTAGGTCTTTTTCCAGCCAGTCTGAAAAATCGGCAGTGTAGATAGCAGGGTCAAGCGTCACCGCGTAAATACGATCTCGGCCAGACACGCGTACATAACGAATACTTGGGTTGTCTTCATCGCCTTTGCCAATAATCAACGAAGCAAGCGTTACGTTGGAATCACCTTTGATGGTGACCAGCTTGCCGAGCCCTGCTTCATTTTCATTGACTGCATCTTCGGTTGGTTCCACCACTCCGTACTCTTGGTGGAGACTCTTCAAGTCGCCTTTGACGCTTAGTACATTTAAACCAATCAATGCGTTGGCTGCCTTGGTCATCTGCTCTTGCGCATCTGCCGGATAGCCACCTTTGGAGCGAATGACCCAGGTGTTGTCTTTGAAGGCAATTTCCAGGGCTTGCAGTTCGTTCTTCTTTTCGTCGTACGCGGTAATGCTTAACGATTTGGCTTGTAGAGGATCTTTGAAATCACTGAACAGGGGTTTGTCCAACTCTTCGCTAATCGTAACGCCTACCGGCTCAGGTCGAGACAAATAGGCCCCAGTCGCGAGAGAGGCTGCAACAACAACATAAACAACCGTTTTAACTACTTCACTCATGATATTAATGTCCTGTCAAAGACAGATTCAATTGAAGGATAATTGCTAAGGTAGAAGGGACGTGGTCGAAACTTATTTGACGATTCGATCTTTGGAAAGACCTTCACGTTCTTTTAATCGACGCACGATGAAAACGATCAGCCCAATCAAAATGGGTGGAATCGGCGGCAAGGCAACCGCCATTAATTTAAACCCGTTTTGGGTCTTCAATATCTGTCGGTCTAAATCTCGCTGTATTGCTTTTTGGCTTTCTTCCAAATCCTTGCGAACTCGGTTCTCCAATGCTTGCAAATCTTTTTGGGCGTTACTTTGTTGCAACGCTAAGTTTCCTTGCATGTTATTAAAACGAAGGACGTCAGCCGGAGTTATTCTATTCTCCCGTTGCTTCTGTTGAAGTTCGGCGATTTCTGCTTCCATTTTTTCAACCGGAGCATTGATTTCTTTGACTTTTGCCTTGCGTTCTTTTTCAAATGATTTTGCTAGTGTTTCAATTTCTTCGGTGCTTCTAGTTCTGGCATTTTCCGTCATCGTGTCGACCATTTTCAGGTGACTAATAACCGGAGATCGACTGCGGATTGAAACAAATCGGTCATCTTCAGAAAGCATGTCTAATAAGTTCAACACAAACACGGTGTTATCAAATCGCAGGTTGTTCTGTTCGTCCTTTTGAGCCCGAAGCTGAACGAACATGCTCGACAGTAGATCGATGTCTGCGGTAAACACAACTTTAATCTTGCCTGCTGCTTTCTTATTTCCTTTGTCTTGCGGAACTTCTAGTAGGTCAACCGCAGCGGCTGGTGTGCCTTCAATCCAAGCTGAGATTGGGTAGTTCTCGTAAGTCGGTTGGCGTTTAGTAGCAATGATTTCAGTCCGGCCTTGGGCTTCGCCTAATTCACGAATTTTCAAAGTTCCTGTTGCATTCGAAGTCGTCGCTAGAGGAATAAAATTGAGTGAGTTGGGTGCTGATTTCTTCTTTTGAACTGATCCAGGAAACAAGAACAGAAGTTGCTTTAACTCGTTGGTAATGTTTTCCATCCCAGGGGTAATTGGGATACCATCTTTGGGAATGAACGGCGATTTTCGCAAAGTCTCAATCTGAGAAGTCGTATTAACCTTAGTGGAGCCCTTTGCACCACCTCCAAACATCGGCATATCTGCATCAATGAAAACCCACTCATGCGTAATCGAACCTAAGCCGCGGAACTTGGGGTACGGATTATAATCTTGCCAGATGATACGAGGGTCATAGTAGGGTTCGGTTAGTGGTTTCTCGCCCACCATGGCCACGCCGATCAAATCCCAGAGTTTTTGGATATTACATTTCTGTTCGGGCGGACGCTGCATGCCGGCCATGGCACTTGCAGGTCGTTTGGGCTGACTGATGGGTGTGGCATGAGGAATCGCCATCGGCAGTGGATCATCGAAGATCGCAACCGGCATTCCATCACGAATTGCGGTGATCAGATTATCTAACTGAGGTTGAGTTAAACTCGAAGGCTGAACGGCCATCAACACATCAAACGCATCAAGATCGATGGCCGCACTTGGATCGACTTCGGTCACATCAAATTGCTTTTCCAGTTCGTCCAAAATGGCTTGGCGTGGGATGCTGGTCCAACCACCCAGTTGAGACTGTTGGATTCCACCAAACATTTGTGCGTCGGTTTGCAAAATTCCGACACGTTTGCGGGTCTGATCGGTAACCGTACACAGCGAGCGAACTAACTCGTATTCAACGGGGATTCCGTTGTCAAAGAAAGGAATAATCACTTTCTCTAGCCCGCATTGAATCGCGGCACCCATGATCACTTCTTCTTGGCGAATTGCCCCACGAACCGTAGAGACCATTAGTCGAGGTTGAATTCCATATTCTTCTCGAGCCTTCTCCACCATTTCGCTGAATGGTTCGAGTCCATCATAAATTAAAACATCGATCCGAGTGCCGCTGATTCCACGGAACTCGTTTAAGTAATTGATTAAATCGACTTTAACTTGAGCGTGTGATTTGGGAATATTCTGGCTGATAAATGCTTCAATGCGGATTGGTTTATCGGTCTTCAAATTGCGTACTAGTTTAATGGTGTCCGGCGATAACGAACTGGTGCCGTTCGCGGTGTAATCTTGACGATAGTCGTTCATAACGAAGATCAGTGTGCTTGCACCAGCGACGGTCAACAGGGCAAAGGTTCGCACAATGTAGTGCATGAACAAAGACTCGCCATCTTTCCCCCCCAGCCAGTGACGACGCCCAATGAGCACCATGCTTAAATAGATACCCACTGCGGTGAGCATGAGAAAATAGACCAACGACGAAACGCTTATTACGCCCCGTCCGAAATCGGCGAACTGCATGCCGATACTAGCTTGGGTTAAGAATTGAGTCGTACTACTTCCAATGACAATGGCGTTTGAGTATTCGAGCAATACAAACGGGGCGTTGATGATGATGCCCATGATAAAGCCCAGCGTCAGGTTATTGGTTAGAAAGGAAGCGACCATGCCTAACGAAATCATTGCAAGGCCCATGAACCAGTAGCCGACATACGTGGTACAGAACAGCCCAACGTCAAAGGTGCCTACTGATAGTGAGTACAACACCATGAAGTTACAGAACTGCGAGAACAACAGCGTAACACTAAACACCGAAACCGCAGCTAGATATTTGCCCATCACGATATCAAAATCAGTGGCCGGCAAGGTCAACAATAATTCGTCGGTCCCTTGTCGTTTCTCATCGGCCCACAAACTCATCGTGATTGCCGGAATGAAGATGAGCATGATCAGCGAAATACTAGAGTTCAACTGGTCTAAGTTGGCCAAGTTGGCGTTAAAAAATTCGTGGGGCCAAAACGCAGACATCGAAGTCAGCAGCACAAACAATGCCAGAAACACATACCCGGTTGGATTACTAAAGTAGGCTTTGAAATTACGTTTCAACACCGCATAGGCTGCTTGTTTAAAAAGCAACAGCGGAATCAATACGGCAAAGAAGACCCCGGTAAAGATCAAATCAAAAATGATCAGTGGAGCAATACCGATAAAGAAATCTAGAATAAAAGACAGGTCCATTATTTCAATCCGTGTAGGTTTTCGTCTGTTGAGACGCAGTGGGGAATGTTCGTTGTATTGAGTTCAAAATTATAACGGAGCAACATCAACTGTGCGTTATGTCATCGCATTTACGCCTTTGGTCATTCGATAAAAAGCGTCGTCCAGGCTCTCGCCATCTTGTTTCATTGCGTCGACTTTGCCATCGTAGATCAAACGTCCTTCGTTGATCACAAGGGCCCGAGTTGCCAGGGCATCGACTTCTTGGAAAATATGGGTCGAAAGCAGAATCGTTTTATTTTCACCCAACTTGCGAATCATATCTCGCACGCCGCGAATTTGATTCGGATCTAATCCAGATGTTGGTTCATCTAAAATCAACACATCCGGTTCATGCAAAATAGCATGCGCCATGCCGACCCGTTGTTTGAAACCTTTGGAGAGCTTGCCAATCGGTTTGTAGAGTACGGTATCTAAGTTGCAAATATCGACAACCGCTTCGATACGTTCTTTTCGGGCCGCTGGCGACATACCGCGGGCTTCGCCCAAAAAACTGAGCAAACTGTGAGGCGTTGCATCGAGATAGAGGGGACCATTTTCTGGTAAGTACCCCAATACCGACGAACCGGCGATGCGGTCGGTCATCATGTTGTGACCTGCAATTCTGGCAACGCCTGCGCTGGGCGCCAGATAGCCGGTCAGCAACTTCATCGTGGTACTCTTTCCGGCGCCGTTAGGGCCCAGAAAGGCAACGACTTCGCCTCGATGAATCTTGAAAGATACATCACTGGAAGCAGCAAAAATACCGTAGATCTTCGAGAGCCGATCAGCCTCGATCATAGGGGGGGAATCTGTTTTTGACATTCTCAGGTAACCAAAAGTTGGATGACTGGTGAAGCTTGTTCTGTTTTGAGTTATTTATAAGTTCAGGCCGAACTGAATCAGCCAAGCCGCGTATTCTAATTCAAACAGGCCATCGGGAAAACTCCAGATAGCGGAGGATAATTATTTAGGTGCTGACGGGAAGTTGAACGGGCAAATGTCGATTCCAATTCGAATCATCGGTGTTCGGGTAATCCATCCGCAGGTGAACTCCGCGGGATTCAGTTCGCTGCAGGGCCGATTCCGCAATAAATCGGGCCACTAACAGCATATTTTGCAGTTCCCAGCCTTCAGGATGATCAAAATGTTGAATCAGGACATAGCGACACCACGAGTCAATGGTCTCTACTGCGTCTTTTAGGCCCGCCTCATCTCGCCGAACACCCACTTTTCGCCACATTAAACTAGTGAGCGAATTGCGAATATCAACCAAATCGAGTGCTTCGGCCACTTCTTTTCTAGGATTTTCAAGGTTCAGGGCATGGAAATCATCAGGCATCTCTAACGCCGCAATCGACGCACCTTGCCCGGTACTCTTTCCATATACGAGTCCTTCGAGCAAACTGTTCGATGCCAGCCGATTGGCACCATGCAGGCCTGAGGAAGTGACCTCTCCGGCTGCCCACAGCCCCGGAAGTGACGTTTGGCCCTGACTATCGACTGAAATCCCGCCAATCATGTAGTGGGCACCAGGTCGAACTGGGACTTTATCCTTTGTAATATCGATGCCAAAATTTTCGCAAATTTTCCCCATTCCAGGAAAACGAGTGCGGACGAACTCAGAATCAAGATGACTGAGGCTTAAATAGACACTTGGGTGCCTAGTTTTTTCCATTTGAGAAACAATCGATTGCGATACGATATCTCGGGGAGCCAGTTCACCTCGGGGGTCGTAATCGTTCATAAAACGATGTCCATTGCGGTCGATCAAGTAGGCACCTTCTCCACGCACCGCTTCGGTGATCAAGCTGCGACTACTTCCGGCCATGTATAACACCGTCGGGTGAAACTGCATGAACTCCATGTCTCGCAGTGCAACTCCGGCCCGAAGTGCAATGGCCATACCATCGCCGGTGGCCACTTTCGGGTTGGTCGATTCTCGGTAGACTTTGCCGACACCGCCGGTTGCCAAGATGGTTTGTTTGGCCCAAACCAAGGTTCGCCCATGTCGTTCGTTCGAGACCAACGCGCCGCGACATTGTCCTTCATTGGTGATCAAGTCAAGCGTGAATTCGTTTTCCCAGATTTGCAAATTTTCTCTTGATTTTACTTTTTGCACGACGGCCCGCATCACTTCTTTTCCGGTGGCGTCGCCTAGTGCGTGAACGATCCGATCATGCCCGTGCCCGCCTTCTTTGGTGAGCGCCAGTTGGCCATCGACTTTATCGAACTCGGTTCCGTAGCGAATCAGTTCTTGAATTTGATCCGGCCCTTCACGCACCACCATATCGACAATTTTTTTGTCGCACAGTGATCCACCTGCAATCATGGTGTCGGAAGCATGATCTTCAAATCGGTCGTTGTCATCTAAGACGCCAGCGATGCCCCCTTGCGCGTAGTTGCTGTTCGATTCTCGTAGGGCATCTTTGGTGATGATCAACACCGATAGGCGTGGATCGATTTCTAGCGCAGCACGCAGACCTGCAATTCCACCGCCTAAAATTAAGACGTCTGTGAAATAGTGTGAGACCCGTTTGGGATGAAACGGGACAAGATACCGTGGCGGAGAAATTGACATTCGTTACGCTATAGGGGGTGAGCATTGTATCCGAAGCAGAGCACATAGCTTGTGAGGCTATTTAGTTGATTGTGCCAAATTATCGAGATCGTTGCGATGCCCCTTTCAAATAGGCCTTGTATTGCTCTAGGAAAGCAGCCGGCGGTCGTGAGCGACTAGAATCGCCTGCTCCGCCTGCTGTTGCTGGCCGATTGTTTGACTTGCGTAGTTTATCTTTTCCTTCGGAAAGCCCCAGGCTACGCAATGCGTCATCGAGTTCCTGTTTGGCTTGCTGCCCTGTTTGATTGTTGGCCGCTTCGCTTTTCATTTGGTTCCAACGATCCGTAAACTGCTGCAATTCTTCTTTGGTCCAACCCAGTTCATCAAGCATTTTTTGATCAGGGTTCTTTTGATTTTTGAGTTCATCTAACACCATATCGGTTGCTTTGCGGGTGTATTCCAAGTTGGCTTTGTCACCCACGGCGTCAGGCCCCGGAGGTTTGGTTCCATTGGGCAGAGTATTGGGTTCTCCACCTCCTTGTGGATTGTCGTTTGATCCGCCTGCTCCTGATCCTTGGGCATCACTATTTTCTTTTGATGGATCTTTATTTTGCTCATCTTTGGGGTCTTGGGGCTGTTTCGGCTGGGTGCCTTTCCCGGTTTGGGCATCGCCAGATTGCGTGGCGGAACCATTTCCTTTTTCGGTGCCGGAACTGCCTGTTTTTCCATCCGACTTATCTTGTGTTCCTTTCTCTTTGCCAGTTTCGCCCATTCCTTTTTGCTCGGCTTTGCCCTTGCCTTCATCCGCGGCTGACGTACTGCCGGCACTGTCGTTGCCCTCTTGCTTGGCCGATTGTCCACCACCTGGGCCTCCTGCGCCCGATTGGTCGCCCGATTGATCACTCTGGTCTTCTGACTGTTCTTTGCTCTCCGATGGAGCTTTGGGTTGGTCGGTATCTTCTTTCTCCTCTTTGCCGTCAGGGCGTGTGTTGTTTTTCTTCTGACGGTTTGCTTCATCATCTGTTGAAGGAGGGCTGCCGGTGTTATCCTCGGCAGCTTCCTTACCAGCGCCGGAGTTGGTGTTGTCCGCAGTTCCTTGATCGCCCGACTTCGGTTCTTCGTTGGCTTGGCTAGGGTCTTTGTCGTCTTGAACGCGGCCACCTTTCATCGGGTCGCCACCTGGATCTTCGCCTTGTCGATCTTGCGAATCGCCGTTGCCTTGTTGTTCGTCTTTGTTTGGTTTGTTGTTGCTTTCCTCACCTGTTCCGCCAGCTCCTTCGTCTTCTTTGACACCGGTGGAGTTCCCTTTGTTGTTGGTCTCCGACTTTTCTCCCATGTCGTTCTCGCCCGTGGCCGAATGTTCTTTCGCGGCTTCTGCACTGTCTCGTAATTGATCTTCCTCTGGTTTTTCTTCTGAGCCAGATTCCTGCTGCTGTTTTTTCTTTTGCTCAAGATATTCTTGAATTCGATCAAATGCATCGCCATCTTGTGAGCCATCAGCAGAAACCGGTTCATCGCTAAATTGTTGTTCGCCAGTAGGGTCTCCACGCGAGCCTTCGCCTGACTTTTCGGTTGTTTCCCCGCCGTTGTTATTGGGCTGGCCAGTGTCGGTTTGATCAGCGGCTTGATTGTTGTTCATATCGCCAGTGCCAGATTCTGAACCGGGATTCGAACCAGTGCTCGGTTTCGATTTCCCGCCGGAGCCCTCTCCTTGCCCTGATTGGCTCTCTTTCGATTGTTCGTCCTCGTTCTCTTTGTTTGAACCGCCCCCTTCAGCTTCTTGCTGGGTTCCCTGTTCAGGTTCATTGCCCGGGTCTTCGCTTTGCGAGCCTGAATCTTCTGGGTTGTCTCCCTCCTCTGGCTTGTTGTTTTGTTGTTCCTTATTCTCGCTAGGCTCTGTGCCTTGGGTTGAATTCTCTTTTTGCTCTTGGTCTTGATTCCCTTGATCTTCTTGCTTGCCCTGTTCAGGCTGCTGTTGGTTTTCTTGATTCGGTTTGCCTGGCTCTTCTTCTTTGCCAGGCTCTTGCTTCTCCATTGGGTCTTTGTTTTCAGGGTTCTCTTTATTGTCCTGTTGCTTGTCATCCTGCTGATTATCTTTGGGCATGGGCTGTTTATTGTCAGGCTTGTTTTCGTTTTGCTGTGGTTCGTCTGCGTCCTCGTTCGGTTCGTTTTGTTGCTTTTTATCGGGGTCCCCTTCAGGATTATTGTCGGGGTTGTTTTCCGGCTGTTTGACTGGCGGCAGAATCCGTACCGCGTAACGCTGCGTGCGAGCTTGATTGGGCGTTGCAATATTGTTGGTGTCGGTCTTGTTGTCTTCAGCAACCGCCCAGATGTGAACGGTTTGGCCTGCTTTTAATTTGTGCTTTGCCGGCTGAAAATCCCAGCGAAGTAACTGTTGACCTGACTGATTGGTTTTCAATAGATCGTGCTCAATCAGTTTTGTTTCGCCAGATACGCCGTTGATGGTAATTTGCGACAAGGCATAATCAGGGTCGATGGCCCTGAGTTCGAATTCCAAGCTTCCATCTAACGGAACTTCCGATTCAACTTGTTCAGGCGAAATAATTTCGATCTCTGGCGACAAATCAGCCAGTACATCAATCGAGTACCGCACCGGGTTCGGGTTTTTCACACCCTCTTGGTTTTCGTATAGCAACAAATACGAGCGATACTTGGGCGTCTTCTGATCCTCTTTCAGTTTCAAGAAGAAGGAAACCTTGGCCTGCTGCGGATCTTCTTCCGAAACATCAAACGTCAATCGCCGGGCTAACAGTGTTTCAGGGTCGCCATCGGGGTCGAATTGTAGATGGACCTTATTGATAGGGCCATTCGTTTTGGCGGTGATGAAAACGCGTGTGCCTTCGACTGCACGAATATTTCCTTCGCGCTCTTGGGTTTCGTTGGGTTCGCCCGTGTAAAGTGGAAACTTATATTGTATCGATTCAATTTCAATCGCCGGGGCTTCACGTACCTGAATCCGATAATCGCGGGTCACAGCATCGCCCGCTTCGATCCGATAGATGAGCTCTTGCTGTATTCCAAAGTCATCCGGCGAGATAGTTCCTCGGTAACTGGTGCCAATCTCATCAGTGGTCAGTTGCACGGGCTGATCGACCAGTTGCTGATCTAAGGTCGAATAATAAAGCATGACAGGATCGTCGCCAATGTCATAAACTTTGGCGATTACCTCGACCGTATTGCCCTGATAGATCGTGGCATCGCCTGGGGTGACTTCGACAATTTCCACCCGAGATGGACGAGCCAGATCGGCCCAAGGCATTGCCACTCTAATCGCGGTTTGCATGGGGTCTTTGGGGGAAAGTATCGCATACAAACCAAACACGACTGCCACGCCAGCGAGGACGTAACCCAAGTGAATTGATTTGGAATAATCTACCGCCGTATCAAGCGGAATGTGACTCAGGTCATCGGCCGCTTTTTCTTCGACCAAACTCATCACCGCTTGATGAATTTTGGCGTCCTCTTTACGCAGCAACAAGAAGTTGATCAAACTATTTTTCAGCGAAGGCTGACCTTGCTCGATAATTTTGGCAACATAGACCGGATTAATCGAGTTCATCAACAGCGGCAAAATTCGATGCCAGACAAAGTACGAACCGGTGCCCAGATAAACGACGAGCGACAACAATCGCGCCCAAAATCCGAGACCAATGACCCAGTGATCAATGACCGATAACGTGAGCAGATATAACAACGAGACAGTGGCAAAAACAATGAGGCCAGATACCAATTCGGTCAGCTTCACGCGCAATCGAGTCTGCTTCAGTTTTTTCTGAATCGCGCGCGTAGCTTCACCCTGCGAAGCAGGAGAGGAACCCGGTTGTATCGATGAAATGCCAGCATCAGTTGCCATAGGGCGACCATTTACCTGAGTTGTTCGCGAAAGCGTTGAATCAAAAAGGCGTATAAATTACACGCATCTGATTATAAGGAAAAGACTTACGTTGACAAACGGAATTTTTCGCGCTGCCAAACCTGCCTCTCTATTATAGACGATCCTGACACATAGATCGCTCTCTTGGTCACAATTTTCCTATCGTTACGGTTATTTGGGTTGGGGGATATGGAAGGTTGAGTCTATTAAGACGTGATTTCGAGGCGTGAGGCATGTGATTTCTGCAATAAAAACCAAGCTTAAGTTACTACTCAGTAACGCTTTAGGGTCGTGTATAACCGCCGACGATTCCGGAGTTGACTTTGCTTCAGAATCAAACGTATTCGGAACGTCGTCGGTGTGGCCGTAGGCCATCAGAGGTTACAGAGGGCCAGAATCCACGAAACTCAAATAGGGCTCTTCATCCACCTTCAAACTGTTGTAAACTGTCATTTCGTGGGGTATGATGCCTGTCACGTTGCGTGCTTTAGTTCATCGAAGATTTAGCGGGGAACTATGCCGGGCGATGTTTGGACTATTAAATCGAACTCTTAAAACAGAGCAAGCAAGTGAATAGCAAGGTGTTCAACTCTAGGAACCTTCGATCCTTATTCGTATTCGCATGGCTCGTCGTTGCAATTGTCGTATTTATCGCCGGGTGTGATGCAACCGATCCTTCGATAAATCCCACGGTTGAGCTTCCTTCCGACACCACTTCACTACACTCTACAGCAAAGATCCCGGATGATCTGACGTACACTATCGTCGACCACGGTACTCTTCACCGCATTAAACGAAGTATCCAAGTTCGGCTAAGCCGCAAAGTCTCCGAGGAGGTACTCACGGCACTCGCATTGAAATTAAAGAACGCCGATCCTGTAACATATGAGCGAACTTTCATCGGCTACCATCTTCCAGGCATGCCAACCGACGATGTTTACTGGGCCACCACTCACTTCAACCCAATTCTGAAAGTGCGGATTCTTGGACTCACAGTTGAACAAGAGGAAGCTCTCAGGAAACTGCCAGTCGACTCGACTCGCAAAATAATTGGCAGCTGGATTAATGAAAGACTGGGCTCTGGAAGTAAAGTTACGATATTTCAGAAAGGCCCCCGCATATTCATTGAACACATATATGGAGACGGCAGCAGTGGAATAAAAGAAGTTGTAGAAACGCGTTCACAAAACGGGCGTCGTTTTGACTTCACAAAAAAAAATGATTTTGGTGACTATTACCTGATCAATAGCAGGGGTGAATTGCAGCAAGGTGATCAAGATGGTCTCTTCTGGACTATGACTACAATTGTCGAGTATAACCCCCCAAGGATAGAAATAATTAAATCACCAATACCAGCCAATGTTGACTTTGACCCTCAGCCACGACGTACATTCACCGATGTTAGTGGAGAGTTTAAAATTGAAGCAACGCTGGTTCGATTCGTCGATAAAACTGTAACACTTCAAACTGACGATGGTAATGAAGTGAATCTGGCAATCGACCAACTATCCATGGATGACCGAAATTATATACGTGGAGAAGCGAAAAAAATACGTGAAACAAATCCATAGTTTTGTAGGGCAGATGAAATATTTATTTTCATCCACTTCCCAACAGTTTTCCATCGGAATTGATCATAACTTCACCGGCATGTTAAAACCGACTCCAGGGAATGAATTCCCTGGCTACATGATATCGTCCCTAACCGGGACTGAGGAAAACCGGTAACCAAGGGACGTTTTTCGTGGATCGTTGGAATATGGAATATAAAAAAGTGCTCTTATAGCTGCATCAAATCCCTGTATATCCCCTTTATACGTGCAGCTTTACCCATCCCGATTAATCTGAGTTGATTAGTGGTCGATAATCATAGATAATGATTATCACTTCATCAGAGATGCCCCTCCGATTAATATCCACTTCCAATTTGTGCCACGCTTCTCCTGCTGTTGTTGAGTTCATATTATGAATCAATCTACTTCTGTGACTCGCCGCGAGGTTTTACGCATTGGTGCGGTTAGCATCTTTGGTGGTGTGGCTTTGGCGGCCAAGCAGGCTCAGGCAGCGAATCAGAATCCAAGCTCTTCGCAAAAAAACTGCATCTTTATGATGTTGCAAGGCGGGGCCAGTCATCATGATCTTTGGGATCCGAAGCCAGAGACTTCGAGTGATATCCGAGGGCCGTTCGAGACGATTGCCACATCGGACCCTAGTGTGCGTTTTGGCGAGTTGATGAAAGGCTCGGCCCAACAGTTTGAGCACATCGCGGTAATCCGTTCGATGACGCACAAGTTTACGAATCATATTGCTGGAACCTACATTGCACAAACAGGTTCAACGAACCAACAAGATCGAGATCGGGAAGCGCACCCGAATGATTTCCCTGGCCCGGCAGCGGCACTCAATTATTTGCAAGAGTCGGCCCCTTCGGTTCCACGAAGTGTTTCGCTACCGACCTGGTTAAGTATTCCTGGGCCATCGAACCGGATGCCTGGACAGTATGGAGGATTCATTGGAGCGGTCAATGATCCGTTTCTAATCGAAGGTGACCCGAACAGCGAGAAGTACAATCCGCTGTCGTTGAAGATGACCGGCGGCATGTCGTCTCCGCGGATGAACAATCGTTTGAGTTTATTGAAGCAACTCGACAGCACAGCTTGGGCACTTGAGAAAGAACTGCAAGAGCGGAATGACCATTTGATTCAAAGTGCGTACGAGATGGTCACCGATGGTCGAGTGCGCAAGGCGTTAGATTTATCACAAGAGTCTGACGCAGTACGAGATCAATATGGCCGTAACAAATTGGGCCAATCGATTCTACTGGCCCGGCGATTGATTGAAGCAGGCGTGCAGTATGTTGGCTACAACGAATTCAATCAAAAATGGGACACGCACGGCGGGCTGCAAAAACGTTACAAGCAGATCGTACCGCCGATGGAGCAAGCGTTTAGTGCACTGGTTGCCGACTTACATCAGCGGGGCATGTTGGAAGACACATTGGTAATTAACACCGGTGAGTTCGGACGTACCCCAAAAATGAATACCAAGGGCGGGCGTGATCATTGGCCGAATGTTTATAGCATGGCACTAGCAGGCGGGAAAATCCGTGGCGGACAAGTGCTGGGAGCCAGCGATAACATCGGCGGCGAAGTGGCCGATCACCCGGTTTCGCCGGCTGATGTACTGGCCACGATGTGGAATCATTTAGGCATTAATCCTCGGACTGAAATCTACGACCGCTTAAACCGGCCCTATTTACTCTCGACCGGCAAAGTTCTCCACGAATTAATGTAGGGCCCTTCTTTAATAATCCGAGAGATATTTTATTGCCAGATCTCTGTCTGTCGCTATGATGACAAATAGGGGACGAGGCAATTCGTTGGAAAGTGTCTAATTGGTAACGGTGCGAATAGGAGAACTGTGATGAATCAAACAACCAGAACCATTGTGCGGTATTTTTCAGTGGTGACCTCCTGTCTCTTGAGCGTTTCGTTTCTACTGGCGACTGTTAGCGATGCAACAGCACAACTCAAATCCACTGGCAGTGCCAAGGTACATCAATCGAGCTCTCGCTGGACTGGCCCCTTGGGTGGTCGGATTAATGTTAGTGCTGACAGATTTTATTCGGTGGCCCAAGTTCCTTCGCAAAGAGCCCTTTATCGCCCTGTGACTCAACCTGTCAATCAAATAGGGAACAGGCAAACAGGAAACAGACAACCAGGGTACGGGAGAATTGAGAGACCTGTTACTTTGCCTTCCTATCGTTGGAACCACTATTATGGTGGATGGGGCGGCGTTTCTTATGGAAACCCTTGGTACAACAACCCGATGATTATCAACTATCAACCAACCGAGGTTATTGAAGTGCCGGTAGAAACCCCGGAGCAGCCGGAACCACGGAGGCCGTTTGTTCGCAAAACACCGTTGGTGCTAGAGTTCAATCAAGCCACCGGCAAGGCCGAACGCCGATATAGTTCTGGGTCAAAAGTAATTGAGAATGTAGAGAAATAATCTTTCCGTGCATATTCTTTCGCCAACTGATGCGAACTGCCGGAAAAGTCGTTAAGATAGTGGGCTATCAATGAAATATCACGCCATTTACCGCCCACCCCAGGTTTCTTGTGAGACTACTTGCAGACGCTCATCTCGACTTAGCGATGAACTTGGTCTATTACGATCGTGATTTACGATTGCCGGTAGACGAGATCAATCGACAAGAAAAAGAGTTATCACTCTCCGATACTCCCTTCCGTGGAAACGCCACGCTGAGCTTGCCGGAATTAAAGAATTCTGGCCTGGGTATATGTGTCTCTACACTGCTGGCACGTAGCGGACCCGATCATGCTCGCAAGCAAAAGTATGATCGCATCGATCTCGATTTTGGCACGCCTGATGGAGCCTATTGTGGGGCCCATGCTCAGTTGGCCTGGTATTATTTGATGCAAGCGAGGGGAGAAATTCGGCTGCTGAAATCTCGGGAAGATGTTGATCAACATTGGCAGTTATGGACGGCCGCTTCGCCAGAAGAATACGAATCACTTCCGCTGGGTGTGATCTTGAGTATGGAAGGGGCCGACCCTATTTCTTCGCCACACCAGACCGAGTATTGGTACCACCTAGGACTGCGTGCCATCGGCCCGGCCCATTATGGAGCGAGCCAATATGCACAAGGCACCGGTGCTGATGGTCCATTGACCGACTGGGGATTTCAGCTTCTAGCGGAAATGCAAAAGTTGGGCATGGTGCTGGATGTCACTCACTTGGCAGATACCGCAATGCAGCAAGCCTTGGATGTTTATGATGGACCCGTCTGGGCCAGTCATCATAACTGCCGCAGCTTAGTGAACTGGGATCGTCAGTTGACCGACGAGCAAATTCAGAAGTTGGTGAAACGCGATGGCGTGATTGGCATCGCGTGTGATGCCATTATGTTGCACCCTGGCTGGGTCATGGGTGTAACGCAGCCAGACGTGTTGTCGATTAGTTCGCTTGTTGATCAGATTGACCATATTTGCCAACTGGCGGGCGATACTTCGCACGTGGCCATCGGCACTGACTTAGATGGCGGCTACGGCAACGAACAAACACCCCGCGAACTGAAACGCTATCGGGATATACATTTGATCGATGAAATCCTTCAATCGCGCGGCTACGAGGACGCGGCCATTGATGCAATTTTTCATGGCAATTGGCTGCGTAAATTTCGTGAATACTTGCCTGCCGAATCACCAAGCACCTAGTTAATAATAATTCAAAATTATGTCGACAAATAATCAAAGCTGGATTAATCGCGGGACCGAGATAGAAACTCCGTTCCTGTTGGTTGATGACCAACTCGCAAAACAAAACATCGCACGCATCGCCAGCTATGCGGCAAAGCACCAGTTGAACCTGCGGCCTCATACCAAAACGCACAAATCAAAAGCTTGGGCCCAATTGCAATTGGAGTCTGGCGCCATTGGATTGACGGTTGCCAAAGCGGGCGAAGCCGAAGTGATGGCCGAAGTGTGTGACGATTTATTGATGGCCTATCCACCAGTCGATGCAGCGAAATCCAATCGACTGGCCGCTTTAGCTAAACGAATTACGCTGCGTGTTGGTGTTGATTCGAGCAAGGCGATTGAAGTTCTGGCAGAAGCAACCGCCTTAGCAGGCTCAACCATTGGCGTGCTGATTGATTGCGATCTCGGCTTTCATCGCACTGGAGTACAAACACCACAAGATTCGCTGGCACTAGCCCAGCAGGTCGATCAAGCAAGCAATTTGCGGCTTGATGGAATCATGTTCTTTCCTGGTGACGTGAGTGGCAATGATTTGCAGCAAGCAAGCCAGATTGAAAAGTATGACGCGCAACTAGGGGCAATCATTGATTTGTGGCAAGAGCATGGTTTGAAGGCCGCAATTGTCTCGGGCGGTGCTACTCCATCGGCCATGAACACACATCTCTTTGCACACCTCACCGAGTTCCGACCTGGCACATTAATCTACAACGACTGCAATACGTTTCGTGGTGGATATTGTGAAATGGAAGACTGTGCGGCTCGCATTATTGCGACTGTTATCAGCACGGCGGTTGCAGGGAAAGCGGTGATTGATGCTGGTAGTAAAACGCTCACTTCAGATCGTTGTGGACCGGCCCTTGATAGTGGGCACGGTCATGTGTGTGAATACCCAGAGGCCAAAATTACTCGGCTGAGTGAAGAGCATGGCGAGATCGATTTCTCCGCCTGTTCCGGCCGACCAGAAGTAGGTGACCGGCTAACGATCATCCCGAATCATATCTGCCCTTGTGTTAATTTGCAGGATGTCTTTTATCGGATTGATTCCGATGAGAACATCGAGTGCAGTCAAGTCGATGCCCGTGGATTGCTTTCCTAGTAAAAGGATAATTCGTTGAATACGACAAAACCTGATAACCCTAAGTTGGCTGCGCCAGATCCTGTTTGGAAAAATGGGCTGCGAGAGATGTGGATCATCCTCGGCGTTTGTGCTGTGACGCTGGCAGTTGTCACAAGTGTTTCGTATGGCCTAGGGCTTCCGGCGGAAACGGGAGAGCTTCAACTAATCATGGGCATGCCTCGCTGGGTTGTATTGGGCGTCCTTGTTCCTTGGATTGCTGCCACGATCTTCGCGGTTTGGTTTGGCCTGTGTTACATGACCGACGATGACCTCGGCTCTGAGCTTGAAGAAGAATCGCTAGTCGGAGAGGAGGGCCATGATGTTTAGTGTTCCTCTATTATTCGGCCAAGATGCCATTGAAGGTTCCTCTGCGGCACTGGTAACTTTCGGTCTGTACTCGCTGGCGGTGTTTGTCATTGCCTGGCTCTCGCATAAAGTGTTATTGAAGCGAAAGTTCATGAGCGAGTATTTTCTTGGTAGTCGCAACTTAGGGCTGATAGCCTTTACGCTGACCTTCGGTGCCACATCGGCTTCGGCTGGCTCGTTCGCCGGTTTTCCTGCGCTCATCTACACGCATGGTTGGGTGCTGGCGATTTGGATTTCAGGCTACACGGTTGCAGTCATTGTTGCGATGGGTTTGTTCGGAAAACGGATCAACCAGATTGCTCGCAAGACCGGGGCGATTACTGTGCCTGATATGTTACGCGAACGATTTCAAAGCCCGGCAGTTAGTATGCTGGCCACGTTGATGATTGTGACCACGGTTTCGGTTTACTTGATTCCGCAGTTCAAAATTGCCTCATTGATTTTGGTGCAACTATTAGAAGGGAATATCGTGTTGGTCAGTAGTGCGGCCATGATGGACTCGCTGACCAAAGATATCGGGCTGCTTGCATCGGTTGAGTCGGAATACTTTGTGTGTCTGTTGTTCTTTGCCGTACTCGTGATTGCTTACACCACATTCGGCGGTTTTCGCGCGGTGGTGTGGACTGATGTGATGCAGGGCATCGTGATGTTCTTCGGCGTGTTGATTATGTTAGTCCTGGCCTTATGGCAAGTGGGCGGGCTCAACAAGGCGACAGAAAAAATGGCGCTGATGATACCGCCGAAAATCGGGCAAGCCGTGTTTGTGATCGAAGAACCAGCGGCGGAGGATCTCAGAATTTCGGACAATGCTTGGTTCACTTTACCCGATGAGAACAGCGACCATGTACGTCTTTTTCGTGCCAATAAAACTGCACTGATTGCCGAAGGGACCACCGAATCAAAAGCCGTGGCGATTGTCGAGATCATCACGCCAGAAGAAATCGAAGATATTCTGGCCAGTTTTCCAGCCGGCAAACCGAAGCCGTTGCTGAATGTGCCTGTCGACTTTCGCTTGTATAAAGACAAAGTTGATGTTACAGCAGAAGACGCTGAAGAAAGCAACGAACTTACAAGTTATGCCTATGGAGCAGGCAAACGCAACACGTACATCAGCCCACCTGGCCCTGATCTAACAGATGGTGCTGGCTTTCTGCCGATGATCGCTGGCATGTCGTTCTTCCTGTTCTTCGCGTTGAATGGGCCAGGTCAACCGGCCACGATGGTGCGGTTGATGGCGTTTGATAAAAGTAAAACGGTACGTGGCGGCATTGCGATGTTATCGATTTACTTTGCGATGATCTACTTTCCACTGGTCATCATTTTCTGTTGTGCCAGAGTTCTCATCCCTGGCGCCGATGCGAATGCCGACCGGATTATGCCGCTGATGTCGTTTCACTTGAGTCAAACCGCTGGCGTGCCTTGGTTGGCTGGCTTTTTGGTAGCGGCCCCGTTTGCGGCGGCCATGTCAACGGTCGATAGTTTTATGCTGATGATCTCCTCTTCCATCGTGCGTGATGTCTATCAGAAGTCGATTAAGCCAAATGCCACGCAGCGAGAAGTGAAGTGGCTCAGCTACGGCTGCATGCTGGTGATTGGAACCATCGTGACTGTCCTCTCGATCAACCCACCGAATGTGATTCAGCATGTGGTGGTGTTCGCATCAGGCGGGCTGGCAGCCGTATTTACCGTGCCGACGATTTTGGCCATGTACTGGCGACGCTTTAACACGCCCGGCATGTTGTGCGGAATGCTGGGTGGTTTGGCTCCGTTTACCGTGCTTTATTCGATCAAGTGGATTAACGATTTATATGAAGTCCCGTTGATTAAAGACTATTCAGTCAGCCTATTCGGTTTTCACCCGATGTTTTGGGGCTTCATTGGTTCAGGAGTTGTTGCCTACTTGGTCACCATGAACACGGATCCACCGCCGGAAAAACTGGTCAGTAAATTCTTCGATGCCGAAGAGATCGAGGCGGAAAATTAAACTGGTTAGCTGTTCAATATGCTTAGGGCACATTTTAACATCGTTGTTCTGATGTGAATTTTCTGTCCCAGAGGGACAGTATCATGTAGCCAGGGGATTCATCCCCTGGAATCGTAGCACTCAAAATTCCCAAAGCCCCAGCGGGGCGACATCAAGAAGATTGAGTGGTTTTGCCATCGAAAAACAAATTCCATTGGGAATAATATTGGATTTTTAGCTTTATATTAGGGCTCATCAATCAATGTCGCCCCTGACCGGGGCTTAGGCGATTTAGGTCAATCACTTCCAGGGGATAAATCCCCTGGCTACACGATGTCGTCCCTATCGGGACTGAAAAACGGGCAATTTTAGTAGTAGAATTCTATCCTTCGTGGATATTCGTCACACGTTTTTTAAAAATGCTCTAGACATTCTAGACTCTGACTGTCTCAGCAAATACGATAAGAATTAGTCACCCTAGTATTTATTGTCATTCCTCGTTCCTTCCTTTGATGAAATACACCCATGAATTACCATCATAAATTGACCGCACTGCTTAGTTGCTTGTTACTTGTGTTCGTTGGCTTTGCCCAGGCAGAAGATGCGAAGACCGATAAGGAAGCTAAGACTGTCGAGAAAAAAGAAGTCAAGTCTGCGGCACTGGCCAAAGCGGTTGGTACTTTCGAGGCCATCAGGGCGTATGAGATTTCGGCGGGCACGGAACAAGTGAAATCACTGGTGATTAAAAAAGTGGTTCCTTCTGGAGCCGCTGTCAAAAAAGGTCAGACCCTGGTTTGGTTTGACACTAAGGATATGGACAAGAAGGTCAAAGATGCGGAAGTCAGTTTTCAATTGGCCGAAATCGCTTTCCTTGAGGCAGAATTATCGCACCAGCAGTTTCTCGAATTTCAGAAACTAGACAAGGCCAAGGCCGAGCGTGCCCATAAATTGGCGAAGATTAAATACAACAACTTCATCAAAACCGACCGAGAACGACAGGTTTCTTCTGCAGAGAATAGCTTGAAATCGTATCAGGCATCGTTTGAAAATGCGTTGGAAGAATATGAACAGCTTGAGAAAATGTACAAAGAAGATGAACTAACCGAAGAGTCGGAAGAAATTGTCTTGAAGCGAGCCAAGCGTTCTGTGGAAAGTGCCGAGTATCGATTGGAAGGGGCCAAGATTCAAACCGAACGATCCATCAAGAATACCATTCCCGATGGAGAATTGTCGCAAGAGGATTCCCGAATTCGTGAAGAAATGGCGTACGACAAAACCGTTCGCACCTTGCAATGGGCCAGCCAACGCAAAGAAATTGAGTTCGCCAAAGAGAAAGTAAAAATTGAAAAACAGCGTGAAGACTTAAAGGAATTGCGGGCAGATCGCTCGAAGATGGCCATCAAGTCACCCGCCGATGGCTTCGTCTATTATGGCAAATTCACCCGCGGCAAAGTGAGTGATAAACCGACCACTGCGGTTGATGCAACCTTTACGAATAAACAAGTGCTGCTAACCGTGGCTCAAGTTTCGCCACTGAAAATTCGTACCGATATCGCAGAGAAAGACTTGCGACATGTTCGCAAAGGTTCCAAGGCGACAGTTTCACCGGTTGCTTTCCCAGACCGTAAACTGACCGCCGTGGTAGAGTCCATCTCGGCAGTGCCAGGTGCAGGCAACAAATTTGACTGTGTCTTAAAAGTACAGCTTGGCAAACAATCGTCAGCGATCATGCCGGGCATGACCTGTAATATCGAATTCGTTTCAGAAACCAAATAATCGTAACCTAAACTGCGTACGATAATCTCAGGAGCGAACCGTTCGATGAACCGATTAATTTTACTGCCTGCAATTTATCTCTTAACCCTTGCGGTTTGTACAACCGATTGTTGTGCTGAAGAAACCAAGTCGGATCGTGAGAAAGAGCGTTCTGGGATTCTGGCCAACCCGCTCGATTTTAGTCAGCCGCCTGTGCTGCCGGAAATCGATGCGCCTTCGCAAGTAGAAATTCAACAGTCAATCGATCGGGGAACGGCCTTTCTGCTGAGCATTCAAAACTCGAATGGCTCGTGGGGATCGCCGACCAAGACCAAAGGGCTGAATATCTACGCCCCGGTTCCAGGTGCCCATCATGCGTTTCGAGCCGCCACCACCGCGCTATGTGTCTCGGCATTATTAGAAGTGGCAGCAGACGATGAGGCTGCCCAGCAAGCCGTTCAGAAGGCCGAAGTATGGATGTTCGAACACTTGGGCGACTTGCGACGAGCGACCGGAAATGCCATCTACAATGTGTGGGGGCATGCCTATTCAATTCAAGCTTTGTTGCGTTTGCGCCAGTTGCAGCCAGAAGATACAGAACGAAGAGAAAAGATAGACGCGATGATTCGTGTGCAGTTTGATAAACTAACTCGCTACGCATCGGTCGATGGCGGTTGGGGTTATTACGACTTCCGTTACCAAGCACGTCAGCCTACTTCGAGCTCCATTAGCTTCGTCAACGGAGCCGTGTTGGTTGCATTCGCAGAAGCCAAGGCCGCTGGCATCGATCCACCACAAAAAGTTGTTGACAAGGCCGTAGCAGCAACGCTGCGTCAACAGAAGAAAGACTTCACCTATCTGTACGGCGAATATCTAAGAACCCAACCTATGCGCGGCATCAATCGACCTGGTGGTTCGCTTGGACGTAGCCAGTGCTGTAACGTGGCGTTGCGGTTATGGGGTGATGAAAAGATCACCGACAACGTGATTAAAAACTGGCTCTACCGTTTGTATGTTCGCAACGGCTGGTTAGATATCGGTCGCAAGCGGCCTGTACCTCATGAATCCTGGTTTCAGGTGGCAGGGTACTTCTACTACTTTGGGCACTACTATGCAGGGCTGAATATAGAACAATTGCCAGCCGATGAGCGAGGCCCGTATCAATCGATGCTGGCCAAGCTGATGCTTGATCGCCAAGAGAAAAACGGTTCGTGGTGGGATTATCCTCTTTACAACTACCATCAACAGTATGGAACCGCTTACGCGCTGATGACTTTGCACCGCTGCCAGTAGGGATGCATAAAATCTCAGAATGCCTTACCTAGTACAAGCAAATTTTTATGGAAATATTTTTGCGCATTTATGGCATTACGCAGTCTGATTGTGCTGATTATTCGTGCATCGGACGATTCAGCCCGCTAGGATATCGTTGATACCCGCTAAATATCGTTAATACCCGCAAATTCTAGTTTGCCAGTCTGGAAATAGCATTTATTCCCCCTCTTTTGCCAGTTTGCAATACGAACGCAACCTATCTTTGTCCAGCAGGTATGCCAATCCATGATGTGCAAACAAGCTTAGTCGGTAAAACACGGGGCAGGTAATCTTTGAAATCCATGGGTGATTTCAAGACCTCGTACAAAGGTTTTTAGAATTTTAACTACTTGGAGAGAAGAATGCGTTTTACTATCGGAAAAAAACTGGGAGTCGGTTTTTCTGCCATGATTCTACTCATGGTAGGTGTGGCAGTTGTTGTCTCTTATTCACTGGGGCAGGTCACAGTTACGCAAGATCGCTTACTAGAAGGTCGTCAACCAACAGTTGCTGCCGCATCTGGTGTACTGAACGGCATCAACAGCTCACTCGCTGCTTTGCGAGGCTACATGATTTTAGGAAATGATAAGTCTGTTAAAAGTCGAGCCACTGCTTGGCAAGAGCTTGATGATCATATTACTGACCTAGATCGCTACGCTAAAAATTGGACCAACCCGGCTAATGTTGCAAAGCTAGAAGAACTGAAAGTAACCCTCAACGAATTTCGTGTTGCCCAACAACAGGTAGAAGACGTCTGCCAGGCACCTGAAAATCAACCTGCTTTAAAAGTATTGTTTGATGATGCAGCACCTGAAGCAACCGCCATGCTTTCCGCTATTACCGCGTTGATTGAAGAAGAAAAAACTTTAGAAGCAACTCCAGAACGTAAAGAGCTACTAAGTGTTATGGCCGACTCTCGTGGTAGCCTAGCAGTTGGCTTGGCTTCTATTCGTGCTTATCTACTGGGTGGCGACAAAAAGTTCTCCAAAACCTTCGATACCAAATGGACAGTCAACACCGAAAGACTCGCACAATTAGATGCGAGCTATGAATTGTTCACCGAAACTCAAAAAGCACAGTTTGAAGTGTACAAAAGTCATCGAGAGACTTTTGACCCCATGCCTGCACAAATGTTTACCATTCGATCTTCAGATCAATGGAATGTTGCCAATTACTTACTTGGTACAGAAGCAGCTCCTCGTGGTGGAAAAGCCAAAGCACTCATCAACGACATGCTTGTCAACCAGAAAGAGTTAATGGCAGCGGACACCGAAAGACTGAGTGCTCAAAGTTCTCAGTTGTTATGGACTGTGATAATTGCAACCTTCATTGGCGTAATTGTTGGTTCTGGTACTGCTTGGTACACAACTCGTGGAATCACTCAGCCTGTTAGCCGAATTCTGCATACCATTTCACAAATGGCCAAGGGCGATTTGACGGTTCGAGCTCAAGTCAAAGGCAACGACGAAATTGCCGATGTTGGTAATGCAATTAATCAAATGAACCACGAATTAGAAACTGTGTTCGGCAAAGTGAACGCTTCTCTGGTTGAACTGAACGGTTCATCGGACGAAATGGTAACTACCGCAACACAAATGACCAGTGGTGCGAATCAGTCGAAACAACAAGCTCGAATGGTTGCGGCTGCCACAGAAGAGTTGGCCACCAACATGAAAAACATGGCGAATTCTACCACGACCATGTCGAACAATGTAGTCGAAGTTTCAAAGGCCACTAACGAAATGACTGCTAGCATTAACGAAGTGGCTCAAGCCGCGACGAATGCTTCGGAATCGGCCGCCAATGTTGCCAAGAAAGCCAATGCAACCAACGAAAGTATTGGCGAACTAGGAAATGCAGCCGACGAAATCGGCAAAGTGATCGGCGTCATTCAAGACATCGCAGAGCAAACCAACTTGCTGGCTTTGAACGCTACGATTGAAGCTGCCCGTGCTGGTGAATCAGGCAAAGGATTTGCTGTTGTGGCCACCGAAGTTAAAGAATTGGCTAGACAAACAAGCACTGCGACTGACGACATTCGCATGAAAATTGAAAACCTTCAGTCTTCAACTCAGAATGCGGTTTCTGCGATCAGTGAAATCAGTGACTCGATTCAAGAAGTCAATCAGCTTTCTAACTCGATTGCCTCGGCAGTTGAAGAACAATCGATGACAACCAAAACCATCTCGACTCGCCTTGATCAAACGGTCAGTGCAGCGAGCTTGGTCAGTTCAGCGATTGAAGAATCAGTTCAAGCAAGCCAAGAAATCTCAAGCAGCATGACCGAAGTAGATCGTGCCGCTGCTGAAACTGCCGAAGGTGCTTCAACCACACAACAAGCAGGTTCTTCGCTTAAAGATCTGGCTGTCGAATTGGACACGGTCATGTCACGATTTACGATCAGCGATACCTCGAAACAACAGACACATGTCGAAAAAGAGGAATTGCAAACAGTTTAACTTGTAAACTGACAAAGGACAGAAACACGCATGTTTCTGAACCAATCTCCAAAACGCATGTCTTACAATAGTAAGGCATGCGTTTTTTTGTTGAATGCACAGAAATCAGCCAATTCAGGCCCATAATGTATCTCCCGTTGATGAAATCACCCTTTGAATGTAGTTTGAAGGGATGAATTTAAGTAAGAACCAAAAACCAACTGCAAATCAACCTAGCATCGTCAACATCGCTGCCTATAAATTTGTGACGCTCAATGATCTTAAAAAAAGACGGGAGTCGCTACGCCTGCTCTGCAAAGAGCTACGACTCAAAGGCACCATACTACTCAGCACCGAGGGCATCAATCTTTTCTTGGCGGGCAAACACGCCGCAGTTGATCAGTTCTTAAAAACTCTGAGAGAAGACGAACGGCTAAGCGATCTCGACGTAAAACGAAGCTACACCGATTACCTGCCATTCAACCGTATGCTGGTGAAAGTCAAAAAAGAGATCATCGCATTCGGCAAAGAGGGAATCGCTCCGGCAGTAAAAACCTCAAAGAAATTATCGCCCAAGGAATTGAAAAAGTGGCTTGACGAGGGCAAGCCGATCACTTTGTACGACACCCGCAATGATTACGAAATCAAACTCGGCACGTTCGCCAATGCTGTGCCTGCTGGTGTTGATCATTTTCGTCATTTCCCAGAAGCGGTTGCTCAACTGCCCGAAGCTACAAAACAACAACCGATAGTCATGTTTTGCACCGGCGGTATCCGCTGCGAAAAAGCGGGCCCTTTTATGGAACAAGCGGGCTTCGAGGAAATCTATCAACTTGAAGGAGGCATCCTCAAATACTTTGAAGAGTGTGGCGGAGATCATTATCAAGGCGATTGCTTCGTATTTGATCAACGCGTGGCGGTCGATCCACAGCTTCAAGAAACCAATGCCGTGATCTGTTTCGAATGTCTCAACCCACTTACACAGGAAGAACAAGAATCGACTCTCTATGTCGCAGGCGAGTCCTGCCCGTACTGTCACAAAAATCCTGAAGAAGCAAAACGCCACACGATTGAAACTCGTCAACAACAAATCATCGAAGCCAGTAACCCACTGCCAGGCAGTGTGCCTTATACCAATCGCCGGCCGATCTATGTTTCAAAAGACGATGCTGGCAAGCAGTTGTTAGATATGCTTGATCAAAAGACACCGGCGATTTCCCGAGATCAATGGGCACATCAAATCTCCACTGGCATGCTGGTCGGTGAGTATAATCGAGCGGTCGAACCTACCGAAATTTGCACTGCCGGAAGTGGCTATCAACAGATTATTCCAGAGACTGTCGAGCCGGAAGTGAACGCTGATATTCGCGTGATCTACGAAGACTCGGCCATTTTGGTGATCAATAAACCGGCCCCTTTGCCGATGCACTCGTGCGGACGATACAATCGAAATACCGTGGCCTATATCATCGATCAGGTCTACGCACCGCAACGATTGCGTTACGCTCATCGATTGGACGCGAACACTTCAGGCGTGGTGATCTTCTCCAGAACCCGGCAGCTTGCCAGTCGTTTGCAGCCCCAGTTTGAACACGGAAGAGTCGAAAAGGCATACAGGGCTCGCGTACACGGACATCCTACAGAAGATGAAATGGTGTGTGAGGCAAAAATCAGTGATGGAACAACCGGCGCCGCTGGTATACGCTCCGTCGATGAAAATGGCCTTGAAGCGAAGACTATCTTTCGCGTGCTTCAGCGATACGAAGACGGAACCAGTTTGTTAGAAGCCCGACCCATTACAGGGCGCACCAATCAAATCCGCATTCACGCCTGGCATCTTGGTCACGCAATCGTTGGTGACCCTATGTACTTGGCCGATGGCACGCAAAACGCAAGTCAAACGTCTGCGATTGATGACCCCGTGATGTGTTTGCACGCCTATCAAATTACATTTGATCATCCGGTCAACGGCAAACGTATTTCGTTTGAAGCCGAACTGCCGAGTTGGGTTGCTTAACTATGATGCTAGTCGTCGAATAAAACGTAGCTGAAATCGTTAGACTTCAGAGAACCCTCAATGACGATAATACGAATTCTTACGAATCCGTCTACAGGGTATCGCAATCAACCGGCTCGCTTCGCTTGTATCTTCTCCAACGTCTGCAAGCAAACCAACAGCATGCGCGGCAAGTGAAAAGGGCCCTTCCAATGGTTCCCTTTTAGTGGGCTACTGACTGTGCCATCGCGGTGTAAATAGCCGTACCATTCGCCATGTTCGGTATCGGGGAAATGCTGGTACGACCAGTCATGCACTTGGGCGTGCATTTGCGCATATTTGTCATCACCAGTTGCCAGGTAAGCCATCAAGGTAGCGATGACCGCTTCGTTATGGGGCCACCAGAATTTCATGTCGTGCCAGTATTCTTGGACTGGCTTGCCGTAGACATCTACGAAGTACATCAGTCCGCCATGTTGCTGGTCCCAGCCCCGCTGCCACATCCAATCGAGCATGTTGCAGCCCATCTCGATCAGTTGGCTATCATCACGATGTAATCCCTCGTGCATAATAAACCAGGCCCCTTCAATCGCATGCCCAGGGTTCAAAGTGCGGCCATCAAAGTGATTGATGATCTCACCCGCTGGACTTACCGTTTCCATCACACATTGGATATCTGGTTTCACAAAGTTTTTGACAATCGAATCAATACTTCGATCAATCCACTGATCGGCGTCAGGCAGGGCAATTGTTTCTCGTAGTTGCTGCGCAGTGACAATCGTGATCATTGGGAACCCGAGACCCATCGTGGGCCTCGTATCTGTAAACTTCGGCTCTGTGTTTTTGGGTTCAAGGTTATGCTCAACAAACTGCCGGAACATGGCAGCCGCTTTTTCTGCATACGCATCTTCACCAGTTGCTTGGGCCAGTTCGCCATAAGCGATGGACGCAAAGCTCTCGCTAAACGCATACCGCCGCTTACGAATTGGTTTGCCTTCTCGCGTTACATGAAACCACATTCGACCATCTTCAGCATCAAAACAATGCCGGTCTATAAACTGGGCTCCTTGTTTTGCTACGTCTAACCACAGTGGGTTCGGTGCCACTTGATTGTAAAGCTCGCCCAACAGCCACGTAAAACGACCTTGCTGCCAGACTGACTTGTCGGTATCAATCACACTACCATCACGATCAAGTGAAGTGATAAAGCCGCCATGTTCGTGGTCAATTGCATGCTGAATCCAAAATGGCAAAACATCACCGAACAGACTCTGAGAATAGATCCCATGCAATTCCGCAATCCGGTCATCAGTCATTCGTGTTAAGTCAGGCATATAATTCTCTGGTACGAAGTACATTGTGAATGGCAGTAAACTATCGTAACGGCCTACCGTCCAAACGGATAGAACCACACCGGTTGCGGTCGAGCATCGGTCAACAGCGGTCGCTTTAGCCTCTGTGGGTTCTCAAGCTGCCAGTGATACATCCCCTCGGCTTCACAAAACTGGCAATCCGCAATTTCCACCGAACCGAGAATGGCCCCGCGAGTTAGCTCATCCATAGAGTACCCTAGCTCTCGCTCCAACTCAGCCTCGGCTTGTTTCCCCCACCGAATCTTTGAAGCATAAAGATAAACCGGTCCTCGCGTGTTGGTTGCCTGAGTACGAAATTCGATTGTCTTATTACCCCGCAGAATTTCCTCTAGGTAAGGCTGGCGAACGCTAAGGGCTTTTTGGGGTTTGGGCATAGAGTACAACCTTAAGCGATCAGATTTTGAAATTGCATTTCGTATTCTGGGTAGCCTCGCCGTCGGTTTTGGAGAACGCGAACCACTTGATTACGCTCATTCAAAACGACGTCAGGGTCGACGTTTGTCGATATTCCATTTGCTTCGCGCTTGAGATGACGGAAAAATACTCATGCGAATGAATCGGCTCTAGTACCCGATTGATTTCGTTGGTCCTGCCATCTTGTGGAGGAATGCAAACGCTTCTTCCTTCTTTACCTTCGTGCGTACGATGGTTAAGGATTCAAGGGTTGGCATGCCTTCAAGAGCAGCGAGGCTTTCGCCTGAGACTTTGGTTCCAGATAGATCTAGTTTTTTGAGACTTTTAAGTTTCGCAAGCGTTGCTAAGCCGGGGCCTTCGATGTTGGTATCGGTCAGCCACAGCACACTAAGCTTGTCCATGTTTTTTAGATGCACTAACCCATCGTCATCAATATCGGCGCCCCAGATGATCAGTTTTTCGAGAGAAGTCAGCCCCTTCAAATGTTTAAGCCCTGCGTTGGTGAGTTGGTCGCTTGAGACATTTTCTCGTTTGGTACTTAACTGTGTCTTCATCAATTTAAGTTCGCGCAGGTTGTGCAAGCCAGCTATATGTCTCAGCCCTTTGTCTGTGACTGACGTCCATTTTAAATTGAGAACTTCTAGTTTCGTTAATCCGGCGATATGCTTGAGTGACTCTTCGTCAAACTGGCTCGATTCTAATGAGAGCTCGCGTAACTCAGGGCATGTTGCTAATTGCTCAAGAACGGAATCTACGCCCTCTTTCTTTTGATTAAGATAGACTTTTCCAATCCGGGTAAAGTAACCTTCATTCCAAGTAACAAATCCATCCAGTGCATGAATTTCTGTAGCAATTTCGTATTGCCGTTGTGATTCTTTAACTTGTTCAGCGACCCAGGCGAAGAATAGGCAGAGAAATAGAATTCCGGCCATGAGATAACGTAAACTGAAACGCGTGTAATTGCGCATAAGATTGATCCTTCCAGCAACTGTGAATAGGTAATCACAAGCTGAAAAGAATAGACATTCCATCGAAAAATGAACAGATCAATCGTGCTAGCAATGAATGCACGTCTTAGATAACATGACCAACAAGCTTCTCATCTTCAACAGCGGTGGGCATGACTTGAATCAACTGGCCAATTTGTTCGCTGGCAGCGGCAAATTGAATTGAAGCAAAGCGGCAGGTGGTGCCTTGCAGGATGCCTGTGCGATCTTTCAATGAGCCTTCGGCCAATACTTCCAATGGCTCGCCGACTAAACTTTGGAAATACGTTTTGCGGCATTCACTTTCGACAGCGGCCAATGCTTTACGGCGATCCGACTTGATATTGCCCGGGATTTGATCGGGCATATCAGCGGCTGGCGTGGTGCGGCGAGGACTAAACGGAAAGATGTGAATCTTTGAGAAACCAACTTCACGTGAGACTTCGCAGGTCTCTTCAAACTCGGCATCGGTTTCGCCAGGGAACCCGACGATGATATCAGTCGAGATCGCCGGCTTGTGTAAACTCTCTTGCAACAACTTACAACGATCAATAAACCGCTGGCTGCCCCAACGGCGGCGCATGCGTCGCAGAACTGAGTCCGAACCACTTTGCATCGAGATATGCAAATGGGGGCAAACTTCTTTCGGGTAATCTTGCATCACTTGGATCAACTCTTTGGTGACTTCGGTCGCTTCAATACTCGACATACGAATACGGAAGTCGGCATCGAGGTTCGATAGTTGTTCAACCAAAGTCGCCAAACGAACCCAATCGGGTTTCTTTTTGCCTTTATTGAAATCAACGCCGAAGTGGCCCAAGTGAATGCCTGTCAGCACAATTTCTTTGTAACCGTTATCGGCCAAGCGTTTGGCTTCATCCAGAATATCAACCACAGGGCGGCTGTGCATCTCTGGCCGAACAAACGGGATGATGCAAAAACTACAACGCAGCAGACAGCCATCTTGCACTTTGATAAATGCCCTGTGTCGATCACCAAAGGTTGAAATCCCTTTAGGTGGATCAATCACACCGAAACGGCCCAACAAGTCAGGCAGTTCACGTTTATCGGTCACCACTTCAACCACGTTCGGCAATGCGGCCACTTCTTCAGGTGCGCGAGTCGCATAGCAGCCCATCACCACAATGCGAGAGTCTGGGTTATCGCGGGCCAAGCGGCGAATGATTTTCCGACTTTTGGAATCGCCGTCATTGGTGACGGTGCAAGTGTTGACCACGCATAAGTCGGCCGCTTCATCTTCCCCGGCATCGGTATAGCCGGCGCTGAGCAAACCTTCGCGAACGTATTCGGTTTCGTACTGATTGACTTTGCAGCCAAGTGTTACAGTTTTTAATTTAGCGTGGGACATTCGCTTTACAGATGAAAAACGTGAGGTCTAAAAATAAAAAATCCGATTCCACGCACAGACAGGAATCGGACTTTATAACAATTATGGATCGCTAAGGTTTATTCATCCGGTTCAATGGTTGAACTCATCGAACCTTGGCAGTGGGCGATCAGGTCATCCTTTCCATAAGCATGAATTTGATCGCGTTTTAGCTCGGCATGTTCACGTGTGGTGGTCAAACAAACTGCCCGACCTGCGTTGTCGACCGATTCCGCAATTTGGAAGCCTTTTTCTACCGTATGCCCAAATACCGCACGCAGCATTAAAATGACATATTCGTAGGTATGATCTTCATCATTCCACAACAGCACATGATAGCGTGGCTGTCGCTTACGCTTGACTTCTTTTTTGGGCTTGGTCTTGGTTTTAACAATCGTCTGCAAACCAGGCTCGTCTTCGGCGAATTCGTAGTTACTCATAATATTATCTCTACAACATCAACGACAAGGCCGAGCGGCAACTATGCTGGCAGCGTATTGATGAATGTAAAACGGATCGGATGTCTTTAAAATTAACAATTGGGAGAGGCTTGTGCATTACATGGAATGTCCAAAACCTCGACATACCATTATATTGTACGGCTATGCCGGTCGTGAAGGCACTTTCCGTAAGATTAACTAATCTATTTTTCTCCTTTTGGATGTTTCCGTAAAACTATGACGGATTTAAAAACCTTTCTGGCTGAGAACGAAGACCAATTTGTTGATGACCTGTGCGAGTTGCTCAAAATACCGAGTGTCAGCACCGATAGCCGCCATGCTGGCGATGTAAAAGCGGCTGGAGACTGGGTCGCCGACCAATTTCGCAAACTGGGTTTCAAGACGGAAGTCATTGATACCAAAGGACATCCGATCATTTATGCCGAAAGCGAACCTGTGCCTGGGACGCCAGTCGCCATGGTCTACGGGCACTACGATGTTCAGCCACCAGATCCGCTGGACGAGTGGAAAACACCCCCGTTTGAGCCAACAATTCGTGATGGAAACGTGGTAGCACGTGGGGCGACCGATGATAAAGGCCAGATGCTGACCCATATTAAAAGTGCGGAAGCCTGGATCAAAACAGCCGGAAAATTACCAATTCAGCTCAAATATATCATCGAAGGCGAAGAAGAAATCGGCAGTGAGAACCTGCCTGGCTTCATTGAAGCGAACAAAGAGAAGCTTGCCTGCGATGTGGTGGTGATCAGCGATTGCAGCCAATTTGGCCCTGGCCAGCCTGCGATTACCTATGGATTGAAGGGCATCGCCTACTTTGAATTGAAGCTCTTCGGCCCGAAACAAGACTTGCACAGCGGCACATTCGGCGGCGCGGTCACGAACCCGGCCAATGCGATTTCCAAGATATTAGCCAGCCTGACCGATGATCAAGGCCGGATTCAATTGCCCGGTTTTTATGACGATGTGGTTCCGCTAGACGACCGCGAACGCAAGCAGTTTGCCGACTTACCGTTTAGCGAAGAGAAATTCATGAACCAAATCGGGGTCGATGGAGTCTCTGGAGAAGTCGACTACACCACGCTCGAACGACGCTGGGGCCGACCGACTTGCGATATCAACGGCATCACGTCTGGCTATCAAGGCGAAGGAGCCAAAACGGTACTACCGGCCACGGCATCGGCCAAGTTCAGTTTTCGCTTGGTCCCCGATCAAGACAATCATCAAGTGACCGCAGCACTCAAGGCACATATCGAACCCCAATTGCCGCCTGGGATTCGCATGGAACTAACCGATTTCCATGGAGCCCCTGGTTTCGTGGTTCCGCTCGATAGCCCGTTTATGGAAGCGGCCTCCAAAGCCATCGAAAAAGGTTTCGGCACGGCCCCGGTTTTGATTCGTGAAGGAGGATCGATTCCGATTGTGATGGACTTTGCGAAACACTTGGACGTTGATGTATTACTATTGGGCTGGGGCTTGAATGACGATAACACCCATAGCCCGAACGAAAAGTTCAACTTGGCCGACTTCCAACGTGGCATCAAAGCGAGTGCCTACCTGTGGCAAGAAATCAGCCAAATGAAACCGTAGGGTCCGCTACTGCGGACCGATATTCGGTTGACATTATATTCACTGGTCCGCAATAGCGGACCCTACAAGACAATTGATCACAATTACCACCATTCAAAAAGCCTGAAGATAATACCATGTTGGATAGAAAATTTGTCGTTGAAAATATTGACCTGATCGCCAAAAACTGTGTTGATCGTGGTGTGAAAGTCGATGTTTCGAAACTTCCTGAACTCGAAGCGGCTCGCAAAGCCAAATTGCAAGAAGCGGAACAGCTCAACGCAAAAGCCAACAAGCTCAGCAAAACTATCGGCAAGGCATCTGCCGAAGAACGTCCGGCCATCATCGAAGAAGGCAAGCAGATTCGGGCCCAAAAAGATGAAGCATCGGCAGAGCAAGATCGACTTGAAGCAGAGATCGATGACATCATGCGACAGATTCCAAACTTAACGCATCCGGCTGCACCGATCGGGGTGGATGACAAAGACAACTTGGAACTCAGCCGTGGCGTTACCGAACCCCGTCAGTTTGATTTCCCAGTGCTTGATCATGTGGAAATCGGCGAAAATCTCGACTTGATTGACTTTGAAGCCGGTGCCCACGTAGCCGGCAACGGGTTCTACTTCTTGAAGAACGAAGCCGTACTGCTGGAGCTGGCACTGCAACAGTATGTTGTGCAATTGCTGATGAAAGAAGGTTTCACTCCGACCATCACCCCCGACTTGGCCCGCACTGAAATCTTGTACGGCATAGGGTTCAACCCGCGTGGACCAGAGACGCAAATTTATAGCATCGAAAACACCGACTTGAACTTAGTAGCAACTGCCGAAATCACGCTCGGCGGAATGAAAAGCGGCAAGGTGTTTGAAGCCGAAAATCTGCCTGAACATTACTGCGGCGTAAGCCACTGTTATCGTACGGAAGCTGGCGCCGCGGGTCGGGCCTCGCGTGGATTATACCGCGTGCATCAGTTCACCAAAGTCGAAATGTTTGCCTTCACCCTGCCTGAAGATAGCGAAGCCACACTCGAAAAATTCCGCGACTTAGAATGCCGCATCTTTGATGGGCTCGAAGTTCCTTACCGCGTGGTCGATACCTCGACCGGCGATCTCGGCGGACCCGCCTATCGCAAATATGACCTGGAAGCTTGGATGCCTGGCCGCGGCGAAGCGGGCGAATATGGCGAAGTGACCTCGACATCGAACTGTACCGACTACCAAGCCCGCCGCCTCAACATTCGCTACAAAAACAAAGGCGAAAAAGGCACCCACTTCGTCCACACTTTGAACGGCACCGCCATCGCGTTAAGCCGCGGCATCATCGCCGTACTAGAAAACCACCAACAAGCCGATGGGTCGATTACGATACCTGAGGTGTTGAGACCGTATATGGGGATGGATGTGATTCCGGCACGTGGGTAGATGATTTTACCATGAATATATCTGACTTTGGGTGCCACTGGCTTCGCCAGTGTTTGTGAGGATTCATAAAGCTAAAGGTGATATCTATGTCCTTGGAATTATTCTCTTGTAATTGATATTAAACATTCTTCGATTAATATCCAATGGACAATTGACAACACTAGAAGGGGGGGGTATGATCTATGTTAAATCCCTTGTCTTGGGTGGTCTTGCATCACAGTTCTTTACTGAAATGAATATGATGAAACGTATAATTATTGTCTTAATGGTGGTATTGTTTAGCGGTTGCTCAACACCTGAGCCACCCAAAACACCTGAAGAAGCAAAGCAAGATGCGATTACTGTTTTAAAGGAGATTGGTGGAAAAGTTACAATTATCGATGGTAATATCACCCAGGTTGATCTTAGACAAGCAGATGATAGGCCAGATGTGGCGGTTCATTTTAAGGGTCAATTTGAGATGCAAAAGCTAATACTCTCAGGCGTTAAATTCACGGACGACGATCTCAAGAATCTCGTAGGAATGACCAAGTTAGAGTCACTAGATCTCAGTTTTACTAGGGTCACTGATGCTGGTTTAGTGCATCTTAAAGGCTTGACGAGTCTAAGGAATTTGGCGCTCGACTACAACCAAATAAGTGATGCTGGTCTTTTTCATCTCAAAGCACTTCCGAATTTGATATATATTAATCTCACCCGCACAAACATCACTGACGATGGATTAGAGCACCTCAAAGCCCTTTCCAATCTATCTGATCTTCATATCAAAGAGACAAAGATCACTAAAAAAGGCGTCGAGAAATTACAGGCAGCACTGCCTAAATGTAGTATTACTTGGGATGAATAAACCACGCATTAGAGACCTGGTCAAAGCGTTCCGTGAAACCGAACAAAGTACATCACGTGGCCCAAGCTTCAAGAAAGTAGCACTTGCTCTTGAAGAGGAAATGAAATGTGGTCAAGTAACAAAGCAAATGTTACTTGATTGCTTTGGCCCGCCGAATCTTTTTGATGACCATAGCTTTGTCTACTTGTTTGACCATCACCAACCAGGCAATAGCAACGAGTGGTACTTTCATATGAAAGATGACATCCTCGTCAACTCAGGTTACAATGTGTGTGGAATCAATGATCTATCAGACCTGAAAATAGGGTCTAAGTTTTTGGATTAGAGATTCTGACACTCTTGATTCATAGCCCTCCTGAAAAGTGATACTAACTTTATGCCTCTCGTTCAATCCAAAGCGACTATCGCTGGGAGCCTGTTCTCAGTCTTGATTGCTCCATTTGCGTTACTGTATATTGGTGCGATGTTGAATTGGTGGAAGCTTCTTACTGCCTTGATCGCAATCACTATAGCGATGACAGTTTTTATTATTTTAGATCAACCTGGTTTTTTCGATCTTCCACCAGAGAAAGAAATTATTGACAAGATCCTAATGATAGGAGTAGGCACAATTGCCTATGTTGCTTTGGTCATGACTGTTTCGGTTCCCCTGGCAATAAGGGATTGTCTAGTTTATCAAACAAGATGGGAACACGACCCTGATTGTTTAGATGCGGCACGTGAGCATTTTAAATTACTCCTCAATGAAGATTACGAAAAGTTTTACAGCCAGCTTACTACGCCGATGAGGTACCTGGGCACAGTGGAACAATTCACTGCTTCAATAAAAAAACGTCATGCTGAGATGGGCCGACCTATGGCTGTTATCCTATCTTACGAGAGAGAAATTCACTACTTAGAGTATAACGACCGTAGTTATGACAAGCGTATTGATGCCATTGTGGAAATAGAATTTCATAGCCAAGGTCGCAGGGAAAACAACTTATGCACCTTCTATCTTAACTGTAAAGAAGGTTACCAAATCGTTAAGTTCGAGTATTCACCTGTCCCTAATTCCTAAAGAGAAACAGGCACCCTGCTCATGAACCTCCGCTTCTCAATCATGGGTCTGCTCTTCATAACGTCGGCCATTGGGGTGTTGTTGATCGGCAAAGGCTGGGCTTCTCCGTTTGCGTTGATCGGGTTGGTTGCCTTGTTTCGAGGCTTATCTAGCAAAGACTGGCCAGACTTCTGGCTAGGGATTCTTGTCGCCATGCTTTATATGGCAATGGCAATTTTCGCAATCGTGGTCTGGGATTTAGGGTGACTATTACTTTGTACGTTACGCGTGAAACCTCATTCCAAGAAGAGAAGGCTTTGCCACGAAAAACACGAAACCCACGAACGGATTTGCTGCGGGCTTTTTGTGGTAGATAGTTAGCTGTTGTGATATATTGATTTCTATTGTTTCACATACCCAACAAAACGGACAACAAACACTTGAAACGGCAGAGGCTTGCCTGTGTTTGATTAAAAATACTCTTGAATTGCTCTACCAACCCTGCTTTATTATAGAAATCAAGAATGCAGATGCGAATAAAAATACTTCTAGGTTTGGTGATGCTAATCCTCTCTGTTGGATGTAATCAAACGGCTGTGCCCACTCCTCCACCAGCACCCATTGTTAAACCACTGACTTTAGCTGATTTTCATTTTAAGGATGCCTCACTTGAGGAATTCGCGACAGAAATCGATAGGGCCGCATCTAAAATCAATCCTTCGTCTTCAATTATCCAACCCTTTACCAAGCATAATACAAGCAAGCGTTGGGAATCTTTGCAGGAGGGTAATCTAAGCGATGAGCATACCATCTCGCTAAGTCTTAGTGGGCCTCGTTCCCAAGTTCATGCAGGTGAAATAGATCATGTTAATTCCCTGGCACTTTCTGCTAATTATGCTCCAAGCGAAGGCTGGGGTGCTGTTGTGTATTACTATTGGTCAACAGTTAGCGGAACCAACGATATCAATTTTTCGATGAGTTTTAAGAGAATCACAAACCCTTTGAATCGCAACGTAGGCTTTAGTTTAAGTTTGCCTGATCAGACGAATTCAGTAACGATCACCAAACAATCTCAAGGGTATCAGTGTAAAGTATCAACGTTTGAAAGTAAGGCTCGTGCTGAGGTCAATGAGGAAATTCTTGTATACCTCTCCTCTCCAGAGACTTTTCGAGATCTAGCTCTGAAACAAATGGATTTATTTGAAGCAAAAGTATATGAAGATTTTGAATCAGGTGATGCTTGGTTTCGCCATGCGGACTTGTCCGATGTACGAGCTGATAATCCACCAAGATATATGGGCATACCTAAAGGCGGTGTCCTTCCGAAAGATGTGAAGGATGAAGCAATCGCTGAAATGTTAGAAGAGATTGAGAATAGGCGTCTAATTATTCGAGAGAACTATCAAGAACTATACGATGCCGCTAAGAAAGCCTTTCCACTGCACGAAATCGTTCAGTCTGCTTAGCCAACGTAATGAAGCCGCTGTAACCTCGGATCGCCTAGCGGCGACACCGACGACGTTCCGAATTTGTTTGATCCCGAAGCGTAGTCAACTCCGGAATCGTCGGCGGTGTTACCCGGAATGATTCGCATCAATCCTACTTCAACCCACCCTAAGCCAAAATCTCCTTCGCTACCGTCCCATGCACATCGGTCAGCCGGAAATCTCGCCCGGCGTA